>JAAVZT010000003.1 GCA_022791775.1 Bacilli bacterium
AAGGTCTTTGTGAAATTTTCCGCGTTTTTATGAGCGATTATGGATTTATAGAACGATTTAAAAAGGAAAAAGACTATCATTTTCGCTATGTAGGATATCCTCATTCTAAAATCATGCAAAATCTCGATTTAAACTTAGAAGATTATTTAGAATTTTTGAAATCTTACTCCCCAAACAATCCTTACTTATTTCAAAATTATAAAATATATTATTTCGAAGTCAAAAAAAATTTCAAAATAAAATGTTCCTTCCATACCGTTTTATCAGGTAATAATTATGATGGTGTCATTGTGACAGAAAAAAATTAAAAAAGCTTGACGAATAGACCCTGGAAAATGATATGATATTAAAATGAAAGGAAAATAAAATGGAAAAATCGAAAGTTTATTTTAGCAAAGAAATTAGTGAAGAAAGTTTAATCAAAATTTATGAAGCTTTAAACATCGAACTAAAAGGCAATGTAGCCATTAAAATATCAACAGGAGAACCAGGTGGACATAATTTTTTAAATCCTAAATTAATTCGTGGTTTAGTAGAAAAGTTAAAGGGAACCATTGTCGAATGTAATACTGCTTATAAAGGGAGAAGATTTGACACAGAAAGTCATCAAAAAGCAATCGAAGAGCATGGTTTTTTAGAAATAGCGCCATGTGATATTATGGATCAGGATGGAGAAATAGAAATTCCAATTGAAGGTTCACTTCATTTAAAGGGGATTAATATTGTAGGTGATCATTTAAAAAACTATGATTCTATGTTAATGCTATCTCATTTTAAAGGTCATCCAATGGGTGGTTTCGGTGGAGCTCTCAAAAATATGAGTATTGGAGTTTCTTCTCGTAACGGAAAAGCTTGGATTCACACAGCTGGCTTTACCAAAGATCCAAATGAGATGTGGGATCATGTAGAAGATCAAGATGGATTTTTAGAAAGTATGGCTGAAGCCTGCAAAGGTGTAATTGATTACCTAAAAAAAGAGAATATAGCCTATATTAATATTGCCAATAATTTATCCATTGATTGTGATTGTAGTAACCATCCAGCTGATCCAGAAATGAAAGATATTGGAATATTTGCAAGTCTAGATCCTGTAGCGTTAGATCAATGCTGTTATGATGCAATTATGAATTCCCAAGATGAAAAAAAGACTTCTTTGATAAATAGAATGGAAGAAAAACATGGTATTCATACCGTTCATACAGCTGAAAAATTAGGACTCGGAACGACTGAATATGAATTAATAGAACTTAATTAAAAAAGTATCATAAAGATACTTTTTTAATTTATTGATTTGTACTTTTCACGTTCTTCTTTTGTAAGACGTCTTACATATCCAGGAGGATCTAAGGAAATTTCTTCATCCCCAATTAATATTTCCTTTGTTTTTTCTTTGGCTTCTTCTTTTGTTTCTTGCCGAGTTCGTTCTCGCTCTCGTATTACCATTTCTTGAAGGAAAGAATGATTTTGATGAATATTTTCATAGCTTTTTTGATAGAAATCAGTTCGCTGTTGTTCTAAAGTAATATCCCATTCCACAGTATTACGAAGTTCGAGGGATATGATTCTTTCTTGTTCTTTTATTTTCTTTTTTTGCTCCGTTAATTCATTCTTTTTTTGCTTTCGTTCACTTTGGAATGAGGAAATCTTTTTACGACAATCCAATTGTTTCGCAGAGATACGTTCCATTTTGCTCCATGTTTTTTCTAAGTCATGTTGTATTTTTTCTTTTTTTTCAAGAGGAAGCTCAGGGTTATTTAAAAGTCTTTCTAAATGTTTTATTTGTCGTTCTAAAAAAATTTTTTTTATTTCGTAGCTACTTATTTTAAAATGAATTTTATAAATTTGATCTTTTAAAATTTGAATGATATCACATAATTTTTCTTTTTTTAATTGCAATTTTTCTAATTTTAATTTTTCAGTACAATATTTTTGATAACAATAGTTTCTCTTCCTTTGATTATCGAAAAGAAGCAGCTCTAATTCATTGGCAATTTTAACATCATGATAAATCAAATTCCATAATTCCTCATCGGAAATTCGTATCATTTTGTTCACCTCGTTTTCCTATTATAACATCAAATATAAATATGCGGAATGAATATTTTTTGATATAATGAAAAGGGATGTTTATGAAAAATATTTATAGTTATACCAAAGAAGATTTAGTGAGTTATTTTTTAAATCGAGAAGAAAAAAGTTTTAAAGCAACGCAAGTATTTGAATGGCTATATCAAAAACGCGAAAATAACGTGGAAAATTGGTCTAATATCAAAAAAGAAATTCAAGAACAGCTAAAAGAAGATTTTAGCTTTGTGATGCCCAAAATAGTCAAAAGAGAAAAAGAAAAACAAACAGAAAAGTATTTAATAGAACTAAATGATCAAGAACATATTGAAGCGGTTTTAATGCGTCAAGTGTATGGAAATTCAGTCTGCGTATCCAGTCAAGTCGGCTGTAATATGGGATGTGCGTTTTGTGAATCGGGTAGACTAAAAAAAATTCGAAACTTAGAAACCTATGAAATGGTTTGTCAAATTCTATTAATTGAAAAAATCATTCAAGAACGAATTTCCAGTGTGGTTATTATGGGAATCGGAGAACCACTAGATAATTATGAAAATGTTCTTCGCTTTATTAAAATAATCAATGATGCCAAAGGAATTGCAATTGGAGCAAGACATATTACTTTATCGACTTGTGGTTTAGTTCCCCAAATAAAAAGATTAATGGAAGAGCCATTTCAAATTAATTTAGCAATTAGTCTTCACGCTTCCAATCAAGACTTGCGCTCTAAATTAATGGGTGTAAATAAAGTGTATAATTTAACCTTGTTAATGCAAACAATCGCAGAATATATCAAAAAAACCAATAGACGGGTTACAATAGAGTATGTTATGCTAAATAATGTAAATGATCGAATCGAAAATGCAATCGAATTAGCAAATTTATTAAAAGGATTAAATGTTTATGTAAATTTAATCCCATATAACGAGACAAATCATTTAGAATTTAAAAAAAGTAGTAAAAATCAAATAATGAAGTTTTATGATACCTTAAAAAAGAATAAAATAAATGTAACGATTAGAAAAGAATTTGGAAGTAACATTTCGGCTGCCTGTGGGCAATTAAGAAGCAAAGAGGTGGAAAAATGAAATCATTTTATTTAACAGATGCAGGAAAAGTGAGAAGTCATAATGAAGATAGTGTCACGATTTTAAAAAATGGAAATAATGAATATTTATTATTAGTTGCCGATGGAATGGGGGGACACCGTGCAGGAGAAGTTGCTTCAAGTATGGCAATTACGCATTTAGGGAAACGTTTTACCAGTATTAGCAGTATCGGTTCCAAATTAGATGCGGTAAATTGGCTTACAGATAATGTAAATGAAATAAATAAAAATATATTAGAATATGCTGAAGAAAATCCAGATTCAAAAGGCTTAGGTACCACATTAGTTTTAGCGTTATATACCAAAGATTTTTTGATTTTTGGAAACATTGGAGATTCTTCTGGTTATGTCCTAAAAAACAAAAAATTACATAAAATAACAAAAGATCATACTTTAGTAAATCTATTAGTTCAAGCTGGAGATTTGACAGAAGAAGAAGCCAAATATCATCCGAAAAAAAATGTTTTAATGAAAGCATTAGGAGCCAGTGAAAAAGTAGAATTAGATATTTTTGATGTGGAGACAGATATTGAAGGAATTTTACTATGTAGCGATGGGCTTACAAATATGTTGACCAATGAGCAAATTGAAAAAGTAATGGACGATTCTGAATTGGAAATGGAAGAAAAAATTATAAAATTAATTCGCAAAAGTAATGCCAGAGGAGGCACCGATAATATTTCGGTTGCGTACTTATTGGTAGAAAGTGGTGAACAATTATGATTATGAAGGGGCAGAAGATTAGTGATCGTTATCAAATTATCAAATCAATTGGGGAAGGTGGAATGGCCAATGTATATTTAGCCTATGACACCATATTAGATCGAAATGTAGCAGTAAAAGTATTAAGAGGAGATTTAGCAACTGATGAAAAATTTGTGCGCCGCTTTCAAAGAGAAGCTTTATCTGCCAGTAGTTTAAGTCATCCAAACATTGTAGAAGTTTATGATGTTGGAGAAGATAATAATCAATATTATATTGTTATGGAATATATTGAAGGGAAACATTTAAAAGAACTATTAAAAAAGCGAAGTAAACTAACGATTCCCGAAGTAATTGACATTATGCTTCAAATTAGTGATGGATTAAGTGTCGCTCATGATTCTTATATTATTCATCGAGATATTAAACCCCAAAATATTATGATTCAAGAAAATGGTGTCATTAAAATAACAGACTTTGGAATCGCTATGGCCATGAATGCTACGCAACTTACTCAAACAAATTCGGTGATGGGAAGCGTTCATTATTTACCTCCAGAGCAAGCAAATGGAAAGGGCTCCACATTACAAAGTGATATTTATTCAATGGGAATTTTAATGTATGAACTCTTAACGGGAAAATTGCCATATAAAGGAGATAATGCCGTAGAAATTGCCTTAAAACATTTAAAAGAAGCTTTACCAAGTATTAAGGAGGAATTGCCAGATCTGCCTCAAAGTGTTGAAAATATAATTATTCGTTCCACTGCCAAAAATCCTAAAAATCGTTATGCCGATGCTAGAGAAATGCATGAAGATTTACTAAGTTGCTTAGATGAATCTAGAAAAAAAGAAGATAAAGTTAAATTAGAATATCCAGAAAATATAGATGAATCCAAAACACCGAAAAAAAGTACTTCCAAAAAGGAAGAAAAAAAAGAGAAAATCGGGAAAGAGGAAAAAGAGGGGGAAGAACCTATCGCAAAGCAAATAACAAAAAATGATTTAAAAAAGCAAAATAAAGTATTAATCGTTTTAGCATCCATATTTACAGGCTTAGTTGTCATTGTAACATCTGTAGTGCTTTTAATACCTGCTATTACCAATCAAAAAGAAATTACCATTCCTGATATTGTTGGTTTAACAGAAGAAGAAGCTGTACAAAAATTGCAAAATGAAGGGTTCCAAGTCTCTGACGTAATAGAGACAGTTGCTTCAAGTGAAATTGCAGAAGGAAAAGTTGTGAAAACAAATCCTATTATTGGAAGCAAAAGAACCAAAGGTACAACTGTTACTCTGTATCTAAGCGAAGGAGATACCAAAATAGCTGTTGAAAATTATATTGGTCAAGATTATACTTATGTCCAGGGATTATTAGAAGGAAAACTAAAAGTATTAATTGAAACAAGAGATACTGATGATGAAAATGCAGAGCAAAATAAAGTAATTGGACAATCGGTAGAAGCGGGAACCAAATTATCTTTAGGAGATCATATTACCCTATATATTCCAAATATTAATAAATACCCTGATTTTACGGATGGAAGTTATACTGCTAATGATGTAAAGGATTATTTAAAAGATTATAATATTTCAGTCAATGTCGTGGAACAAGAAGATACTACTCATACAAAAGGTATCGTAATTAAGCAATCTAGAAAAGCAGGCGATCCGATTGTGAAAGGAGCAAGTATCACTATTACTGTTGCCAAAGAACCAGAACAGGATGCAACCGATCCTTCTGATACAGATACTCCTTGTACGACACCAGGATTGTGTTAATGAAAACAGGAAGAATTATACGAATTATTAGTAATTTGTATACAGTTCAAATCGATGAAAAAATAATTGAGTGCCACGCACGTGGCAAGTTTCGTCGAGAAAAATGTATTCCCTGTGTAGGAGATTACTGCGAAGTAGACTTCGAGAATCAATATATAATGAAAATATTACCCCGAAAAAATCATTTAACTCGTCCAAGAATTGCCAATGTAGACATTGCTTTAATTGTCACTTCTTGGAAAGAACCTCAATTTTCTTATTATTTACTTGATAAATTATTAACGCTGGTTATTCTAAATCATATTGAACCTGTCTTATGTTTTACAAAATTAGATTTGATGAAAAAAGAAGAAGAAAAAGAATGGAAAAAAATAAAAGAAGAATATGAAAAAATTGGCATTTCCATTTTTACAAATGAGGAAATATCAAGATTAAAAGAAAAATTAACTCAGAAAGTGGTTGTCGTTACGGGTCAAACTGGAGCAGGGAAAAGCACATTATTAAATCGTTTTGCACCGAATTTAAAATTAAAAACAAATCCTATTAGTAAAGCCTTAAATCGAGGAGTACATACGACTAGACATACGGAACTTTTTAAAATCGATTCTTGCTACATCGCCGATACTCCTGGTTTTTCTGCATTAGATTTATCCGAATATCATCTAGCAGAAATCAAAAATAGCTTTTGGGAATTTGGTGATATTTCTTGCAAATATCGAGACTGTAATCACATAAAAGAAAATGAATGTGGTGTAAAAGAAGCCGTTCAAACTGGCCAAATATCAACTCATCGTTATGAATCATATCGAGATTTAATAAAGGAAGTCGAAAAATGAAAATAGCTGTATCATATTTAAAGTCCAAATATTCTAAAGAAGAAACCATTGAAAGAATCAATCAAACATCTGCTGATTATCTTCATGTAGATTTAATGGATGGATCATTTGTAGAACAAAATAATTTAAATTGGAAAGAACTTACCAAATTATTAAAAAAAAGCCAAAAGCCACTTGATATTCATCTGATGACTAATGATTTAGATATTCAAATAATGGAAGCAATAAAACAAAAGCCAGAAATGATTACATTTCATCTAGAAGCTACAAAAGAAGTGTCAAAATGGATAAAAGTATTAAAAAAAGCGAAAATTAAAGTAGGAATTGCACTTAATCCTGATACACCAATTAATCTTGTAATTCCTTTTTTGAAAGAGGTAGATTTTATTTTGATCATGAGCGTTGTCCCTGGATTAGGTGGACAAGCCTTTCTAAAATCAATTCTTCCTAAATTAAAAGAGTTATCTTCTTACCGAAAAGAATATTCTTTTAAAATTAGTATAGATGGGGGGATTAACGAAGAAACCATTTTTAATGTAAAAGAAATGGTTGACATGATTGTCAGCGGATCCTATATCTGTCAAAATGAAAACTATGAAGAACAAATAAAAAAACTCCGATAATGGAGTTTTAATTTGCCTTTTTAGCTTCTCTTGCACTAATAATCACTTTTTCACCACGGATTGTTTTCTTTTGCAAATTTGGTTTCTGACGACTTTTCGTTGCGTTTAGAGCTTTACTTCTTAAATTTACAGATAAAGGTTTTTTCGTTGATACGTTTTTAGCCATAATATTCACCTCCCAGTTTGCTTCTCTTTAACGATTTTACCATTGTTTAGAAGGCAAGTCAAACATAATTCATGTTTCTCTTAAAGTATAGAAAATGGAAGGAAAAAATAGAACAAATAAAAAAAGAAAAAAGGAAATAGAGAATTCATCTTGTATATGTTTAGTAGGGAGCCTTTTATTTGAAATATGTTAATGATATAATGATATTAATGTGGGGTGGTAATGATGTATGTACCTTTAAAAATAACAACAGACTATTCACTATTACAAAGTAGAATTAAAATGGAAGAATTAATCGTTTTTTTAAAAGAAAACAAATTTACTGCTGCCGCTATTGTCGATGAAAATTTATATGGTGCAATGGAATTTTATAACGAATGTCAAAAAAATAATATAAAACCAATCATAGGATTAGAATTATTATGGGAAGACAAAGCATTTTATTGTTATGCGAAAAACTACCAAGGTTATCGAAATCTTTTGAAAATTCATACTAAAAAAGAAAAAAAAGAATTAAAAATAGATGATTTATTAAAATACAAAACAGATATAAAAGTAATAGTACCCTATGAGTCCATAGATATCTTTCCAAAAATAAAGAATATTTTTGAAGAAACATATCTTGGATATCAAACCTATTTTGAAAAAAACAATGCTCTAATCACAACTGAAAAAATAGTTTATGTTTGGAATACAAAAGCATTAAAAGAAGAAGAGTTAAATGATTTAGATTATTTAGAAATGATTTGGAAAGGTACAACTAAAGAAAATTATCAACCAAAAGATCATTCTAAAAATTATTTAACCCTTGAAGTGGAAGAAGAGGATGCAGAAGAAACAATAGCATTTATTCAAGATATTCAAATTGACATTCCAAAAACAAATCGCTATATTCCGCATTTTGATGCTAAAATTTCAAACTCCTTTGAGTTTTTAGTAGCGCTATCCAAAAAAGGGTTAGAAAAAAGACAAAATCAAAATGTTACAATCGAATATAAAAAACGTTTAAAATACGAATTAGAAACCATTCAAAAAATGGGCTTTGTCGATTATTTTTTGATAGTTTATGATTATGTTCGCTATGCCAAAAAAAACAATATTTTAGTGGGGCCAGGAAGAGGAAGCGCAGCAGGTTCTTTAGTTAGTTATGCACTTGGTATTACCGATGTAGATCCACTTCGTTATCAATTATTATTTGAACGATTTTTAAATCCCGAACGAATCACGATGCCAGATATAGATATTGATTTTGAATATACTAAACGTGGAAAAGTAATTCAATATGTGAAAGAAAAATATGGTCGAGATGCAGTGGCAGGGATTATGACATTTGGAACATTAGGAAGTAAACAAGTGTTACGAGATGTCGGAAAATGTTTGGAGTTAGATCCCAAGTTAATTGACCATTTTGTTTTAAAAATAGATGCCAAAAAGACATTACGAGAGAATTTAGAAGATTCTCTTGTGAAAGAGCAAGTAAAAAAAAATAAAATCATTGAAAATTGGTATACAATCAGTATGCATTTGGAAGGATTAAAAAGGCATATTTCCACTCATGCAGCTGGCGTAGTAATTTCTAGTGTTCCGTTAGATGAAGTCATTCCCATTTGTTATAATGCGGGAGAAATGTTAACGGGAGTGACCATGAACTACCTAGAAGAACTTGGATTATTAAAAATGGACTTTTTAGCTTTACGAAATTTAACGATTATCCAAAACACATTAAATCTGATTGAGAAAAATACACAGATAAAAATAGATTTAAATAAAATAAATTTAAATGATAAAAAAGTTATAGAGCTTTTTTATCGAGCTGATACGACAGGAATATTTCAATTTGAAAGTATTGGCATGACGCATTTTTTAAAAAAATTAAAGCCAACCCATTTTTTTGATTTAGTAGCTGCACTTGCTTTATTTCGACCAGGTCCCATGGAAAATATTGATTCCTTTATTAGAAGAAAAGAAGGAAAAGAAAAAATAGAATATTATCATCTAGATTTAGAAGATATTCTAAAAGAAACATATGGAATTATGGTATACCAAGAACAAATCATGCAAGTTTTATCCAAAATTGGTGGATTTTCTTTTGCAGAAAGTGACAATATAAGAAGAGCGATGAGTAAGAAGAAAAAAGAAGTTATTTTAGCTTATCAAAATAAATTTATCAATGGCGCTATTTCAAACGGATACGATCAAAATTTAGCTCACAAAATATATGAGTTGATATTAAAATTTGCCAATTATGGTTTTAATAAAGCTCATTCTGTATCTTATGCTCTAATTGGGTATCAAATGGCATATTTAAAAGTAAATTATCCAATTTATTATATTACGAATTTGTTAAATATGAGTATTGGTGCAACCGAAAAAACAAAAGAATATTTAATCCTAGCTAAAAAATATAATTATCAAATCCTTCATCCTGATATAAATCAAAGCTTAGCCGAGTACCGAATATTAGAAAATAAAATTATGTTACCATTTACTGCTATTAAAAATTTAGGAAGTGAATCTACAGAAGCTATTTTAAGAGAAAGAGAAAAAGGTCCGTTTTTAGATTTCTTTGATTTTGTAGCTAGAACTTATCAAAAAAGTGTAAATAAAAAAACAATTGAGTGTTTAATTGATGCCAAAGCTTTTTATCATATAGAGCCTTCCATAGCGACATTAAAAGAAAATATTGATTCCGCCATTAATTATGCTACACTAGTAAGTGATTTAGATGAATCATTTATATTAAAACCAACTTTAAAGAAAGTAGAAGGGGAAACAAAGGATGATCGAATTCAAGAATTAGAATCATTCGGATTTTATATTAGCAATCATCCGTCTAGCCGTTATCAAGATAAATCCATAACCAAAATAGACGTAATCCAAAAAAGATTTGATCAATATGTTAAATGTGTAGTAGTGATTGAAAGCATTCGAAAAATAGAAACCAAGAAAAAAGAACCAATGGCTTTTGTGAGTGGAAGTGATGAAACTGGCATTTTTGATTTTGTAGTATTTCAAAATGTTTTTCCTGTATTAAATAAACTAAAAAGAAATGATTTAGTCCTAATAGAAGGAAAAGTAACCAAGCGTTTTGATAAATATCAAGTGAATGTGATCAATATGAAAGGAAGTATAACATGACCGAAGAAAGTAAATTTTTCCATACTATTGGATTTAGCAAAAATCCTCATGATTATAATATCAAAATCAAAAAAGTATTATTGATTCCAAGCATGGATATGATGGAAGTTCATTTAATCCTACCAAATCCACTACCGTATGATATTATGAAAGAATTACTTATGTGTGAAAATAAAGGAATTCAAGGAAAAAAATTTCGCCTTCGCTTTCAATATGAGGATATAGAGGAAGAAAGACTAAAAGAATACTTGGAACAAATGAAAAAAGAACTAATTGAGGAAAAACCATCTTTAATGGGAATGAAAGATACAGCCATTTTAATGGATGAAGATATTATCACCTTTGAAGTTACAAATAAAGTGGAAGAAATGGAAATCAAAAAAGAAGCAAAAAACATGAAAGAAAAATTGCTGTTATACGGCTTTGGGGAATATGAAATTGCAAGTTTTTTAAATAAAGAATTAAATGAAGAGGTCAAAAAAGCAATCGAAAATAGTAAAGTAAGCGAAGTTGCAAAAGAAGAAATAAAAATAAAAGAAGGAGAAACTATCATTGGTAAAAAAATTGAGGGTGAACCCAATATTATTCATAATATAATGGGAGATATGAAAAATGTTGTGTTAGAAGTTTATGTCTTTGATAAAGAAGGTATGGAACGTGAAACAATTAACATTTTAACATTAAAGATTAGTGATCAAACAAACAGTATTTTAGCAAAAATATTTAAAAAGAAAAAAGAGGAATATAAAGCTGTTGATAAAGCGATAAAAATTGGAAAATGGTATCGAGTTCAAGGTAATGTAGAATATGATAATTTTGCCAAAGACTTTGTCTTAGCAATACGAAATATGGAGGAGATACCGAGTAAATCTGCCCAAATTAAAGATGAAGAAGAAGAAAAAAGAGTAGAATTACATGCTCATACTATGATGAGTGCGATGGATGGAGTAATAGAAGGAAAAGAATTAGTGAGTTATGCAATTAAATTAGGTCATAAAGCTGTAGCTGTGACAGATCACAATTGCGTTCAATCTTTTCCAGAAATGTATCATGCAGTTCGAGATTATAACAAAGGAAAAGAAAAAGAAGACCATTTTAAAGTACTTTATGGGGCAGAGATGAACATCGTAAATGACGATGTGGATGTGATATTTAATTTAAAAGAATATAATTTCTTACAGGATACTTATGTTGTATTCGATACCGAAACAACAGGTTTTTATGCTGGAGTAGATCAAATGATTGAAATCGGTGCCGTAAAAATACAAAATGGAGAAATCATCGATCGCTTTGATGAACTAATTGATCCCCATCGTCCGATTCCTTCTAAAATTACAGAATTAACTTTTATTACAGATGAAATGGTAAAAGGAAAAGATGATGAAGAAACGGTAACGAAACGATTTTTAGAATGGGTTTCCGATTTACCAATGGTAGCTCATAATGCCAAATTTGATATATCTTTCATGAAATCAGCTATGTCAAAATATCATTTAGGAGAATTTCAAAATACAGTAATAGATACCATGAGTTTAGCTAGAATTTTAAATCCAGATTGGGCCAATCATAAACTGCAAACACTAACAAGAAAATATAATATTGAATGGAACGAAGAGAAACACCATCGGGCAGATTATGATGCTGAAGGAACTGCTTTTGCATTTTATAAAATGAGTAAAGTATTATCGGATCGAAACATTGAAACAACAACCAAATTATATGATTCAATTGATATTGAATCGCTCATTCGCTTTTCTTATCCTTTTCATGCAACTATTATTGCAAAGAATCGAGAAGGTTTAAAAAATCTATTTAAAATTATTTCCATTGCCAATACGAAATATTTATATAAAAATGAACAACCCAAAATCCCCCGTAAGGAAATTGTAAAATTACGAGAGGGTTTACTCATTGGAAGTGGGTGTGTAAATGGTGAAATTTTCGAAGCTGCGATGACCAAAGAGGATGAAGAGCTAGTAAACATGATGAATTTTTATGATTATATTGAAGTACAACCAATCAGTGCTTGTACGCAGTTAATTGGAGAAAATAGAACCTTTAAAACTGAGCAAGAACTACAAAAGAATATTGAAAAAATCATTCGAGTGGCAGCGTCTGCTGGAAAACCAGTATGTGCAACAAGTGATGCTCATCATCTAAGAAAAGACGATAAAATATATCGTGAAATTATAATTAATCAAAAGTTCAATGGACGCTTGCATCCTTTAAATCGAAAAGGAGTGCAGGTTCCTGATATGCATTTATTAACGACAAGAGAAATGCTAGATGCTTTTTCCTTCTTAAACGAAGAAGAGCGTCATAAGATTGTCGTTACCAATCCTTCGAATATTGCGGATATGGTAGAGGAAATTGAAGTAATTATTGAAACAGGAGGAATTCCATTTGCACCTATTATTGAAAATTCTCAAATGATTGTAACTGATATGGTTTATGAAAAGGCCAAAGAGTGGTATGGAGATCCACTTCCTTACCATATCGAAGAGAGAATTGCATTAGAATTATATGGTGCTTCCTTAATTGAAGCTGTAAAAAAGAATATAGGATCAGATGAAGCTAAGATATATGCCCATTTGCATGATGTAATTCGAAAAGGTCCTGATAGTGTAGAAGAGGAAATTTATTTAAGTTTAAAGAATGAAAATAAGGAAACTACCGAAGAAGAATTAAAAAAAGAAGCAAAGAAAAAAATGACTGCTATTATAGGAGCAAATTTTGACGTAATTTATTTAATTTCTCAAAAACTAGTTAAACATTCGAATGATGAAGGGTTCTTAGTAGGTAGTCGAGGCTCAGTAGGGTCATCTTTTGTAGCAAATTTGATGGGAATTACAGAAGTAAATTCCCTGGCGCCTCATTATCGTTGCCCGAAATGCAAACGAAGCGAATTTAATAATGAAGCAGGGGAACCATTAGGTAATGAATACAAATGTGGATATGATTTGCCAGATCGAAAATGTCCAACTTGCAATATCAAAATGGTGAAAGAAGGACAAGATATTCCATTTCAAACTTTCCTTGGTTTTAATGCAGATAAAGTTCCCGATATTGATTTGAATTTTTCTGATTTAAATCAAGCATCTGCTCATGATTATACCAAAGTATTATTTGGAGTAGATAATGTATATCGTGCTGGAACAATTGGAACGGTTGCGGAAAAAACAGCTTATGGATATGTAAGAGGATATTGTGAAGATAAAAGTATTATTATGCGTAATGTTGAAATTGAGCGATTAGCGAAAGGATGTACGGGAGTAAAAAGAACAACTGGTCAACATCCTGGAGGAATAGTCGTTATTCCTGGTTATATGGAAGTGTCTGATTTCACACCATTTCAATTTCCAGCGGAAGATCCAAATAGTCCATGGCGAACCACTCATTTTGATTATCATGCCATCGATGAATGTGTTTTAAAACTAGATATTTTAGGTCATACCGACCCAACACAGCTTCGAATGATTCAGGACTTAACTGGCGAAGATGTTCGAAATGTGCCCTTAGATGATAAAGAAACCATGTCAATCTTTACAAGTACCAAAGCACTTGGTGTAACGTCAGAACAAATCATGTGTGACACTGGAACACTAGGTGTTCCTGAGTTTGGTACTCCATTTACCATTCAATTAGTAAAAGACACCAAGCCCAAAACATTCGCCGAGTTAATTAAAATTTCCGGCTTATCTCATGGTACTGATGTGTGGCTTGGTAATGCGCAAGAACTAATCCAAAAAGATATTGTGCCATTTGGAAAAGTAATTGGTTGTCGAGACGATATCATGGTAGAACTGATGTATGGTGGCTTAGAACCATTTAAAGCTTTTAAAATAATGGAATTTGTGCGAAAAGGAAAAGCCAGCAAAGATCCAGAAACATGGCAAGGATTTGTAGAAATTATGGAAAAGGCCAAAATTCCAGATTGGTTTATTAAATCTTGTTTTAAAATTAAATACATGTTTCCAAAAGCACATGCCGCTGCTTATGTTATGAGTGCATTTCGAATTGCTTGGTTTAAAGTTCATAAACCGAATATCTATTATGCAACCTATTTTTCTACTCGTTTTGAAGACTTTGACTTAGAAGTAATGATGAAAGGATATGACGCAATCCGTGCTAAAATTCTAGAAATTCAAAGTAAAGGGTATGATGCAACCAATAAAGAACAAGCAGTCTTAGAAACATTAAAATTATCTTTAGAGGCAACAGCTAGAGGATTTCGTTTTGGAAAATTAGATATTAATAAAAGTGATTCAGTAAATTTTTTAATTGATGAAGAAGATGATCATTTATTAATTCCACCATTTCGTACATTAGATGGTCTTGGAGATGCAGTTGCTAAAAAAATAATAGAAGAGCGCAATCAAAAACCGTTTTATAGTGTTGAAGATTTTCAAATGCGTGGAAAAGTAAATGCTACTACAATCGAAAAACTTAGAAGTTTAGGGCTATTTGAAGGAATGCCAGAAACAAGCCAATTAAGTTTTGGATTTTAAAAAAAACCAAGTAATTTGGTTTTTTTTAGGCAATAATACGTTGCTTTTTTAAATTAATTTCTGGGCTCAAAATTCCTTCGTAGGTACTAACCAAAGTAAAAATATCATTTCTTAAAAGCCATAGTGCATGTTGTAAAGCTAAATTGTTTTTCACCTCATGAAAATGGCTAGCTTGTTGATATAAATTATCGTAATAAGTTTTGGTTTCTTTGGTATAATCTAACATTTTTTCCCGACTAAATGCATGGACCATAGTAGACAAATTATGGAAACGATCACGTAATTTCACAAATGTGGCATCCATATCTTGACTTAAAACATGATAATACTGCTGTAGCGCTTCTTCTTTGGAAGCATATTGCATTTTAAATGTTTTCCAATTTAATAAATTGGCACTTTTTTTAATAGAAGGATTAACATCTAAATCATCTAAATCAGTATTACAATCTTCTGGAACATCGTGCAATAAACTAACTGCAATTTGAATATCATTGTCAAATCCCATCATTATTCCATAAATGGCTACAAAAAGGGGGTGAATAATATAGGGATGACCATCTTTTCGAAATTGACCATAATGCTTATCATAAGCATAAGATAAAGCCTTTAAAGAATTTTCATACTTCAGATCTTGACAATATTTTTTTAAATAAAATAACATTTCTTTTTCATTATTCATATCTTTTAATTCCATACAAACCTCACTTCATATTTGACAATATAACATGTTCATATTTATAATAAAAATATATATAAGTTATAAAAAAAATAACTGGAGGTTATAAATGAATTTGGATTTATGGAAAATATTTTATGAAGTAGCATGTACGAAAAATATATCAAAAACGAGTGAAAAATTACATATTTCTCAACCAGCCATTACAAAACATATACAGAATTTAGAAGAACATTTAAACTGTAAATTATTCATTCGCAGTCAAAAAGGGGTAATTTTAACGCAAGATGGAGAACTCATATTTCAAGATATAAAAAAGGCATTAAATGCTTTTGAACTAGCAGAAAAAAAGATAACTGATGTAAACCATACCATGTTAGGAACCATTCGCTTAGGAACGAGTACCACTCTTGCGAAAACCTATTTAATGCCCTATATTCGAGATTTTCATAAACAGTATCCAAAAATCATTTTTGAAATTAGCACAGATCCTACTAATATATTAAAAGAAGAGTTAAAAAGGGGAAAACTTGATTTTATCGTCGCAAAGTTTCCAAAAAAAATAGTAGATGATTTTCAGTATACCAAAATTGGAAACATGCAAGATATCTTTATTGCAAGTAAAGATTATAAAGACCTTATAAAAAAAACTGTTACGATGGAAGAAATCAGCAAATATCCAATTTTATTACAAAAACAACCTTCTAGTTCAAGAGATGCTATTGAAAGATTCTGTCAAGAACATAATTTTAAGTTAAATCGTGTAATGGAAGTAGCAAGCTCCAATTTATTAATTGAATTTGCCAAAATAGGATACGGAATTGGAGTAGTTACAAAAGAATATGTTACAAAAAATTTGCAAAAAAAAGAATTGTTTGAATTAAAAGTGGTTCCCAAAATGCCAAAACGGGATTTTGGTATTATTTCATTAAAAGAAAACTATTTATCCAAAGGGTGCCAAGATTTTCTTCACTTAATTTTAAAAAAAGATGAATCATATTTATCAGAGCAAAAAAATGATAAGATAAAAAATAAATTATGATTGTTGCTCCACAAACAAAATTCTAAAAAAATATTAAAAATTGAGTAAATTATGAAAAAAATATCGTTTCTAAATTATGACGTGATATAATGAAAACAGGTGATGTAATGAAAAAGATAATTTTAGTAGATGGTAATAATTTACTTTTTCGTAGCTATTATGCAACTGCTTATTCTGGTTCATTAATGAAAAACTCAAAAGGATTCCCAACCAACGCCCTTTATGGTTTTACAAACATGATTCAAAAAATAATCGCCGAAGAAAATCCAGAATATATGGCTGTTGCCTTTGACATTGGTAAAAACTTTCGAGCTGAAAAGTACGCATTTTACAAAGATGGCCGAAAAGAAACGCCAGAAGATTTAAAAAAGCAAATGCCATATGCTAGAAAGATTTTAAAAGGAATGGGAGTTCCTTATTTTGAATTAGCTCCCTATGAAGCTGATGATATTATTGGAACACTAGCTAAAATGGTGGAAGAAGATCCAGAATTTATTGGAACGATTGTATCAAGCGATCGAGATTTATTGCAACTAGTATCCAATCAGTTAGATATGAAATTATTAAAACAAAAAGGGTTTATAAGATATAATCCCGAATCTTTCTATGAAGAATATCAAATTGAACCCATTAAAATTATTGATTTAAAAGCTTTAGCGGGTGATTCTTCTGACAATATACCAGGAGTAAAAGGAATCGGCGAAAAGACAGCTTTATCATTACTTCAAGAATATCAAACGCTAGAAGGAATATATGAAAATTTAGAATCGATTAAGGGCAAAAAAAAAGAGTTGTTAAAAGAAGATCAGCAAATGGCTTTTATTAGCAAAGAAATTGCGACAATATATCGTGATGTTCCGTTGATGGTTCAAGATTTGGAAGACATACGTTATCAAAAACAAGAGAGTGAAGAGCTAACTGATTTATTCAAAGAATTAGAATTTTATTCATTATTAAATAAATTTGAAATAAAAAAAGAAGAAATTAAAAACGATTTTAAAATCGTTAAAAATATCGAAGATTTAATGGTTTGTGATATCAATTCATTTTATATAGAATTAGATGGAACAAATTATCATATAGCTAATATAATTGGAATGGCAATTAGTAATATAAGTGGAACCTTTTATATCCCAAATTCTTTGATAAAAGAAGCAATTTACAAAATCCAAGATACTATATTATATACATTTGATTTTAAAAAAAATATTGTAGCTTTAAATCGCCTTGGTATAAATATAGAAAAAGTCCAAGATGATATGATGATTTTAGCGTATTTATTAAATTATAATATCAAAGACGATGTGGCCTATCTAATGAGTCCAAAAGGATATCAAGTTGCTTTCTATGATACCTTAAAAAAAGACGATTGGTTGGAATCCAAAAGAGCTGCCGATATAAGTTTAAAAAGTAAATTTCTATTTGAAGAACGAGATAACTATATATTAGAGATCAAAAGAGAAATGATGTATGACTTATATCGAAATATAGAAATGCCACTTATTTCTGTTTTAGCAAATATGGAAATGGCAGGAATTAAAGTTGATAAATCCATTTTGGAAGAAATGAAACATGAAACAAAAGTAAAAGTAGAGTTACTAGAATGTGATATATTTAATTTAGCTGGAGAAACATTTAATATCTCTAGTCCAAAACAATTAGGAGATATATTATTTGAAAAGTTAGGACTTCCTGGAGGAAAAAAGAATAAAACCGGCTATAAAACAGATGTTAAAATCTTACATAAATTATTAGGGGTTCATCCTATTATTGAGAAAATTTTAGAATATCGAAATTTAACCAAATTGATATCTACTTATTTAGAGGGGTTAGGGAATTATATTCACGACGATGGAAAAATTCATACTATTTACAAACAAAATTTAACTAGAACGGGAAGACTTTCTTCCGTTGAACCAAATCTTCAAAATATTCCAGTTCGAGATGAAGAAGGACGAAAAATTCGAAAAGCATTTTTTCCAGAATTCGATGAGTTTCTTAGCGCTGATTATTCGCAAATTGAACTTCGAATATTAGCACATATATCTAATTCTAATGAGTTAATTGAAGCCTTTATAAAAGATGATGATATTCATACAAAAGTAGCTTCTGATATCTATGACGTACCAATAAATGCGGTTAGTAAAAAAATGCGTTCCACTGCAAAAGCTGTCATTTTTGGAATTGTCTATGGAATTAGCGGGTTTGGTCTTGGTGAAAATTTAGAAATATCACGCGCTGAAGCCACTAATTTCATCAATAAATACTATGAACTTTATCCTGGCGTAAAAAGATATATGGATGAAATTGTAAAAGAGGCCTATCAAGAAGGATCAGTACGTACTTTATTTAAACGAAAAAGAATCATAGATGAGTTAAATAACAGTAATTATATGATAAGACAATCTGGGGAAAGAATTGCTCTTAATACTCCAATTCAAGGAACTAGTGCTGATATCATAAAAAAAGCTATGGTAGAAATTGCTCAAAAATTGAAAGAAGAAAAAGTAGAATCTCGAATGTTATTACAGGTTCACGATGAATTGATATTTGATATCAAAAAAGAAGAAAAAGAAAAAGTAACTCAAATTGTGACAGAAACAATGACCAAAACCATAGAATTAAAAGTACCATTAAAAGTAAGTGCAGATTTTGGAGCAAATTGGTACGAAACAAAATAAGGAGGAAGTATGCCAGAAATAGCAGAAGTAGAAACCGTAAGAAAAACTCTGCAATCGCAAATAGTTGGAAAAAAAATTCAAAAAGTAACGGTTTTATATGAACCAATTATCGAAGGAAATTCAAAAGAATTTTGTGAATTATTAGCGGGCGAAACTATTCAAGAAATGAAGCGAATAGGAAAATGGCTGTTATTTGAATTAGATCATTATTTCTTATTAAGTCACTTAAGAATGGAAGGAAAATATTTTTTAAAATCAGCCGCAGATCCCATTTTAAAGCATGAACATATTATTTTTACTTTTCAAGATAAAAGTGACATTCGTTATCATGATACTAGAAAATTTGGTCGTATGATATTAACCGTAAAGGAAGATTTGTATAAAATTAAGGCTATCCAAAAGCAGGGGGTTGAACCAAATCAAAAAGAATTCACGACAGAATATTTAAAAGCCAAAATAGCCAAGAAGAATTTACCAATTAAAACTATTTTACTCGATCAAACCATTATAAGTGGCTTAGGAAATATCTATGCAAATGAAGTTCTTTTTGCTTCTAAAATCAATCCCTTTCGAAAAGGCAAAGAATTAAATGACAAAGATTATAAAAATATCATCGAATCTACCAATCAAATAATAACGAAAGCAATTCAAAAAGGTGGAACCACAATTAAAAGTTATACTTCAAGTCTAGGAGTAACAGGAAGATTTCAAAATGATTTAATGGTTCATAAAAGAGAAAAGGAACCTTGTAAAATATGTCAAACATTAATTAAAAACGAAAAAATAGGGGGACGTAGTACTTATTACTGCCCCAATTGCCAAAAATAAAAGAACTTCTATACAACTTGAGAAGCTCTTTTTTTGCATTCTTGATAAATGTAATGAGTCGTTTTACAATCTTCTACACTTCGGTGAGAACCAAAGTCTAATTTAAAATAATTTTTAAGCGTTTCTAATTTATAATTATAAGCTTTCGGTATATAAATTCGTGCAAACTCGATAGTATCTAATGCTTGATTTTTTAGAATAGGAAGATTTGCTTTCTGTAAAGCGGCATTCATAAATCCAATATCAAATGGAGCATTATGACAAATAAGGGGTAAATCTTCAATGAATGTTAAAAATTCTGGTAAGACGTCTTCAATTTTTTTCTCATGAGAGATCATTTCCGTTGTAATGCCTGTGATTTTGGTAATGATTTCCGGAATAGGAGTACCAGGATTAATTAACATATCAAATTCTTCTACAATTTCATTTTGAATAACTTTTAATGCTCCTATTTCGATAATGTGATCTACTTGATCATGTAACCCAGTAGTCTCCGTATCAAAAACAATATAACTATCTACAAATTTAAGTTGATTCATAATTCACTTCTTTCTATTTAATATTATAGGAGAAACAATGAGATTTGTCAAAGTTGAATGGGTTGATTTTTTCTTTCAAAATCATATGTATTACTGCCAGTAAAATAATCGTACAAAAAAGAAGCACGCATTTCCATTTGATATTGAATAGAATTTACAATCGGATGGGTTTCAATTTGTAAATCATTTCTGATTTGTTTTAAATAATATTGTCCCTTTAGATCAAAACCTAAAATCCGTACATAACATAATGCTAAAGTACTGTTCTGTTCTTTCGTAAATCCAAGTAAGATATGATTACACATCCGTCGCAAACGATTATATGTGTATCGTTTGGTTTTGATAAGTTGCATAAACTGTTCAAAAGAACTAGCATTTAAAGCAAACTTTTGCAATCGTTTTTCAATACCTTCATCAACAGTCAAAAACTGTTCTAATGAATTATCACTTATGATTCGATATTGTAAAGTCTTCCAAAATTTCTGTTGATCCAATTCGTTTAAATGAGAAAAAACTCCATCTGGAACATAATCTGCAATAGAAAGATTTTGTTGCCACTTCTTACGAATATTGGTTGCACTAATGATATTAGAACAAGAAGTTGTATCATGATAAGAACTAGTTCGTTTTATTGTGTGAATTTGTATAGAAAGATTTTGCTTTAATATAGCTTTAGCATAAGAAAGTCCTAATAAATCATTAGGTTCTTGAATAGAGTATGTTAAAGCTTTGGCCATAGAAGTAGGATAGTTATACCCTTTCTTTAAGAATTCATTGACTTGAATATTATAATGTTCCTGTAACTGTTCTTTAGCTGCATGAATTATTTTGGTTACATGATTACACTCACTTCCAAACACCAAATCTGTAACATGAAAATGTGCTAAAATTTCGATTGCTTTTTCTGCAAAAACGTCTGCAGATTGTCCTCCAAATACCGCAGGCAATTCTAACACTAAATTCACTCCATAAGTTAAAGCAATTCTTGTTTTATCTTCTTTTGATAAGCACGAAATTTCTCCTCGTTCTAAAAAATAACCATTTAAAACTAATACAATTAGAGAATCGGGAAATAAAGCTTTAATTTGATTTAAATGATGCAAATGCCCATTATGAAATGGATTATATTCAGCAATAATTCCAACTACATGCATAAACTTCCTCTTTTCACATCCATTTTAACATATCGTATAAAAGATTGGCAAAAAAGAGTTAATTGCTTTAAAAAAAGAAATATATTATAATGAAAATGGTGATAAAATGAATTTAATCGAACTATCTAAATTACCAATAAATGGCTTAGACTTACCAAAAACACTTATCATTCCAAAAAATTATTATCAAAATACAGACATTTTGTCTTTCAAAAAAATAGAATTAGAAGGCAAGATATTTAGAAATAAAGAACAAGATATTTGGTTAGTAGCAGAAGTAAAAGGAATCATGGTACTTCCTGATTCGAGAACTTTAATGCCAATTGATGTTTCATTTCAATTTCAAGTTCAAGAGAAAATAGATGAATCGAATGAAGAGATAAAGGAATATTATGAAAAAAATAAAAATACACTTGATATTATAGGGATTTTATGGGAAAATATTGTTCTAGAAGTTCCGATAAGCGTTACCAAAGGAAATTTATCCATGACGGAAGGTCAAGGCTGGGGACTCGTAGAAGAAAAAAATGAAATAATTGATCCAAGGTTAGCTCCCTTACGGCAGCTACTTGATAAAGAAAAGGAGTGAAAATATGTTAAAGTTAGATCTTCAAACGTTTGCGGTTCCTTTTAGAAGAACAAGTAAAACAAAAAAAAGAATGCGTCGTACTCATTTAAAAAAAGAAGTAAGTGCTATGACAAAATGTTTGAAATGTGGAGCTAATTTAAAACCACATCGCGCTTGTACCGTTTGCGGAAACTATAAAGGCGAAGAAAAATTAAATATCAAAAAAGAAGAAGAATAAAATTGAGTATATCTCAGTTTTTTTTTAGCAAAAAATCTATGTTTCTTGCTATAATGTAATAGAAGGGAAGATAAATATGTACCAAAACAAAAAAATATTAATTTTTGGAATTGCCAAAAGTGGATTTGCGTGTGCAAATCTATTAGCTGGGCAAAATCAAATTATTATAACAGATCAAAAAGAGCCATCTGAAACGCAAAAAAAAGCATTAGAAAAACAAAATATAAAAATTGAAATCACAGAAAATCCACTTTCTATTTTGGATGATACCTTTGATGTGGTCATTAAAAATCCAGGAATTATAATGAGTCATCCATTAATTCAAAAAGCAAAGGAATTAAATATTCCGATCGTAAATGAAATGGAAGTCGCCTTTCACTATCTACCAAATCAAGTAAAAATCATAGGTGTAACAGGATCAAACGGAAAAACAACTACCACAACCCTCATCTATGAAATGCTAAAGAAGGAAAATTTACCAGTGCATTTAGGAGGAAATATTGGCTTTCCCTTATCGGGATTAATTCCAAATATTCAAAGTGGTGACATTTTATTATTAGAAATATCAGATCATCAATTATTAAATATGTTTGATTTTAAAACCAATATCAGTGTGTTAACCAATTTATGTCCTACTCATTTAGATTTTCATGGCTCATACGAAAACTATAAAAAAGTAAAACAAAAAATATTTGCGCATCATACTTTTAAAGATTTAGCAATTATAAATGCTTCCAATCAAGATTCGATGGAAGAAACAAGCGAAATAGCTTCTCAAAAAGAATACTTTACGAAAAATAATGCATATATTAAAGATAATGCCATTTATCTTCAAAATGAAAAATATCTTGATTTAGTGGATATAAAACTAAAAGGGGAGCATAATTACGAAAATATTATGGCAGCATTACTAGTCGTAAAAGAATTTCAAATATCAAAAGAAAAGATAAAAGAAGTGCTACAAAATTTCGGAGGAGTAGAACATCGATTAGAATATGTAAAAACAGAAAATCAAATTACCTATTATAATGATTCAAAATCTACAAATCCAGTCTCAACTATTACAGCATTAAAAAGTTTTAAAAATCCGGTTCTATTAATATTAGGTGGGTTTGAACGCGGCCAAGACTTTTTTGATTTAAAAGATTATATTAGTCATGTAAAACATATTTATGCAATTGGAGAATCGAGAAATCGTGTAGAAGAATTTGCTAAAGAAATGAATATACCATGTACAAAGACAGAATTTTTAAAAGATGCTATTACGAAAATAAAAGAAAATGCATGTCCAAATGACATAGTTTTACTATCCCCAGCTAGCGCTTCTTGGGATCAATATGATAAATTTGAAACGCGTGGAGATGAATTTAAAGAATTAATTTAAATTTGTCTTTTTTTGTTTCAGAAAATGAAATTTCATATTTGAAAAAAAAGGTTGTCAAATGAAATAAAATATGATAGCATACTCGACCGGTGAAGAAAAATGTATCAAGAAAAAGAATTAGTATGTTTCGATGGACAATTGAGTTTAAATAAAAAATTAATAAATCAGATCAAATTATCAGAAAGTAAATCTTCTCCATATCATAAAGAAGTAAGTATTACAGATGAATTTGGTCGAAAAATGAAAACCAGTAATTTATTCTTAAAAAAAGAACATGCACCAAAATTGGAAAATGGAACTTATTATAGTATGTCGGAAATTCAAAAAGTATTGCAAGAGACATTAGAGACAACGAATCCAAACCAAATCGTAATGTGTAAAAGAACCCAAAAGCAAATTGAAATAAATAAAGTACTAACTGAAATCATAAAAATGCTACAGGACACAAATAAGTTGAAATTAATCCCTGATTATAAAGATAATGATTCTTTTTTAAAAGAGAAAGTTTGGTTAAAATTAAAAGAGATGCCTGATTTTAAAAGCCAAGGTTTGTTTCTTCTTAGAAAAAAAGCTGTCGTTCGAACAGGAGCATATATTCACGAAATGGAATTAAAAAAAGCTTTAGCAGATTATTTGCTCTTTTCAACTAGAGATATAGAAAAAGCGCTTCCTCCTAAAAAAGAAAGCATCACTCATAAAATAAAAAAAGTCTTAAAGCGAAAATGGAAACTATATCCGATCGCTCTAGCAGGAGCACTTATTGCTTCAATGGGATGTCAGGTTTCAAAACCAACAAAAAAATTTGAAGAGCAAATAAAAGAAACAAAATGCTTAGAATATAGTATTGATGTTTATCAAAAAGAGGTTCGGTTTGAAAATAAAAATGATATAGAGAAAAGAGTATTAGATCAAATTGAAATTGGGAATAAATTAATGGTAAATCAAGACTTATCATATTATGAATCAAGTGATTATTTATATGGAGGGGCCAATAAGCAGGGAAAATTTGGCACCAAAGAAAGAGAAGTAAAGGAATATGAAGTGGACCAAATTTCAATTTTAATCAATGGCAAGATTGTGAAAAAAGAAAGCCAACAGGGAATAAAACTGAGTAAATTGTTAACTGGATTAGAAGCGGAATTAAACACTCCTGGGGTAGACTGTATGGTCCATTTATCTAATCCAGTTTCTGGATGGGTCAATATAAAGGATATATTGCAAAAAGAAGCACCACAAAAACAAGAGCAAAAAGAAGCCAAATACCAAATACAAGGTCAAACAACTGATTTTGATGGAAGTATTACACTGAATAATAATACGAATCCCATCACAATAAATGTTTTAGATGATCAAGGAAATTTACTGGAAAATAAAATACGTTTTGAAGAAAACAATTTAATTTATGAGGTAAATCATATTTCTGAAAAATTAGAACAACAAATTACATATATAGAACAGCAAGAGGGATGGAAATTAGAATGGAATAAAGAAAATATATCATCGAAGCGTGCTTCCTTAAATGCAGCTCTAGAGGCATTAAGCTTTTTAGCTATCAGAAAAAAAGTACGTAAAAAGAAGAGATTTTAAAGGATCGAAAAATGATAACTTCTTTTCATCATCTCTAGTTCTATAACTAAAAAAAAGTCATAGAGTTAATTAGGTGGTATCATGCTAAAAAAAAGTGCTTTAAGAAGAATCACTGTAACCTCTGTGGCTCTTTTAATTTTTGGAATTATTTCAATTTTTCCGACAAAAATAGAAGAAACTTTTACAACAGATGTAAAACCTAACACTCCCATTTATAAAGCTATATACTTATTAGATCAACAAGAATTTGTAGCTAGAACCAATGTTGTCTTGAAAAATGAAGATAAACTGAATCAAGCTCGTGAAATGGTGGAAATGCTAACTATTAATGGGACAAAATCTCATTATTTACCAAATGGGTTTACGGGAGTTTTACCTAGTGGAACGAAATTAAATGACATTGCAATGCAAAATGGAATATTAAAATTGGATTTTGATGAAACTTTCCTAAAACTTCCAAAAGAAAGAGAAGAAGATGCTATTGAAAGTTTAACTTTTTCATTAACCGAAATACCAGATATCAAAGGAATATTAATTTATATTAATGGGGATTTGTTAACAAAACTTCCTAAATCAAATATTAAATTACCAACCACTCTCACAAGAGATTATGGAATTAACAAAGTATATGATTTAACAAAACTTCAAAATGCTGTAAAAACAACAACCTATTATGTCAGTAAATATAATGATCAAGTTTATTATGTCCCTGTAACTGAAATAACAAATAGTGATAAAAGCAAAGTAGAAGTAATTATCGAAAGATTAAAAAGTTCTGCTACACATCAAACCAATCTAATGAGCTACTTAAATGCCAATGCTCAATTATTAGATTATGAAATATTAGAAAATGATATTTCATTAAGTTTTAATCATTATTTACTAGATGACTTTCAAAATAAGCAAATATTAGAAGAAGTGGAATATTCCATTGCGTTATCTATGCGCGATACGTTAGATGTTTCGAACACTTTTTTTAAGATAAATGGTGAAGCAATAGAAAGTAAAAATTTAAAAATAGAATAAAAGTATTGAAAATTAGCCATTAATATATTATAATCAGTACTGTTAATACTGATTATGTTCGCGTAGCTCAGTTGGATAGAGCAATCGCCTTCTAAGCGATCGGTCGAGAGTTCGAATCTCCCCGCGAACACCATTATGATAGGAAACTCGTACTTTTCGAGTAAGTAATAGATTACTAACAGAAATGTTAGTTTTTTTGTTATCTTAAAGAAAGAGATAGAAATAACTATTTATTATTTGATATGTATATCTATATACGAATAAATTAAAAAACGTTAAATGTAGCAGATTTTTTGATGTTGTGAACTACCAAGTCAAACGGAAAGAAATATTATTATTATAAATGTTAGTAATGTAAAATTACCTATAAAAAAATAGAATAACAATGGATGAATTCAAAAAACTATGAAAACAGGTAAAATAAAATTTACAAAAAATACTAAAATTAAGGATTAATTGCATATGATACATAAACTTCTTGTCCAGCTTTTTTACAGAATTTATAATATTTTCATCTAATTAAAATTATTAAAAATTATTGTGAATGAATAGATTATATTAAAAAATATGATATAATAGCCATGCTTAAATTTATTAATATAAAAAATATATTTTAATTAATGGCTGGAAACTTTAAATAGAAAAATGCTCAATATGACGAAAGAATATTGACTTAGAGGAATAATATGAAATTTTATGAAACAATAGATAGGTATATTGACAAAAATATAGATATATATGTTGATATGGATGGTGTAATAGCAGAATTTGATATAGGTAATTTTGATTATGATACAATTGTAAAAACAATAAGATAGTAGAGGAAAAAATAAGATGGATAAAAAAATATATGTCATGTTTTGATTTAAATGATGTATGAAGAAAAAAAGATAAGTGATGAATTTTATGAGCAAATATTATTAAAGTTATACAAGATCTTGTGAATATTATATAAATCAGATATATTAGAAGATAGAAAGAAAACAACAATTGAAAGAATTATTCATTTAAGAGAAGGATTTGAACATTTAATACCTTTAATAGAAGTAAAATTCCAAAGGAAAATTTAGTTAAATTAGACACATCAAATATAGGAGAGATAGAAACTTCGATTTTTATAGCAGATAAATGATGGATGGTGTATATAATAAAATATTGTGTAAAAGAAAATACACTAAAAATATCTTGATATCTTTATATCAGTTAGTGATTATTACTGCCTATTAATGCTTTAGAAAAAGTTATTTATACAGAAAATAAAAATATAAAGGAATGGTTTTATGGTAAATTTAGAACATAAATTAACAGTAGATGATTTAATTGTAGAATATATGATATATAAAGTAAAAAATGGATATGATCCTAAATTTTTAGCGAATGAGTTTATCCAATTTTTATTATTTTTTGAATCCAAAATACCAGTTCAAGATTCTTTATATGATAACAAAAAGTTATTTCAAAGATTCTTTAAAAGAAAATCAGAAGACGATTGGTCCACAATAAATTGGTTGACTGGAAAAAAAATAGAAAATCCGCACATGGATTTTATAGAACAAGACTCAAAAATTATGATTGCAGCCAATTATCAGTTAAGTGATTATGATAGAAGCATGCTCAATACTTATTTTATGAGCGAAAGAAAAGTGCAAGAAATTCGAAATCTGATCGAAGAATTTGTATCATGTCAGCCAAAAAGAAAAATAAAAGAATCAGAAGAAACAACCGAAAATGATATTATAGTTGGCAAAATTTTTTCTGCTAAAATCATATTTCAGATTTGGAACTCTTATATTAAGAATCAAATAAAGAATTATGAGTGGTCCAAACAGTGCATAGATATGAATAAATATTTATTTGATATGGATTTAGCGAAAATGATGGAAATGAAATCTATCAAAAAAGAAATAGTTGAACTTTATAATAGCTTTTCGAAAAAAGTTTCAATTCTTTATCATCAAGATCAAAGTTTAAAAATTTCTTCTTATCGTAATCAATATTTAGCAAGAGCTAACTATGAACTATTAAGTCAAGGATATGAAAAATGGGTGAATAATACCTTTGGACCTGACAAAAAAACGATTGATGAAGATTTAACTAAAATATTATCCTCCAAAAATAAAACAGATAAAACCTTGGAAAATAATATATCTGTGCGAAAGTTAATCAAAAATTTAGAACAAGAACCATCAGATAATAATAGAAAAAAATGATTTTTTTGAACTAGCGAATGACTTAAAAATTAATTTTTTTTAAATTTGAAAAGAGTGTAATAAAAAATAGAAACTCTTTTCGGATAAAAAAATCGGTTTTCTATAAATAAATCGATTTTTTCTTTGCTTATTTATCATAATTAGAAAATGTAATGAATAAAAAATAATTTAAATTAAAAAAGCATTGTAACGCATAATACGACATTTTTTTTGTTTTTTATTGATTATAACGCCAAAAAGTTTTAGAATAGGGTTGAAACCACAAAAGTGGGAGTAGGGGTGATCGAATTGTTAACTGTTAAACGCCAAGAAATTAAATATCTTCTAAATACGATCGATTACAAAAAAAAGAAAAACTATGTATCCAAAGTATTGTTAAACGATGTTCACAATAAAGATACTGGCTATATTGTTCGCTCTTTATATTTTGATACATTAGAAGATCGAGATTTTTTTGAAAAAGAGGCAGGAATCGAATTACGAAGAAAAATTAGATTGCGGGTTTATGATCCTAAAGCTGAATACGCCATGTTAGAAATGAAACAAAAAGAAGGAAACTATCAACTAAAACGCTCCTTAAAAGTTAGTAGAGACGATGCCAAAGAATTGTGTATGGGAAATTATACGAGTCTATTAAAATATGATGATCCATTTGCCAAAGAAATGTATGGTTATATGATGATGTATACCTATAAACCAAAAGTAATCGTAGAGTATCAAAGAGATGCATATTATGCGAAAGAAAATAGCATTCGCATTACCTTTGATCATCATTTAGTTGCTACTGAAAGTTCCTATAATATTTTTGACGAACAACTGCAAATGAGCCCAATCATTGCTTCTGATATGGTTGTTTTAGAAGTTAAATATAATGGCTTTCTACTTAGTTATATTAAAGACTTAGTTTTAGATTCATCCTGCAAAAGTACATCAGTAAGCAAATATTATATGTCAAGAAATATATCCCACAAAGTAATATTATAAAGAAAGAGAGTTTTATGTATGAAAGACAAATTAATTGATTTATTAGAGGTATCATCAAGCACCTTAACGCTTGAACAAATTACAATGCATTTATTTGTAGCAGTAATTTTAGGATTTGCTATATTTTTATCCTACTATATAACGCACGAGGGAACAATCTATAGCAAAAAATTTAATGTTTCCTTGGTAATGCTAACTGTATTAACTACAATGGTAATGACCGTAATTGGAAATAACATTGCCCTTTCATTAGGTATGGTCGGAGCCTTATCTATTGTACGTTTTAGAACGGCTATCAAAGACTCTAGAGATACAGCTTACATCTTTTGGACTATTATTGTAGGTATTTGCTGTGGAGTAGGAGATTATGTAGTTGCAAGTTTAGGGACAGTTACTGTATTTTTGATCATGATGATGTTAGGGAGAATCAAAAATGACAATCGTATTTTAGTAATTATTAAAACAAGTTTAAGTAATGAACGAAAAGTAGAAGGAATTGTATTTGAGTACTTTATGAAAAAAGCAAATTTAAAAGTAAAAAATACCACTGACAAGTCTATCGAGTTTATTTATGAATTGCCAAAAAAATATTATACGCAATCGCTAGAAAAAGAAAAAAGTATTACAGAAGCGCTTTATGAATTAAAAAATGTTGAATATGTCAACATCGTATCTCAAAATGATGAAATAAGTGGCTAATTATGAAAAATAAAACTATAATTTTACTACTGAGCGTAGCTTTAATTATTTTTTCTTTTTTCATGAATGATTATCAGGAAAAAAATACGCATCATCGTTATCAAGAACATCTAGAAAAAGAAACTATGTATCCCAATTATAACTATCAAAGCATTAATGCTAGCACTTATCAAACTAAAAATATTACTGAGCAAAATATCTCTTCTCATTTACCCATTTTATCTTTCGAAACGAAAGAAGCGATCCATGGTGCAAATGATAAAGAAGATAATATTTATGTAAACGCCTCTTTAAAAGTGTATGATGAAGCAACTCAAAAAAATAGAATGACAACAGAAACCTATTCTACAGAAAGTCTCATTCGATATCGTGGAAATTCATCTCGTTTTTTTGAAAAAAAAGGCTTGCGAATCAAACTGACAGATGAAAAAGGAAAAGATAATGATTATCCTCTGTTAGGACTTTCAAAAGATCATGACTTTGTTCTGCATAATCCATACTTAGATAAAACATTATTACGAAATTATCTAGGATACAATCTAACTGGAGAGGTTATGGAATATTCTCCCAATGTTCGATTCTGTGAAGTGTTTATTAATCATGAATATCAAGGAGTATATTTACTAGTAGAGACTATTAAAGTATCTCAAAACAGAGTAAATATATCAGAATTAAATAAAAATGCAAAAGTAACAAGTTATATCTTAGAGATTAATCATCGATATAGCTATGAAGAAGATAATATTTATTTAAATAATTTTACAAATTACACAAATCGAATGAAAACAAATTCTGCATATAAAATCAAATATCCAAGTGCAAAGAATTTAACTCAAGATATAAAACAATATATCGAAAAAGATGTAAATGAATTTGAACGGAAAATATACTCTTATGACTATGATAATGAAAAGAAAGGTTATTATAAAGATATAGATATTGATTCTTTTGTGAATTATGTCGTAATGAATGAATTCTTTTTAAATTATGATGCGGGATTTAACTCAACATATCTTTATAAAGATAAAACAGGTAAATTTAAAATTGCGTTTTGGGACATGAATAATATTTTCAATAATTATTTTGCAGATGTTTTAGATGGTCAAGATTTTAATTTTCAAAATCGTCCTTGGTTTCAAATGTTATTAAAAGACGAATATTTTACAGAAAGAGTCATTAAAAGATACCGAGAGTTGCGTCAAACCATATTGAATGAAGAATATTTATATCATTATATTGACGATACGATTAATTATTTAGGAGAAGCGATTGAACGAAATTACATCCGCTGGGGAGACTCCTTTACAGATGAGAAAAATTTATACATCAATCCAGAACGAAATATTCATTCTTATAAAGAAGCAATAGATCAAATAAAAAATGTCATTCATGAAAGAGGGATTTGGTTAGATAAAAATATTGATTCTTTAAAGCAATTTAGTCATGAATCAAAAGTGAAAGAAATGAATCCTTAGAAACGAGGTAATACATGAAAAAATTTATCATTTGTTTATTTGGAATCATAGGGTTCTATGTTTTATGGGACTTAGCTTATTATCGTTGGGGATTTTATGTTCCAAATGATAAAGAAGTAGAAATAATCAGTTATACAAATTCTAAAGAGATGTTTATCAAAAATTCAAATGATTACCAAAAAATAACGATAAAAGGTGTTAACATAGGGGGATCTATTCCCGGAAGTTATGTAACAGATTACGCAATTAGCTACCAAACATACTATAAATGGTTTGAACAAATTGCAGAAATGGGAGCCAATACATTACGTTTAAATACTATATTTAATAATGACTTTTATAATGCTTTATACGACTACAATGAGCAACATGCGCAAAAATTATATTTAATTCAAGGAATTAATTTAGAGTCATATAATTTAAATGCAACCTATGATGGCTACCATGCCAAATTTTATGGTGAATTAATTACACAAGCTGAAAATGCTGTCGATGTAATACATGGTAGAAAAAAAATGTTATTAAACGATTTTGGAAAAGGTGTCTATAAAAAAGATGTTTCAAATTATGTGCTAGCTTTTATCATTGGAAGTGAGTGGATAGATGATACTATCTTATATACCGATAAAAATAATCCAAATAAAAACCAATTTGATGGCAATTACTTAAAAACGACCGAAAATGCAACTCCATTTGAAACTATGCTTACAAAAGTAATGGATCATTTGCTAACCTATGAAGCGCAGAAATATCGGATGCAACATAGTATTTCATTTATTAATACACCAGAAACCGATCCCGTTGCTACGATTCCTAAAATTGTAATCGATAAAGAAAAGGACATAGAATATTTAGATCCACCAAATTTAAAATATTACTATCACAAAATGGTAGAATTAGATTTAGAACATATAACTCCAAAAAAGGATTATAATGGCTTATTTGCCTCTTATAATGTATCTTCGTATTATCCGAATTATCTAAGTTACGAATTACATGAGTATAATGACACCTATCTAGCATACTTAGAAAAATTAACTGCTCATCATACTGTTCCTGTAATGATTACTGAATTTGCATATTCCACTTCTAGAGGTGTATCTTCTGTTGTAGAAGATAAATATGGAAACTTGGGTGGAATGACTGAAGAAGAACAAGGAAAGTCAATTGTTTCTGCTTATCAAACCATATTAAAATCAGGATGTATGGGGGGATTAATTGCAACCTGGCAAGATGAATGGGATAAACGTTCTTGGAATACTGTTGAAAAAGTAGATACGGTAAAAGGGATAAACTGGAGCGATACACAAACTGCAAATCAGGGACTTGGTATATTAACATTTGATCCAGGAAAAGAAAAATCAGTTTGTTATGTGGATGGAGAAACAGAAGAATGGTCAACTGAGGATCTCATTTTTGAAAATGAAGACGCTAAATTAAGCGTAAAACAAGACGAAAAATATCTTTATTTATATGTTAATAAAAAAAAGAAAACAGATACGCTCTATATTCCATTTGATATTACAAGCAAAAGTGGAACCGATAAATATGAATTAGCCAATCTTCAATTTGATCGAGATGTTGACTTTTTATTAGTTTTAAATGGACGAGAAGGCGAAATCTTGGTTCAAGAATATTATAACGTTTTAAAAGCGATAAACGGTTACGAAATTAGCAATCGTAATTCTTATATAAATCCTCCAAAAAAAGATTCCCTACTATTTGAAGAAATCAAACTTTTGATTGAACCTTATGGTACTAATATTTTCAGTCATAATTATAAACAAGCAGTGCTCCGAAATACAGGTAAATTAACTTATGGGAATGCCAATCCTTCTGCAAAAACATATCATTCTCAAGCAGATTTTTACGAAAAAGATAATCAACTTGAAATTCGAATTCCTTGGCAAATATTGAATTTTTCAAATCCTTCTAATAATCAAATTCATGATGATTATTATGAAAATTTTGGAGTAGATAGTTACGAGATTAAAGAAATATACCTGGGGGTAGCAAGTGGAAATAATCAAAAAATAAACCTTGCTCCTTATCGTTTAAAAGCATGGCATGAGCATGTAACTTATCATGAACGATTAAAAAAATCATATGACATTATAAAAAATAGTTGGAGGGCGATTCCATGAATCGAATTGCAGAGAATATTTTATATTTATACTTGATTGTCTTCCTATCAGTATTAGGCTTTGACATCGCCTGCATTTTTGTTCGCAAATGGAATGAAAAGCATTTAGAAAATCTGAAAAATAATTTACTTCGCTTTTTGTCACAAAATAAAAAAAATATTCGCAGTTTAAAATTTCAAAAACAATTTATTAAAAAATTAAAAAAAATGAATTACTTTATTGCATTTACGAATATAGTAGAAAATATGGATAAACAAGAAAAAGAAGTTTTTTTAAGATCGTTAAAATATACTTTTTTAAAAATATTAAAACATTATCAAAATGAGGAATCCATTCGTCAAACATACTTTGTTCATTTTTTAGCGGAAAATTCATTTATTTATAAAGATAATAAAAATGCTTTGATCAATTATTTGATAAAATGTACAACAACTACCTCAATTTATTTAAGAGAAAATGCTCTACATGCTTTGTATCAATCTGGAAGAGTAGAGTATATAAAAGAAGCCTTCTCCAAAATGAATTATTTAAATATTGCTCATCACCATAAATTGCTTACGGATGGACTATTAAAATTTAAAGGAAATAGCAAAGAATTAGCAAATTGTTTGCTTCTTGAACTAAAAGATTATAATGAAAATTATCAAATTGCTTGTATTAATTATTTCAGTTATAAAAAGATTGAATGTCAAGAAATCTTGTTCCAATATCTAACAAATAAAAAAGAAAAAAAAGAAGTTCGATTAGCATGCTTACGCTATTTTAAGAATATATATTATCAACCCGTTGAAAAAGTGTTATATGATTTCTTAGAGGATGAAAAACAGAATTGGGAATATGCAGCGATTGCGGCAAGTACACTAAGTAATTATCAAAATAAAGAAACTGTGAAACGTTTAATTACTTCCTTAAAAAGTTATAATTGGTACGTTCGAAATAATGCGGCTATGAGCATAACCAATGCCAATGATATTGAGATATTACAAACAATTTTACAAAAAATAGATGATCAATATGCTAAAGACGCCTTGTTATATCAAATGAGATTACAAAGAAAGTTGGGATAAAATGGCTTTAGAAATTACAAAACTTATTTTAAAATACGTGAGTTATTTTTTCATTGTATATATGTTATTTTATTCTACCTTCTTGTTTTTTTCAGCTATAATGGGCTCCATCCGCTTATTTAAAAATCGTTATAAAGATATTATGCATAATAAAATCAAACATGATTACTATGTTCCAGTATCCATATTAGTTCCAGCATATAATGAAGAAAAAGTAATCATTTCTAGTATTAAATCATTGCTATATTTAGACTATAAATTATATGAAATAATTGTAATTAATGATGGAAGTAGTGATAGTACTTTAGAAAAAGTGATCAAAGAATTTAATTTAACCAAGATCGATAAACCCTATAAACGCCAAATTAAAACCCAAAAAGTAAGAGGAATCTATGAAGGAACTTGCAAAAATGTAACCATTACGCTTATTGATAAAGAGAATGGGGGAAAATCGGACTCTCTAAATGCTGGAATTAATCTTTCCCGTTATCCATATTTCCTAGCAATGGACGCTGATTCTATCCTTCAAAAAGATTCCTTAGAACAATTAGTTAGACCTATACTAGAAGAAGAAAATATCATTGCTTGTGGAGGTTTTATTCGTCTTAGTAATGCGGTAACAATTGAAAAAGGAGAAGTTACACATTATGCGTTACCCAAAAATGCATTAGTTTGTATGCAAGTAATTGAATACGATCGTTCCTTTTTGGCTTCGCGAATTTTATTAGATGAATATAATGGAAATTTAATTATTTCAGGTGCCTTTGGGCTGTTTCAAAAAGAAATAGTACTATCAATAGGTGGGTATGACAAAAATACAGTTGGAGAAGATTTTGAATTAGTTTCCAAATTACATGTTTTTTGTCAAAAAAATGGCATAGATTATCGGATCCGTTATATTCCAGAAGCAATTTGTTGGACGCAAGCACCAAGTACTTTAAAGGATTTAATCAAGCAAAGAAAAAGATGGTATACTGGTTTGGTTCAATGTATGTATAAATATAAAGAAATGTTCTTTAATTATCATTATGGTTTCTTAAGTTTCATTTCCTTTTTCTATTATTTATTTTTTGAATTATTAGCACCTTTTATTGAAATATTTGGTCTTATTTCAACCATTTTAGCCTTATACTTTGGCATTTTAAACGTCCCTTTTATGATATTGTTTTATCTTTTATATACGGCTTTTGGATGTATTATGTCTTTAACAACATTTTTTTCTCGAATTCATCTAGCAAATAATAAGTTGTCTTTTTGGGATATATGTAAAGCTGGGTTAGTTTGTTTATTTGAAATTGTGATTTTACGAACGATTTTAATGGTAGCACGACTTACAACCTTTTTTGGATATAAGAAAAAAAGAATGCGTTGGGATAAAATTAATCGAACGGAGTTGAACCTATGAAAAAACGAAATGCCGTTCTTTTTTGTATTTTACTATTTATACTAAGTGGACTTTTAGTAAAATTAAGTAAAAAAGAAAGAAATGAAACAGAAACAAAAGAAGAATATAATCGAATTTTATATTCTTGGAATATAAATGATATTGAAGAAGATGAAAATAGATTTCAACAAATAATTAAAGAATATCAAATTAATAAAATTTACCAGGACTTTACCAGTGAATATTTAAATCAAAATGATGATACATTTATAAAAAAATTATCCGATCAGAATATAACAGTATATCATTTAGCTGGAGACCCATCTTGGGGACAAAAAGGCGGCTTTTATAAAATCGCTGAGGAAATAGACAAAGTTGTAAATTTTAATCAAAATGTTACCAATCCTCTTAAAGGAATTGTTTTAGATATAGAACCATATGTAAGCGAGAAAAAAGAAGAGTTTCAAGAAAAAGATTTTGAAATTTATGTTCGTGAAATAAAAAAAGCGTACCGTTACATTGCTAATAAAAATTTAGAACTTATTTTAGCTATTCCATATTGGTTCGATAAAATTAATCTAGAGCTTTTAGAAGAATTAATTCAAAATACAGATGGGATATCAGTTATGAATTACAATATCAATCGTACAAAAGAAAACATTGAAGTAGAGCTTAAATTAACACATAAATACGAGAAAGAAATTGATACAATTTATGAGATCGCTTATCAAGAAGATGGATACTTTAAAGAAAAAGAAGAGATAAAGCAAGATTTTGTTCAAATTTTAAATAATGAACAGAAAAAACAAGTAAACATTGCCTATCATCATTATCGCAGTATGAAATAAACATATTTGCTTTCCCAAAAATATTTAGTATACTAAAAAAAAGGAATGACAATCATGAAAGAGAAAAAGAAAAAAAATAAAAAGCAACAGCTTACAATATTTATGATTGGAATGTTTATCTTCTTATGCTTTATCTTATCAATTCTTTACAGTTTGGGGATGAAACAATTAACTTATCATAACGTATATAAAAACATTTCTGAATTAAGTGAACAAACAGCAACTCAATTAAGCATGTCTATAAAAAATCAAATGAAATTTTTAGATCTGATCGTCGACTTTATAAATGGAGGATATGCCAAAACAGAAGATGAAATATTTAAACGGTTTGAGCCAGACTTAACAAGTTACCATTTTACTAGATTGGTAATTTTGGATTCAAAAGGAAATGGAAAAACCAGTGATGGTTATACGGTGAAGAATTATCCAAATATAGAAGAATTTTTTGCTCAAGAAACAACCTATTTGTCAGAAAATCGTCCAAGTACAGTTAGTGAAAATCAAGTAAATATTTATTCCAAAGTATTTGATTGGCACGGAGAAAAAAAAGTAATATTTGCAACCATTCATACAAATAATTATGAAGAAATTTTAGAAAGACGCTTATTTAATGGATTGGGTACGACATACTTAATTAATAATCAAGGAGAAATATTAATTGGAGCTCAAGAAAAAAATTGGAATTCTAATTTTTATGAATATTTAAAAAATAATTATCAAGTAAAATCAAAAAAAGAGTTAGAAAAAATAACAAATATGTCAAATCAAATCTTAAACAATAAAGTTGGAACATTTTATATTTCGCTAAAAAATCAAGTTCATTTTATCCATTATGAAAAATTAAATATTAATAATTGGTACGTTGTAACATTAGCACCTGGTAGTACGATTGCAAAAGAGCTATCTACTTTCTTAAGTATTTCTCTTGGCTTATGTTTTTTGCAATTAATTATATTATTTAGTATTTTTATTTATATCTATCTTGGAAAACAAAAGCAAAACAAACAATTATATGAAATGGCTTATTTAGATCCCATTACCAATTTAGGAAATGAATATTTCTTCAAAGAACATAGTAAAGAATTTTTAAATCAATCTCCAAATCATCAATATATTATGATGATTGATATTAATAAATTTAAACATTTTAATAAGATTTATGAATATGAATTCTGTAACGAAATACTAAAATGTTTTGGTCAAAAACTAAAAAATACGCTACCTAAAAATAGTATCGTAAGTAGAGTATCTCGAGATGTTTTTCTAGCGTATTTTTCCTATACTGGAAAAATAGAACATTTAATGAAAACATTATTTGTTGCTTTAGAAGATCTAAAGGTATATACCATTCATATTCATATTAATGTTGCAGCTGGAATATATAAAATTACGAAGAAAGATATTGATATGAACGATATATTAGATAAAGTAGACACAGCTCATGCGAAATCAAAAGGACCATATGATAGTAACTATTATATATTTGATGAAGAATTAGAAAATAAAATGCTTGAAGAACAACAAATTGAGTTAAATATGGAAAGTGCTTTACAAAAACAGGAATTTAAAATTTATTATCAACCTAAAGTGTATGTACGAAATGGCTCTCTTGCTGGAGCAGAAGCACTAGTTAGATGGGAGAAAGATGAAACTTTAATTCCACCAAATCATTTTATTCCTCTTTTTGAGAAAAATAAATTCATTATTAAATTAGATTTATATGTATTTGAAACAGTTTGTAAACACATGAAAGAATGGCGAGAAAAGTGGGAGCATTTTCCTGTGATATCAGTAAATATTTCAAAAGAGCATTTTACGGATGAAAATTTTATAATAAAATATGCTAAAATTGCCGATAAATATAGCATTCCCCACGAAATGATTGACTTAGAAATAACGGAAAGTGCAACATCTGATGAAAGTATTAATATTGTTCAAATCATCAATAATATCAAAAAACAGGGATTTTTAATCTCTTTAGACGATTTCGGGGTAGGATCCTCATCTTTAGGTATGCTACAACAATTAAATATTGATATTATCAAAATTGATAAGACCTTTATTGATCAAGCCAATTTAAAAAGTGATCGAAATATTATTAATTACATTGCCTTGATGTCTCAAAAATTAGGTGTCAAAACAATCGTAGAAGGGATCGAAAAAAAAGATCAAGTAGAATTTATCCAAAAATTAAAATGTGATATGATTCAGGGATATTATTATTCGAAACCGCTACCCAAAAAAGATTTTGAAGAATATCTTCAAGAAAATAAATATTATAAAAAAGGTAAGAAATAAAATAGATCATGATTCATTTCATGATTTTTTCTTTGCTATACATGAAAAAAAGCATTGATTTATCATCAATGCCTCATATTATAGCGTTATTTCACCTAGTTTAAGCAATTCCACAACTGCTTGAGCACGACCTTTTACCCCAAGCTTCTGCATTGCATTTGAAATATGATTTCGAACTGTTTTTTCGCTAATTCCAAGAAAATCAGCAATCTCCTTTGTCGATTTATTTAATACCAAAAGTTCAAAAACCTCTTGTTCTCGTATTGTTAGTATTTTTTTGTTCATAACTTCCCTCACTTTCTTGATGATACTTCTAATACTCATAATATTTTATGAAATAAAAAAAGAGTTGTGAGAGAAACCGCCCAAAATTACGTTATTTTTGAAACTTAACAGTAATATACATTTTTTTAGAATATAGTGATTGAATACTTCGTATAATATTATTTGCTGTTTCTACACTATGATCTTTTGATTCAACAACCACACTTATTTGATCATTTTGTACTTTTACAAAACTATTCAACTGAAATTCATCTTTAATTTTCTTTTCTAATTCTTCTTCTTTACCCTTATTCGCATTTAAGGCAATGAGTTCGTCGTATGCATCATTTTTTTCTTGTAAGGTAGCTGTATCATCCAATAAAATAGTCTGTAGTTCATTCATAGCTTTTAACATTTCTTCTTCATCATCTACTCTTAAAGCAGCCAAAATACTAGATTCTTCAATATTAACATTTGCTGGAGTCGTGTTTTCGTTGATGTCATTGTTATTATCCAAAATTCGGGAAAGCGTATCATCACTCATAGTGACGTAATAGATACTAAGTACTAAAATTAAACTAAAAAGCGTTACAAACCATAATCCTTGTTTATTAATCATATGATCCCTCCATAGAACTATTATAATATATGGGATTGTTTGGCAATTTATTACATGAAATGAAAGTTATATGTTATAATAAAAAAATAGAAGAGTGGTGCCACTATGTATGAAATTTCCAAAGTGTTTTTGGTGTTCTTATTATATTGTTTATTCGGATATATTGCAGAAATGACCATGTGTATTATCGTCGATCATAAAATAACAAATCGTGGATTTTTATGTGGGCCCGTTATTCCAATTTATGGAGTTGGAAGCGTTTTTTTAACTTTAATATTGGAACCATTTAAACATAATCCTTTCATTATTTTTTTCTTTGGAATTATCATTACCACAGTAATTGAATATATCACCAGCTATTTATTAGAAAAGATATTTCATAATCGTTGGTGGGATTATAGTAATAATAAATTTAATATTAATGGTCGAATATGTCTTTTAAACAGTACTTTATTTGGAATCGGATCCTTAATAATTATTTATTTAGCCAATCCAATTTTTCATGATTTTTTAAATCAAATGAATCGTATTGCATTAATTATTACTGCCATTGTTTTATTTATTATCTTTTGTGCAGATGTAGTTTATTCCTGTATTGTGGCATATAATTTACGAAATCAAATCATTATTTTTAGTGAATTAAAAAATGAAAAATTAGCTCGAATTCCAGGAATGCTAGAACGTATGTTAAAAAAACGAGTAAAAAAACTAAAAAAATATCCAAATCGTTTATTAAAAGCTTTTCCTTATTTACAAAAAAGCAATGAAAAAGAATTTGAAATTATTAAAAAATTACAAAATAATGCAAAGAAAAAGAAAGCAAAAAAGAAAAAATAAAGATTGCCAAATAGCCCTCTGCTGGCTATTTTTTTTTTGCCTAATTGCAATAGATAAGTTTTAAGGTAACAAATTGTAACATAAAAAATAAAAATAAAAAAGGAAATGAGCTTTTTTTATTGTATATGAATAGTGGAGGGAGAAAATGCAAAAAAGAGTAATTATTAAGCAACAAGATCAAAAGGACTGCGGACCTTGTTGTTTATTATCTTTTATTAAATATTATGGCGGTTATGTTCCACTAGAAAAAATTCGAATAGATTGCAACACCTCATCTAGGGGAACAAGTGCTTTTCATATGATCGAAGGATTAAAATCATATGGCTTTGATGCATATGGTACCAAAATAAAAAAAGATCTTTTTTTTAAAACTAATTTTCCACTGCCAGCAATTGTTCATGTGGTATTAGATAATGGGCTAAATCATTATATGGTCTTATATGAAAAGCGAAAAGACAAAGTGATATTAATGGATCCAAGTAGTGGAAAGAAGGTGATGAATGACACTGAATTTTTTTGGATATGGTCTGAATTTTTGTTAGTAGCTTATCCAAAAGAGAAAATTAAAATACTTGATGAAGAAAAAAGTTTTTTTCAATTAAGTAAACAATACTTAGGTCAAGAGAAATTATTACTGTGGAAAAATTTAAAAACACATTTTTTGTTTGCTTTAATCGGTTTAATATTAACATTTTATGTCAGGACATCCTTAAATTATTTAGATCAAAAAGAAAAACTAATCGCTTGTATGATTTTATTTGGGGTTCTTCTGATTTTCAAATTACTTTTAACACAAGAGTATTTATTAGAACAAAAAGAATTAAACAAAAAATTAGAATTGACCCATGCTTCAAATTATTTAGAACATATTTTTAAACTCCCTCTATTATATTATAAATTGCGCAGTTCCAGTGATTATTTAATCCGCTTTTGGGAAGCTATGGAATTAAAATTAATATATAGTGATGTAATGCAAAAGATTATTTTAGGTAGTGTTACCATTGTAATATGTTTTTATTTCATATATTTTTTATTTCCTACCTTTTTCCCATTTTTAGGGATTACCGCTGGAATATACTATATATTTCACGTTTTAATAGTAAAAATAAGCTACCAACAAGAGCAAAAGTTTTTAAAGGCCAAAGTAAAATTTCAACAAGAATTATTAGAAAATATAGAAGGATATGAAGTTTATTATTATTTAAATCAAAGAAAAATTCAAAAGCAAAAGGTAGAAGAGGAATTTATTTCGTTTTTAGAAATAAAGGATGAGAAAACTGTTTTTTATCAAAGAGTATCTTTTATACAGCATGTATTAAAAGAATGTATTCATTTTAGCGTCTTAACATTAGGCATTATAGCGATCTATAAAAAAGAGATTCCCATTGTAAATTTTCTGTTCCTTCAAGAAATGACCTCTTACTTAATTCAATCCTTAGAAAGTTTAGCCAGTCAAATTCCTAAAGAAAAATATTTGTTATCTCTATTGAGAAAGAATGCCGAATTTTTAACTATTCCAGTAGAAAAAGATGATACCAAAAAAGAAATATTCAAAATAAATGGCGACATATATTTTAAGCAGATATCATATTCTTATAATCAATATAATTATGTTTTAAAAAATCTGAATTTACATATTATATTCGGATCGCACGTGCAATTATTTGGACAAAGTGGCTGTGGGAAAAGTACTATTTGTAAATTAATATTACGCCTATTAGAGCCACTAGAGGGTAAAATATTAATAGGTCCTATAAATATTTTAGACATAAACCTACCATCTATCAGATCTTCAATTCTTTATTTGAATCAGAGAAGTCATTTACTTACAGGAACAATTTGGGAAAATATAATTATGGGCCGAAATATAGATATGAAGCGTTTTTACCAAGTTTGCGAGATTTGTCATTTAGAAGAAATCGTAGCCAAAAAGCCGTTGCGTTATGAAACCACAATCCAATGTCATGAGGAAAATTTGTCAGGAGGTGAAAAACAAAGGATCATGTTAGCAAGAACACTATATGGAAATGCTTTCATATATTTATTTGATGAATCATTAAGTGAGGTGGATGAAAAATTAGAAAAAGATATTATCAAGCGAATGCGAGAATTTTTGAAAGCAAAAACAATTATATATATTAGTCATAAAAATTATAAATCTTTGTTTGATGAAGTAGTAAAGTTAGAAGCATGTTATGATAGAGTCCTTATATCATAATAAAGTATCTTACTTAAGTAAGAAGAAAAAAATAATTCCAGTGGGATTGTATTTTAGTATGATCGTAACTTGCTTTCTTTTGCTTTCATGTAGTATTTCCATATCATCAACAAATCCAATATTTGCAATTTATCAAAAAGAAAATAACACCTTGCTTTTTTCTTGGCCAATTAGCGAAATAGAAACGTTATCTTATTATGAGAAGATGAAAATAGAAAATCAAATAGTAGATTTTAAAATAAAAAATATGAGTAACTTATTGGTAGATGAGGTTACAATGCAGAATGTTCAAAAAATCGAAATAGAATCTCCTAAAAGTTTTTTAGATCAGCAAGTATTAAAAGTATACCTATTAGATCGAAAAGAAAAAATAATCTTAAAAATTAAAAAAATAATATGGAAAGGAAAATAAATGAAATTATCCAATATACAATTGCAAGAAATATATGGAGGGGAGGCAGCAGGACTTATTATTTTAGGACTAGCTTTAATGACTACATTAATTGTAGGAATTATAGATGGTTTAGTACGTCCGTTAAAATGTCATGAATAAATTAAAAATGGAAGAATTAATCCAAATAAACGGAGGAAGTTCTTATTTAACTGCAAGTTTTATCAATGCGCTTGCGAGATGTATTGATTCAATTTTGGAGATAGGTAGATCCCTTGGTACAGCGATCGCCCGTTTAAAAAGTGGCAACATGTGCTCTTAAACTTGAAGATTATTTATTTTAATTATATAATAAAAATAATAAGAAAGGAGGGGTAAAATGAAAAAGAAAAATGGTTTTATTGCCGTTTCTTTAATTTACTCTTTCTTTCTAGTCTTTCTAATGTTAATGCTTTCGTCCTCCATTAAAAATGCTCAGACGCGATTATTACTAGGTACAATAAAAGAGGACATCAAAAATCAATTAGGGGCAAAATCAGAATTTATTATTACTTCTTTGCCAGCTAAAAATCCACTCACTAATGCCGATTATCGAATTGGTGATGAAGTGAATTTTGTAGGAGAAAGTTGGTTTGTTGTGTCAAATCAAAATAATTCAGTAGTTTTAGTTTTAAAAAGAGCCTTAAACAAAGAAGAAGTGACGCAAGCTTTAGAAGTTTCTGAAACCAATAACAATTTCTTTGCTGGACAATGCAATGATACAAGTTGTCAAGTTCGCATGTGTATGTCCACGTATTTTGATAATCTTTGCTATTATCAATCTAATAGCAACTTTGTATATTATAATTGGGATAAAAGTATCGCCAAACGAATTGTAGAATCTTGGTTTGAAAATAATCAAAATCTTCAAAAAGTTTGCCGTTTACAATATAATGCCACACTAGGAAAACGGATGTGTAGTAAAGATACCTTAATTCATATGACCTTTCATGATGGAGTTCAAAATAACACTGGATATATTAGAATAGCTAGCAATAATGAAGCAGCAGCTGGTAGAACAACTTGGGTAAATAATAATGGAGGGTATTTAGCAACTGAATCATGGACTTTAACAAGACAAAATGCGACGAACGGAAAAAGTTTCATATATGATATAAAGGGCAATATTAGGCAAAATGAAAATGTAATGGCTATAAGACCTGTAATTGAAGTGCGAAAAAGCTAGAAGTAAAAAAGAAGTTGTGATAATATAATTAATATAAAGGAGGAAAAAATATGTGGTGGATTATTCCAATCGTTTTCATTATCATAATTGTTATTTATATAATCGGAATATATAATAAATTAATCGTCTTACGTAATAGAGTAAAAGATCAGTGGGCACAAATCGATGTTCAATTAAAACGTCGTTTTGATTTAATTCCAAATTTAGTAAATACAATTAAAGGATATGCCAAGCATGAAAGTGAAACATTCGAAAATGTCATTAAAGCTCGAAATACATTCTTAAGCGCATCTTCAAAAGAAGAAGAGATCGAAGCAAACGGTGAACTTACAAATGCTATTTCAAAATTATTTGCCTTAACAGAGAGTTATCCTGACTTAAAAGCCAATCAAAACTTTCTAGATTTACAAGCGGATTTAAAGGATACTGAAAATAAAATAGCAGCAGCTAGACAATTTTATAACGATACAGTATTAAACTATAATAATCGAGTTGAATTATTTCCAAGTAATTTAATAGCAGGCTTGTTTCATTTTAAAAAAGAGTCTTTCTTTGAAGTAAACAAACAAGAAAGAGAAAATGTAAAAGTTGAATTTTAAGCTTACAAAATGTAAGCTTATATTTTTGAGAGGAATTATATGAAAAAATTTTTATTTAGTTTAATAGTTTTCTTCCTACCGATAATTGTTCGAGCTTCATCCATTAATTATGATATTACTAATTTTTTAATTGATGCAACCGTTCAACCAAATGGCGATTTAAGTGTAAAAGAATTAATTGTTTTAGATGGAAATTTTAATGGATATGTGCGTGAATTACAATATAAAAATTTAAAATTAGATACCTATACTCCTGGCAATATTAATTTTGCTAATAGCGCAATTTATAATGCAGAAGGAATATATAATGTTCAGCTCGCAACTAAAAAAATGCGAACAAACGAAGTGGATTTTGAAACATTCCAAGAAACTTTTACCCCTTTAACAAAAGTAAGTAATGAAAAAATCGCTCAAAATGGAAATTACATTTTTAAAAATGACGAGCAAGTATTAAGTTATAAAATGTATCAACGAGCAGAAGATGAAATGATAGCATTTTTAATCACTTACACGATTGATAAAGCTGTAGTAATTCATCAAGACATTGCTGAATTATACTGGACCTTTATTGGTAGTGGATTTACAGATAAAATATATAATTTAAAAATTAGAGTTAACTTACCAAATTATCAAAAACCAGAATTTTATTTTTGGGCCCATGGTGATATTACTGGAGAAATAGATAAGATTAGTTCTAGCCAAGTTTTAGCACAAATGAAGTCAGTCGATAAAAATTCTCCGATCGATCTAAGAATTCTATTTGCCAAAGATTGGCTGATAGAACCAAATGATTTGCGAAAATCAGAAGAAGAAGCTTTACCAAAAATTCGGGCAATTGAGGAGGAGCGAGCAGAAAGTGTAAATAAGCAACGAGAGTTTATAAGAGCTTTAGTAAAAATTGCAAGAGCTGGAACAAACTTTTATTATATCTTTCTGTTCAGTTTATGGATTTATATTTATTGGAAATTTGACCGAGAATACAAAAGCGATTTTAATTCAAAATATTATCGCGAATTTACTGGCGAATATAATGTTGAAGTAATTGATTATTTAATGAAGCATACCATTACCCCAAATGCCATGAGTGCTTCAATCATGAATTTGATTTATAAAAAGAACATCAAAGTAGAAGAGTTAGACAATGAGAAAAAAAAGCAATATCGATTTTATTATCTCAATAATGAAAATGTAAATGATACAGAACAAATTTTACTTGATTTTTTATTCGAACAGGTTGGAAAAAATGGAGAATTTACTACAAAAGACTTAGAAAAATATGCTAAATCTACGAAAACATATACTGATTTTTCGAAGCATTATTTAGAATGGGAGAATTGTGTCAAAAAAGACGCAGAGAAAGAACAATTCTATGAAACAAATGGCATACCAGTTGTAATGGGAATATTAGTTCTTTTATTCACTATCTTACTTTTTATGGTAGTGATGTATTATCATATAGATTACTTTCCTTGTTATTTTTTACTTCCAGTATCTATTGTTTTTTTAATATATACTATTGTAATCAAAAAAAGAACTAGAAAGGGAAACGAGCATTATTTAAGATGGAAAGCTTTTAAAAACTTTTTAGCTGACTTTGGAAATTTTAAAATAAAAGAATTACCTGAGATCATTTTATGGGAAAAATATTTGGTATATGCAACCTTATTTGGATTAGCCTCTGAAGTAGAAAAAAGCATGAATGTAAAGATAGCAGAATATGAGAGAACCCCTATGCATACAGAAGTTTATAATGGTTGGCATCCTTATATTGATTTTCAAATTTTCCAAGCCATTAATCATTCTGTGAATCATGCAGTCTCAAGTAATATCCGCGCTACAACCGCTAATGCAAATAGTCGAAATAGCAGTGGATCAGGCTTGGGTGGTGGCGGATTCTCTGGCGGATCAGGTTTTGGAGGTGGCGGCGGCGGTGGCCACGGATTCTAAGCATAATTTATGCTTTTTTTCTTGTTATTTTAAACGAAATAAGTTAAAATATAAGCGAAAAGAAGTGAGAAAATGATTAAAGAATTTAAAGAGTTTATTCATCGTGGAAATGTAATGGATTTAGCCGTGGGAGTCATCGTTGGTGGAGCTTTTTCCAGTATTGTTACATCTTTAGTTAATAACATATTAACCCCTATTTTGGGAATCTTTTTAGGAGGAGTAGATTTTAGTGGCTTAACTATAACCATTAAAGATGCTACCATTAGCTATGGCTTATTTGTTCAAAGTGTCATCGACTTTTTAATTGTAGCGTTTTGCATTTTCTTATTTGTTAAAATGATAAACAAGATTATGTCAGTCGGAAAGAAAGAAACAAAAGAAGAGCCAATTGTCTTAAAAAAGAAGGAAGAAGTCTTATTATTAGAAGAGATTCGAGATTTGTTAAAAAAGAAGAGCCCAAAAAAAACGAAGCTAAAAAAGCAGGAATAAAATGGAACTAATCATTCTTGGCGAAAAAATTGAAGTAGTTATTGAAAGAAAAAAAAATAAAAATGTGTATCTTCGATTCATAGATGAATATACACTTCAAATCACATGTAATTCATTCATAAGTAAACATCAAATAGAAAAAATTATAAAACAAAATGAAACTTCAATAACCAAAATGTATCTTCAAAAGAAAAAAGAAAGAAGCGATTCTAAATACTTTAAATATTTAGGCAAAAACTATACTCCTATTTATGAAAGTAATAATTCTGAGATTAGATTTACTACAGACACGATTTATGCTAAAAATGAAAAAAGTTTACAAAAATTTTATCATGCAGAATGTTTTCGTATTTTTCAAAATGAACTAGAACGCATTTTACCTTGCTTTACTAATATTCCAAAATTTACATTAAAAGTAAGAACCATGAAAACAAGATGGGGAGTAAATAATTTTGGAAGCCATACGATTACATTAAATAGTGAGTTATTAAAAAAGGATTTAGATTTAATTGATTATGTAATCATTCATGAATTGTGTCATTTTTATGAGCCAAATCACAGTCCAAGCTTTTGGAGACATGTAGAAGAATTTTATCCAAAATACAAAGACGCTAGAAAGCGGTTAAGAGGTTAAAAATGAAAATAGAATCCTTACAAAACAAAAAAGTAAAAGAATGGCAAAAATTAAAAGAAAAAAAATATCGTGATCAAAATAAATGCTTTTTGATAGAAGGTGATCATCTTCTAAAAGAAGCCTTAAAAAAAGACTTAGTCCTAGAGATTATTTCTATAAACTCGCATTATGCGAATTTAAATCTTCCATTTTTTGAAGTAACGCCTAATATTTTGCAAAAGATATCGCAACAAAAAAGCATACCAGAAGTAATAGCTATTTGTAAAAAAATAGAAAGTCATGAAATATCAGGAAGCGTTTGTATTTTGGATGGAATCCAAGACCCAGGAAATTTAGGAACAATTATTCGAAGCGCTATAGCTTTTCATGTAGAAACGCTTATATTGAGCAAAGATACAGTTGATATATATAATGAAAAAGTATTACGAGCAACAGAAGGAATGATATTTCATATAAATTTTATTCGCGAAGATCTTGACAAAATAATTCCCCTATTAAAACAACAAAAATATAAAATATATGGAACCGATGTACAAACAGGTATTCCCTTAAATGAAGTGACTTTTTCTAAAAAAAAATGTATTATAATCGGAAATGAAGGAAACGGAATGAAGGAAAAACAAAAAAAAGAATGTGATTCATTAATTCATATTCCAATTAATCCTGAATGCGAAAGTTTAAATGCTGCGATTGCTACAAGTATTATATTTTATGAAATGAATAGAAGTGTTGGGATATCATGACAAAAGTATATGTGGGGAAAATTGTAAACACTCATGGAATTAAAGGTGAACTGAGACTATTAAGTGATTTTGACTATAAAGAACGAATTTTTGTTTCGGGAAGTAAGATATTTATTGGAACAGAGTATCAAAAAGAAATAATAAAATCATATCGTCGTCATAAAAAGTTCGATATGATTGAATTAGAAGGATACCAAAATATAAATGAAGTGTTAGCTTATGTAGGAAAAAAAGTATATTGCAATCGAGAGGATCTTTATTTAAATCAGAAGGAATATTTGCTAGAGGACTTACTCCATTGCCATATTATAGAAAATCGAATAAATTATGGAGAAGTAACAGAAATTGTCTATAATAATAACAATATTTTATTAAAAGTAAAGTATCAGAATAAATTCTTTTATATTCCAAAACAAGAGTACTTTATAGAAAAAATAAATATAAATGAAAAAAAGATTTATGTAAATCACGTGAAAGGTTTGATCTTATGAGAATTGATATCCTGACACTTTTTCCAACTATGTTTCAAGGATTTTTAAGTGAATCCATCATTCATCGAGCAATCGAGCAAAAAATAGTAGAAATCAATTTAATTAATTTTCGAGAATTCTCAACTTTAAACAATCATCAAGTAGATGATACTCCTTATGGAGGAGGAGGAGGAATGGTTTTAAGAATAGAACCATTGGTTTCTGCATTAGAATCTGTGAAAAGTGAAAATTCAAAAGTAATTTTATTATCTCCACAAGGAAAAACTTGGAACCAAAAAAAAGCTGAATCTTTAAGTCAAGAAAAACATCTGATTTTAATCTGTGGTCATTATGAAGGCTTTGATGAGCGAATTTATCACTATATTGATGAAGAAATTTCTATCGGTGATTACGTACTAACAGGAGGAGAAATTCCCGCTATGGTACTTTCAGATAGTATCATTCGCTTACTTCCTGGAGTTATAAAAGAAAATTCATTTAAAAATGAGTCCTTTCAAAACAATTTATTAGATTTTCCAACTTATACAAAGCCATATGAATTTCAAGGATTAAAAGTACCAGATATTTTATTAAGTGGAGATCATGCTAAAATTGCTTCTTGGCGTTATGAAATGCAAGTGAAAAAAACCAAAGAAAATCGCCAAGATTTACTAAGGAGCGAAAGTGATGAATAAATTTATTTTAGAGTCAGAAAAAAAGAAAATGAAATGTAAAAAAGTACTCAATAATTTGAATGGGCTTCGAATGCATCCGCATTTTAAAAATAAACCAGCATTAATTTCTATTAAAGAAATTATAATTATAAGAGAAGATTTAAAAAAAATCATTATTATAAAGCGCTTCAATAAAACCTATCGTTCCTTAATTTCAATTGTCTTAGATGTTACAAGTAGCGATAATGCGACATCTTCTGATTGTATGATAGCTTTAAACGAAGTACGAAAGTTAGGCAATATACTTGATCAAAAATATCAATGTGATCTAGAAAAGAAAGAATACGATAAATTACAGAAGAAATTAGAAATATTACAAACAAAATTAAAAGAGAAATTAGTAGAAATACGCACGAATATTTTGCTTGAACAAATGAAAGAAATGCAAGAAAAAGAAAAAGGAAAAAGCCGTTAATAGAAAAACTTGGCAGTATAATAAAAATATGGTATACTAAAAAAATAAAATTTCTTCATCCGCTGAAAAAATTCATGATGAAGAGGAAAAAAGAAAGGAAATGATTTAAATGACAAATCTCGTAGACAAAATTAATAAGAAACATTTAAGACCTGATGTACCAGAATTCCGTGTTGGAGATACTGTTCGGGTTGATGTTTGGGTTAAAGAAGGAAAAAAGGAAAGAATCCAAGCTTTTGAGGGTTTAGTAGTAGCTAAAAAAGGCGGAAGTATATCAGAAACTTTCACCGTACGTAAAAAAAGTGGTGGTATTGGAGTAATTCGTGTATTTCCTGTAAATGCACCAACAATCGACAAAATCACAGTAGTGAAAAAAGGTAAAGTACGCCGTGCAAAACTAAACTTCATCAAAGGTATGAGAAAAGAATATAAAGTAAAAGAAAGAAATTAGGGGTAAAAACCTAATTTTTTTTACTGTTTCAAAAAGCTTCAAAGAAAAATGTAAATTTCAAAAACAATTATTGCTTTTTGTAAAAGAGGAAAAAATAAGATATAATGATAAAGGAAGTGATAAAGTGAAATTAGGAAAAGAGTTATTACCTTATATTGGCATCTTACTTATTGTAATATTAGTGCGAACATTTATTGTCACCCCCATTAAAGTAAATGGGTCTAGTATGTATAAAACTTTAAATGGAAATGAAATTATGTTATTGTGGAAAAACAAAAAATGGGAACGATTTGATATTATAGTAGCCAAAACACCGACAGATACCTTAATTAAAAGACTATATGCTTTTCCAAATGAAAGCATTGAATGTAAAAATGGAGACATTTATATTAATGATACAAAAATAGAAGATCCTTATGGATTCGGAGAAACAGAAGATTTTGAAAAAATCATTTTAAAAGAGGATGAATATTTTATAATGGGTGACAATCGCCTTATTTCATTAGATAGTAGAAGAATTGGTGCCATCACAAAAGATCAAATTGAAGGAGTCACAGATTTTATCTTATTTCCATTTTCAAAATTTGGAAAGACAAAAAATTAGGAAGTGAAAAAGATGAAAAAATTGTTATTTGCTACAAACAATGAAAGTAAAATTAATATATTTCGTGAGAAATTATCAAAACATGGAATTAAGCTTTTAAGTTTAAAAGATGTAAATATAACATTAGAACTAGAAGAAGACGGAACGTCTGCCATTGAAAATGCATTAAAAAAAGCTCGAGAAGGATATCTTAAAACTGGATTACCAACAATAGGAATGGACGATACGTTATATTTAGAAAACATACCAAAATCGAAACAACCTGGTTTATTTGTAAGAAGAGTAAATGGTAAAACTTTAACGGATGAAGAAATGATAAAATATTATACAAACTTAGTAAAAGAATATGGAAAAAAAGGCAAAATAAATAGTAAATGGATATATGGTTTCGCAATTATAAATGAAAATGGCATAGAAAAAACTTATTCATGGGAAAAAAGCGACTTTTTTCTAGTAGAATCAGCATCAAAAGTAAGAAATTTAGGCTATCCTTTAAATTCTATTTCAATAGACAAAAAATCACAAAAATACTTTTCCGAAATGAAACAAGAAGAAAAAACAGTAACAACATACGATAGAGTAATTCAATTTATTAAAGAAAATATTTGATAAAAGAAACGGTGAAGCGAATGGCTAAAATAATTCAAAAAGAAGAAATGAATTCTGCCCAAATCTTAGAAATAGCAGAAGCTTTAAAAAATGGAAAATTAATTGTTTTCCCCACAGATACTGTTTATGGAATTGGAACCAATGCTTTTGATTCAGTAGCTTGTGAAAAGATTTATCAAGCAAAAAATAGACCAAAACATAAACCTCTACTTGTTTTAATTTCAGATATATCCATGTTAAAAGAAATGGTAAACGAAATATCTTTAACAGAACAAAAATTAATGGCTCATTTTTGGCCAGGTTCTTTAACAATAAAGTTTAAAAAAAAGAATAAAATACTACCTGATATCATATCTGCCAATGACGATTATGTCAGAGTACGAATGATCAAAGAAGGAGTTATTTTTAAAATAATTCAAACCGCTAAAATTCCTATCGTCGCCCCTAGTGCAAACTTATCCGGAAGTTTAACTGGTACAAAAATTGAAAATATAAAAAGAGAATTAGAAGATAAAGTGGATTATATTTTAGATTACGGTGATATAGAAAGTGATATTACTTCAACTATTGTTCAGGTAGAAAAAGAAGAAATAATGATCTTGCGAGAAGGAAAAATAACAAAAGAAGAATTAGCTAAAATAGCCCCAATAAAAGAAGAGGATATGGAATTATAGAGGTCTTGTAAATAGAAATTGTTAAAAATTTATATAAATAATAGAAAAGGATGAAAATATGATAATCAATTATTCGGATCAAGAGATTATAAAGGGAAAAAAATCTATATTTTTAGCGGGGCCAACTCCACGAGCTGATAAAGATGCTTCATGGCGAACAGAGGCTTGTCAAATTTTAGAACAAATGGGATTTGATGGAGTAGTTTATGTTCCCGAATACTCTACTTGGAAACCTAAAGAAGATTATGTTGATCAAGCAATGTGGGAAAGAATTGCTTTAACGAATGCTACAGTAATATCATTTTGGGTGCCTAGAAAATTACCAGAAATGTCAGCTTTTACTACAAATGTTGAATTTGGATATTGGCTACATAGTGGAAAAGTTATTTATGGAAGGCCAAATAATGCTTCTAAAATCAAATATCTTGACTGGTTATATAGATTAGACTATGATCAAAATCCTTATGAAAATCTACAACCGTTATTAGAGGCATCAGTAGAATTAGTAAATAATTTATATGATGAACAAATAAGTGAAATAATACCATTAGGAGAAAGAAAAATGATAAAAAAACTAAGGAAGTGATAAAAATGAACAATAATCAACAAAAAACGATAATTAACTGGTTTCCTGGTCATATGGCCAAAGCAAGAAGATTAATTCAAGAAAAATATGATTTAATTGATATTGTTTATGAAGTAGTAGATGCAAGAATACCGTTATCTTCAAAAATTAAAGATATTTATAATATTATTGGGAAAAAGCCAAAAATATTAATTATGACTAAAAAAGATTTGTGCGACGAAAAAGCAACAAATTATTGGGTAAAATATTACGAAAATTTAGGAAATAATGTATTATTAGTAGATCTCAATAACAAAGACGACTATCAAAAAATTACAGATATGACAAAAAAATTAATGAAAGACACACAAGATAAGCGCTTAAAAAAAGGGATGAAAGAAAAAGAAATTAAAGCCTTAGTAATAGGTATTCCAAATGTAGGAAAAAGTACATTAATTAATCGAATGTGTGAACGGAAAGCAGCTATGGTAGGAAATAATCCTGGAGTCACACAAAGTTTAACTTGGCTGAAAACCAAAAGTGACATTTTATTACTAGATACTCCCGGAATTTTGTGGCCTAAATTAGAAAATCAGGAAATTGCTTTAAATCTAGCAACATTTGCAGCAATTAAACAAGAAATACTGCCTATTGATGATGTAGCTATACATATTATTAAGAAACTGCACACGTACTATCCCAAAATTTTAAAAGAGCGATATGATGTCAAAAATATAGAAGATTTTGAAGAAGTTTATGAAATTATTGGCAAAAAAATCGGTGCAATGAAAAATCATGAACCTGATTATGAGCGAATTAGTAGTCGAATTGTAAATGATATAAAATCAGAATATATTAAAGGAGTAACATTTGACCGGTGAAAACAAAAGAAAAAATTGACTTACGTTCTTATGAAAAAAGATTATGGTTAGAAGGATTTGAATACATTGCAGGAGTAGATGAAGCAGGAAGAGGTCCATTGGTAGGACCAGTTGTTGCAGGAGCTGTTATTCTTCCTAAAAACTATGATTTAGAAGGATTGAATGATTCCAAACAATTAAGTGAAAAAAAAAGAGAAAAGTATTATGAAATAATTTTAAAAGATGCCATTGCATATGGAATCGGAATTGTGGACGCAAAAACAATTGACGAAATAAACATTTATAACGCCAGTCGATTAGCTATGAATAAGGCCTTAGAAAATTTACAAATAAAACCCCAATATGTGCTTTCAGATGCCATGCCTTTATCCTTAGAAATTCCATCCGTTCCAATTATCCATGGGGATGCATTATCCATAAGTATTGCGGCCGGCAGTGTAATAGCGAAAGTGACAAGAGACCGATTAATGGTGGAATTGGACAAATTACATCCAGAGTATGAATTTAAAAATCACAAAGGATATCCAACGAAAAGACATTTAGAATTACTAAAAAAATATGGGCCCTTAGATAATTATCGGTTTACATATAAGCCTGTTCGTGATTTAATGGGAAAAGAAGAAAGACAAAAGGAGGAAGAGAAACGTTGAAAAAATTAGTAATTGTCGAATCCCCACATAAATGCAAACCAATTGGGGCATACTTGGGTTCAGAATATAAAGTAGTATCATCCAAAGGTCACATTAGAGATTTGGCTACCACTGGAAAATTTGGCCTTGGAGTTGATGTGGAAAATGAATTTGAGCCAAATTATGTCCCGATTAAAGGAAAAAAACAAGTAATTACAGAATTAAAAAAAGATGTCAAAAACGCCAGTTTTGTTTATCTAGCTACCGACCCAGATCGAGAAGGTGAAGCCATTAGTTGGCATCTAAAAGAAGCATTAGAGATTAAAGAAGAAAATTATGAACGTGTTACCTTTAACGAAATTACTAAAAATGTAGTGCAAAACGCTTTTAATGAAACACGAAAGATAGATGACAATTTAGTAAAAAGTCAAGAGACAAGAAGAATATTAGACCGAATTATAGGTTTTCGCTTAAGTAAATTAATGCAAGCTAAAACAGGCGGAAAAAGTGCAGGGCGTGTTCAAAGTGTTGCCTTAAAGCTAATTGTGGATCGAGAAAGAGAAATCGAAGCATTTAAACCAGAAGAGTATTGGACGATTGAAGCAGATTTTAAAGAATTTGTAGCAACATTAGAAAAATATCGTGGCAAAAAAATAGAAATTCATGGTGAAAAAGAAGCTGATGACATTTTATCACAATTATCAAAATCATTTCGTATAGAAAGTGTAGATTCAAAAGATACCAAAAAAGCTAGCAAACCAGCATTCATTACATCTACTCTTCAACGAATGGCTGCGACAAGTATTAATTTTGCTCCATCTAAAACAATGCGAATTGCTCAAAAATTGTATGAAGGAGTAGAATTAGAACATGAAACAGTAGGATTGATTACTTATATGAGAACCGACTCGGAAAGATTATCTCCAGAATTTGTAACGGATACCATGAATTATATAAAAAACAAATACGGAGAACAATATGTTGGAAGTGTGAAAATTCCAAAAGGTAAAAAAAACATGCAAGATGCACACGAAGCCATTCGTCCAACTAGTATTTTAAGAACTCCCGATTCGATTAAAGCTTATATATCAAATGAAGAATATAAATTATATAAACTAATTTATGATCGCACCCTAGCTAGTTTAATGGCAAGTGCAACATCACTATCTACAACAGTTATCTTAGAAAATAATGGATATACCTTTAAAACGACAGGAAGTATATTAAAATTTGACGGATATTTAAAAATATATTCTCCTTATGAAGAAACCAAAGATGTTATCTTACCAAATTTTGCAAACTACAAAAGCGAAGTAATCATTGCGAATGATATTTTAAAATATCAGCATTTTACAAAACCTCTTCCAAGATTTTCAGAAAGTTCTTTAATTAAAGAATTAGAAAGTTTAGGAATTGGTCGCCCTAGTACTTATGCTACCATTGTCCAAACAATTAAAGAACGGGGTTACGTAATATTAGAAGATAAAAAGTTTCAACCGACCGAAATCGGAAGAGAAACTACCGATAAACTTCAAGAATTTTTTAGTGATATCGTTAATGTCAAATATACAGCAAATATGGAATCAGATTTGGACGAAATAGCAGAAGATAAAATGGAAAGCCTTCAAGTTTTACAAGAATTCTATGATCAATTTGAACCGTTAGTAGAAAAGGCATTCCAGCAAATGGAAAAGAAAGAAGCAGAAAAAACAGGAGAAATATGTCCTGAATGTGGAAGTGACTTAGTAATCCGAAAAGGAAAGTATGGCGAATTTGTAGCGTGCTCAAATTATCCAAATTGTAAATATATCAAAAAAGAAGAGATAGAAAAAAAATCTATCATAGATTGTCCAAAATGTGGAAAAGAAATTATTGAAAAAAGAACGCGAAAAGGGAAGATTTTTTATGGCTGTACAGGATATCCGAATTGTGATTTTGCAACTTGGTATAAACCAACCAATGAAAAATGTACAAATTGCGGAAATATTTTAGTGGAAAAAAAAGATGGACTAGAATGCTTAGAATGTAAAAATAAAAACGAGGCAAAATAATTACAAATGTTAAAGTAATGAAAGAGAAAGGAATATTATGCAATACTTTTTATGTCTAGAATATAAAGAACCTAAAAAAGATTATGGAAAAAGCTATATCTCATTTGACCAAAATGGACTAATCTTTGAAAAATTGTATAGTTATTCCTTAGAACAAATTGATGCTTTTTTAGCAAAGCATCCCTTATTAGAAATTCTAAAGTCATTGCAAGAAGCAAATGTAATATACTTTTTAAAGGAAATACCTGATTTAAGATATATAACATTATCCATTCATTATTTTGAAGAAAAAAAAGAACGACATTTAAACGTGCTAGAAAATGGAGTTTTTGCTTTTGATTTAAATAATTTTTTGCAGCAAGAATTAACCTATGAGATGAGAAAAAATTTATTCAATCATTTTGGAGGTTATTATAACAAAAATAGCACAAGCGAAAAAATGAAATGCTTTATTCGAAGTTTAAAGACAGAAGATATTAAAATAATCTTCCAAAATTATCAACTGTTGCAATATGAAGAGCAAAGAAAAGTAAAAAGTATTATCTATAAATTTGCACCATCAAAATATCAACAAAAATTTGAAAGATTACATAATTTTAAATTAAATGGTGATCAAAAAGATGTTTTAAAACCCACTTATTCTTTAAAAAAGTACCAAAGAGAGGAGTAGAAGTCAAAATGAACGAAAATGAAAAAGTAGAAGTCGTAAAAGCAATCTTAGAAATGAACAGATTGAAATGGAATGAGGACCCAAGTTTTACCAAAGAATTAATGGATTGTACAGATGCAAAATTAGCTTATTTCTTTTTCAAAAATTTGCAAATTTTAAAAAGTCAAAAACAAACTAAGATTAGACAAAATTATGTTTCTAATGAATTATTTCAATATATGCTCCTGTTAATAAAGCATACGAAAAGAAGCGATCTAGAACAAGAAGAAATGGAACAAATTCGAAAAGAATTAATCAATATGAGACGAAAAGATTTTATACCAACCGAAGATAAAAATATGCCATTATTTAATCCTATTAAACTATATTTCAATTCACCAGAAGAGCTAGATGATATTCTAGCACTATGTCTATATTTTCAAATTCAGCAAAAACCATTCAAAGAAAATGATTTCGTCATTCAAAAAATCAAACAGTATTTTCCATTTATCACTGATTTTCGCCAAAGTTTAATTCGTATGCAAGTTGCAAATTGGGAAAACAAAACATTAGAAGAAAAACGCAAAGCTGTAATGAAATGCCTAGATAAAAACCTATCTTATCCTGATTTAAGAAAAACGAGACAAAAATAGAAAGATAATTTACTTTCTATTTTTAGTTTGCTAAACTAAAGATGAGGGATAAAATGAAATATCAACAGAAATTTATCGAATACTTACAATATGAACGGAATTATTCGGATCATACTATTATAAGCTATCAAAAAGAATTAGAAAAATTTTTTGAATATTTAAAAAGCAATCATATTCCGTATGAACAAATCACCAAAAAAGAAATTCGCACCTATTTAAAACATTTAGACAGCTTAAATTATACCAATACTACAATCGCTCATCATGTTAGCACCATCCGTACTTTTTACAGTTACCTAGTACGAAAAGGATATTTAAAAACAAATATTTGGACGCAAATTGAAAATCCTAAAATTACGCGTCAAATTCCGAATTTTCTTACTACAATGGAATTAGAACAATTATTTACCCCAAAGTATTTCACAAATAGTTTTGAAATTCGAAATCGATTCATCTTAGAATTACTATTTGCAACTGGACTACGAGTTTCGGAGTTGATAAATATTAAAGAAAAGGATATCGATTTATCCGAAAATTGCATTCGTACATTAGGAAAGGGCAGAAAAGAAAGAATTGTTTTTTTTGGAGATTATGCAAAAGATATGTTAATTCTTTATCAAACAAAATCTCGCTCAGAACTACTTGGAAATATAAAAAGTGAATATTTAATGGTAGGAAAAAAAAGGCCCAAACTTACGCGTCAAAGAATTTCTGAAATATTAAACGAAGAAGTAAAAAAAATAGGTCTTCAGCACCATATTTCTCCTCATGTATTAAGACATACTTTTGCGACACAATTATTAAATGGAGGAGCTGATATTAGAAGTGTCCAAGAATTATTAGGACATGAAAGCCTTAGCACTACACAAATTTATACTCATATTACCAATGATCAGCTTCGAAAATCATATTTAGATAATATGCCTAGAAAATAATATTTTCTATTTAAATGTCATATAAATGATTTAATTAAATATATTCTACCAAAAGATAACATAAAGAGTATTATAGAGTATGAAAAGTAATATACATGTTTTTATTTATATATATATTCTAATTTCTATAGTTATATGATACAATAAAAAAAGAATAGAAAGTGGGAATATAAATGAAATACGTATACTCTTTCGTAGAAGGTAATAAAGATATGAAAGAAATCTTAGGTGGAAAAGGTGCTAATCTAGCTGAGATGACAAATCTAGGTCTTCCAGTTCCCCAAGGATTTACAATCACAACGATAGCTTGTCAAAATTATTATGAAAGTGCAGGACGTATCAAAGCTGATATTGTAAACGAAATCATATTAAATATCAAAAAATTAGAAACAAATACAGGTAAAACGTTTGGACAAGGAAAAAATCCCTTATTATTAAGTATCCGTTCAGGTTCTCCTATAAGTATGCCTGGAATGATGGATACCATTTTAAATTTGGGAATGAATGAAGAAGTGGCAAATTCATTGATAGATTTAACTCAAAATCCAAAGTTCGTCTATGATTCTTATCGTCGTTTTATTATGATGTTTTCCGAAGTAGTGAAAGGATTCCCAAGAGATATTTTTGAATCTCGATTAGAAGAATATAAAGTAGCTAGAAATGTGCAAAAAGATATTGATTTGAGTGCCGAAGATTTACAAAGTTTAACAAAAGATTATTTAAAAATATATGAAGCATTAAATAAAAAGCCATTTCCAACAGATCCAACCCGTCAGTTACTTGAAGCCGTATCCGCCGTATTTAGAAGCTGGAATAATGAAAGAGCAATTTATTATCGAAAAATAAATAATATACCAAATAATTTAGGAACAGCAGTGAATGTACAAGAAATGGTTTATGGAAACATTGGTACCAATTCGGGTTCCGGGGTTGCTTTTACAAGGAATCCTTCAACTGGTGAAAATGAATTATATGGGGAATATTTAATGAATGCTCAAGGAGAAGATGTGGTCGCAGGAATACGTACGCCATCTCCCATTCAAAATTTACAAATTCAAATGCCAAACGTTTATCAAGAATTTCAAATATATGCCAAGCGCTTAGAAATGCATTATAAAGAGATGCAAGATATGGAGTTTACGATTGAAAACGGAAAATTATATTTATTGCAGACAAGAAATGGAAAAAGAGCCCCAAAAGCAGCCTTAAAAATAGCAGTAGATATGAAAGAAGAAGGATTAATTAGTGAGACAGAAGCCCTAATGAAATTAAATCCCCTTGATTTAGAGCATATTCTTCATCCTAACTTTGCCTCTATAGACAAATTGCCAATTGCCAAAGGGTTAGCAGCCAGTCCTGGTGCAGCAGTAGGAAACATATTTTTTAGTGCGAAAGATGTCATTCTTGCTCAAAATTCTGGCCTCAGTCCGATTTTAGTTCGAATGGAAACAAGTCCAGAAGATATTGAAGGAATGAATCATGCTAGAGGAATTCTAACAATCCGTGGTGGGGTGACTTCTCATGCAGCTGTAGTTGCTAGAGGTATGGGAATTTGCTGTATTTGTGGTTGTGAAGAAATCGAAATAAATATCGATAAAAAAGAACTGTATTTGAAAAATGGAACAATTTTAAGAGAAGGTGATTTGTTATCGCTAGATGGCAATACTGGAAATGTATATTTAGGAGAACTTCCGTTAGCAGAAAATAAAGAAAACTTAGAATTAGAAAAATTTCTAACTTGGGCTGATTCAAATGCTTCCATTAAAGTTCACGCTAATGCAGATACTGAAAAAGATTGTATAATGGCCAAAAAGCTAGGAGCAAAAGGAATTGGATTATGTCGTACAGAACATATGTTTTTTGAAACAAATCGTATTTTTTCTTTTCGGAAAATGATTTTAGCCAAAACTATGCCAGAAAGAGTTAAATATTTAAATGAGTTATTGCCATTTCAAAGAGAAGATTTTTATAAGTTATTTAAAATTATGACTCCAAATTCTGTGGTAATTCGTTATTTAGATCCTCCTCTTCATGAGTTTTTACCGAAAAACGAAGAAGAGAAAAACACTTTGGCCCAAGCGCTTAATATTAGCAAGCAAGAACTAGAAATTAGAATTGACTCCTTAAAAGAGTTTAATCCAATGATGGGCCACCGAGGCTGTAGATTAGCAGTAACATATCCAGAAATAGCGATCATGCAAACAAAAGCAATTATGGAAGCGGTAATTTTATTAAACCAAGAAAATAAAACGATTTCTCCAGAAATTATGATTCCGCTCACTTCTGATCAAAAAGAATTTGATTACGTAAAAAAAATGATCGAAGATACTGCCAATAAAATAATGACGGATCATCACGTTAAAATTGACTACAAAATTGGAACAATGATAGAGCTTCCTAGAGCATGTATTCTTGCTGACCAAATCGCTACAACTGCTGAATTTTTTAGCTTTGGAACCAATGATTTAACTCAATTAACTTATGGTTTTAGTCGTGACGACTCTCCAAAATTTTTAAAAGAATATCAAAATCGAGAAATTCTAGAAATAGATCCATTTAAAACAATTGATCAAAAGGGCGTAGGATCACTCATGAAAGTTGCTGTAGAAATTGCTAGGCAAGAAAGACCAAACATTTCGTTAGGGATTTGCGGAGAACATGCAGGAGATCCAGAAAGCATTGCCTTTTGCGATGAGATAGGACTAGATTATGTTTCTTGCAGTCCATATCGAATTCCCATTGCTCGTCTAGCCGCAGCCCAATCAAAAATAAAACAAAGCCAAAAGAAGATATAAAAAGAAAGGATGTAAAAAATGATCGCATTAAGTATAGGTCAAACGACATATGATATTAATTTACCAATAGATAGTTACCCCTTGGAAAATGGAAAATATTATTTAAAAGAAAAATTTGAAAGTGTTGGGGGAGGAGCAGCTATTGTAGCTTGTTTACTTGCTAAATGGAATGTAGAAACTTATTTTTCTAGTGTAGTAGGATATGACGAATTTGGAACATCTATCAAAAAAGAAATGGAAAAATCAGGAATTAAAACTTCTTTTTTGGAAACCATTTATGATAAAAAAACGTCCTCTTCCTTTATTTTAATGAATCAAACCAATCATAGCCACACAATTTTTAATATTCAACCTGAAGAGTATCATTTAAAAAAATATGAATATGATATGAATCCAGATGTCATTTATTTAGATGGTTACGAATATTCTGCTACAATGGCAGCCATTAATAAATATCAAACTGCTAAAACAATATTCGATGCTTCAATTCCATCTAAACAAATTATAACTATGGCTAGAACAGCTAAATATTTAGTTTGCTCTTTAGAATTTGTAGAAAATATAGCAGGAATGAGAGCAGACTTTAATAATCCAGTATCTCTTTTAACCATCTATAAACGTGTAAAAGACACTTTTCCAAATAATGAAATTATTATCACATTAAAACAGTATGGAGCGTTATATTGCATGAACAAAGAAGTGAAAGTCATGCCACCTTTAAATGTAGCAGAAGTAGATAGGACAGGAGTAGGAGATATTTTTCGTGGTGCTTTTACTTATGCAATTGGTCAAAATTATGATATAGAGAAATGCGTTCGTATTGCAAATATTGCAGCAGGACTTTCCACAACCAAAAGGGGAGGAAAAGATTCCATTCCGTTATTAAGTGAAGTGATTCAAAATTATGAAAGTCGCTTTGGTTCTATAAATCCTCCAGAAATTCAGCAACCGAATTCATCACAAGTATCGGAACCACCTAAACAAAATACAATATGAACAACTCATTTTATCCCACTTTAGATGTTCATGGAGAAACAAGAGATACAGTCGTATATCCTGTAAAAAGTTTTATTCAAGATAACCTAAAACTTCAAAAAAAAAGAATTGTTATTATCCATGGAAGAGGCGAAGGCATTTTAAAAAAACAAGTTCATGAAATTTTAAAAAAACATCCGAAAGTATTAAATTATTATATAGATGGAATGAACCTAGGAGCTACTATGGTAGAACTTAAAATCGCGAAATTTGACAAATAAAGAGAAACGTGGTATATTAAAAAAGCAATAGGAAATAATAAAATTATACAGAAATTTGACAATTTATTAATTATATGTTATAATTAGCATATCAAAGAATTTTTTAGGGGGTAAAAAATGAAAGGTTATGTTTTAGATTATATTGATGAAAATGAATTTCGCAAATTAGAAAGAGCTTTAAAAAAGTATAATATGTTAGCTTTTAAAAAGCTAAACTTTGAATATTATCCAGCATTAAGAAGTGGACAATTTTTAGGAGAATTAGTTTCACAAAATAAGAAAAATGGAACTGAAACTTATGAATTAAAACTTCCAAGTGACAAAATGTTTGCTCAAGTTCATGGAGAAGTAAAATTAGTATATACCGTTTATAAAAAAGAAGAGACAGTAATGTTAGATAAGATTACACCTACAGATATTTTACTAGAAGGACATAAATCTGAACTTACTACTTATAAAGGTATCATGATTTCTAAAGCGAATGCTTCAAAAGATATTTTTAAAATAGATTTATTAAATCGATTACAAGAAAAATAAAAGCTATTAATAAAAAATTGCCAGTAATTTTACTCCAATTGAGTTTTATCCTCAATTGGAGTTTTATAATTTAAAGAACAATCTTAAGATCTGCAGATCATTTATAAACTCCCGTTATGCAATTATTTATATTCATAATGAAAAAGAAAAAACAATATTTTTCTTACATATAGGTTTTTTACAATTTATTATCCCAATTTGCATAATAATTAAAATAATTCTAGATTCTAATTTTAGTAAAATAGTCTTTAAATTTTAAGTTTATTAATTATTTCTCTATATTTTAAAAAATCTTTATTTTCTTTATCAAAATGAATAGATTCATATATAGTTCTAAATTTACCATTATTTTTTAATACTTTATATATTCTTTGGAATATTATCATTTAATCATCATAATAACTCTAAACCATAACGACTGATTAAAATAGGAAAAGAGTTCGAGTTAATCAATCAATGGCCTAAAAAAGGACGTTCAACAACTTTTTTAAGAATATATATGTTCTATTCCTAATTCTTTGTATGTGTAGTATTTCTTTAAAATTTTCCCTATAACAATTATATTATCTTCTTGATAAGTTTCTAGGTGCTCAAGGTATTCGGAATCTAACAGTATTAATTCTCCATTTTTTTTCATTTGTAAAATAAATTTATTTGCTGGATCTATAATATACTTATTATTCAATAAGATTGCTTGATGGTTAGCTTTTTCGATTGCAGGATTTACTTTATACCAAAGTCCAGTTTCATTATCTACTAAAATGTATATTAAAGATGGATGAAAATTTAAAATACACAATAAATCATAAAGAAATTCTGCAGCATGTCTACAGCAACAAATACCATACATAACTTGGACTCTTTGATTTATTTCTACAGGTAATCCCAAATAGTGGAAGTTATTATCAAAATTAATTGTTCTGTTTATGCTAAAAAAACCACTATGAAGCATGTGAAAAACTATTTTTGAATATTCTAATGCATCTTTCGCATCGTATTGTTGCAAATAATTTCTTAGATTAAGTAAAATTATTTTATAAGCATCTTTAATAACTTTCTTATCATCATCAGTAAAATTTAACATATTAATATCTCCTTAAAAAAATTATTTATCACACGTTCATGGATGAGGCAATGTACAAGTGTGTTTACTAAATTGATATAATTTAGTAGAATGATTGTTTCAAGAATAATATTTGCAATAATATATTTGGAGCATTTAATATTAGGGGATTGCCAATTATACTATTAATAAAAAAATCACCTAACTCAGCAAAGACTTAGGTGAAATCAAATATCTTGGCAGCAATCAACTCAGCAAAATGGAATGTTCCATTTTTGTTTTATGCAAGTTCTATTGATGAATACATAATATCATAAAACGACTTTTTAACAAGTCGTTTCTTTTATACTCGAAAAATTCGCGTTTAATATCAATTTGGTGCAGGCGAAGGGACTTGAACCCCCATGGATCACTCCGCTAGATCCTAAGTCTAGTGCGTCTACCAATTTCGCCACGCCTGCATATTTTAAAATGGTGGACCTTGTAGGACTCGAACCTACGACCGACCGGTTATGAGCCGGTTGCTCTAACCAACTGAGCTAAAGGTCCATTGCTATTTAATGATAGCACAAAAAGAAATTGCATGCAAGTAAAAGATAACACAGTTTTAAATCGAATCCAAATTAGAATTAAATTGATAATTTTGGGAACTATGATATAATAAATATCGATAAGTGAGTGATGAAGAAGTGAAAAATAATATTGTCAAAAAAATAAGTGTTATTTTAATAGGATTTTTAGCTTTTTTTGGAGTGAATCAAGTAAATGCAGGAATTAATTATTCAGATGGTTTAAAATGTGGTCCAGATAAAGTTGAATCAGATGGCAGAGTTTCGAAAACTTGTACATTAGGATTTACGGTTACAGAAAAAGATGCGAATTATAACAAAATAACAGCCAAATTTACTTTGAAAAACGCAATTTTATCTAAATTTGAAGTAGAAAATGGTTGGAATATAAGCAATTCTAGCACAAATGCTTATACATTAGAAACAGGTTCTCCTTCACTAAGTGTAGGTTATCACAAATTAGCAACCGTTGTATTTTATAAAGTAGATACAGCAGCAGAATGTACAATTACTTTTCAATATCAATTTGCTAAGATTAATCGTTCTTGTTCTATTTATCAAAATAATTATTATGGAAAAAATGGAACTATTGTAGATAAATTGACGTATCAAAAAGAATGTGAACGAAATGTTTGTACGATCCTATCTGATGGTACGAGATATGGAAAAAATGGAACCATCGTTGATGAACTAACGTACCAAAAAGAATGTGAACAAAATGTTTGTAGGATTCTATCCGATGGCACAAGATATGGAAAAAATGGAACCATTGTAGATGAATTAACATACCAAAAAGAATGTGAACGAAATGTCTGTAAAATATTATCCGATGGTACAAGATATGGAAAAAATGGAACCATTGTTGATGAACTAACATACCAAAAAGAATGTGAGCGAAATGTCTGCAAGATATTATCCGATGGCACCAGATATGGAAAAAATGGAACTATTGTAGATGAATTAACGTATCAAAAAGAGTGTGGAGAAAATGTCTGTAAAATATTACCAGATGGCACCAGATATGGAAAAAATGGAACTATTGTAGATGAACTAACCTATCAAAAAGAATGTGAGCGAAATGTCTGTAGAATATTATCAGATGGGACCATCTATGGTAAAGATGGTATCATTGTCGATAAATTAACCTATCAAAAAGAATGTGAAACAAATATCTGTAAAGTATTACCAGATGGAACAAGATACGGAAAGAATGGAACCATCGTGGATGAACTAACCTATCAAAAAGAATGTGAACGAAATGTCTGTAAAATCTTATCAGATGGTACGAGATATGGAAAAGATGGAATCATTGTGGATGAGTTAACTTATCAAAAAGAATGTGAAAAAAATATTTGTAAAATCTTATCAGATGGGACTATTTATGGTCCAACTGGAAGCATTATTGATAAATTAACATACCAAAAAGAATGTGAAGAAAATTATTGTAGAATCTTAACCGATGGTACCATTTATGGAAAAGATGGACTAATTGTAGATCAAGAGACCTATGATAAAGATTGTAGTGAAAAACTTTACTGTGAAAAGATCGATGGAAATTATTATGGGAAAAATGGCGAAAAAGTATCAGAAGCGCAATATAAACTGGAATGTTTTAAACATTATTGTGAACAAATAGGAGACAAATACTTTGATAATCAAGGAAAAGAAGTTTCAAAAGCAGATTATCAAAAAGCCTGTTTAAACGAAATAGATAATCCGCAAACTGGTTCTATGATTCCAGGTTTATACTTAGTAGCAGCAATCGCAATTGGAAGTGGCATGATCTATATTTCAAAAAAGAAAAATCGTTTCTTATAACAAAAAGTTAATACAAATGAAAAAAGTATTAACTTTTTTTGTAAGTATGATATAATAAAAAAGAATTGTCCTATAGCCAAGCGGTAAGGCAACGGGCTCTGACCCCGTCATTTCATTGGTTCGAATCCAATTAGGACAGCCAAATAAATAAAAAAGCTCTCAAAAGGAGCTTTTTAAATGGAAAGAATAAATTACTATTTATATAAAATATTTGGTATACTAAAAGTAGGTGGAAACATGAAAAAAGTGTTAAATTTCAAAAAAGAAAATTTAAAAATTTGCTTGACTGTAATAAGTGTACTTTTAATGCTAATGGGTTTTGGCTTTTATTATTACCAAAATAATTCTGTAAATCAAGCCAAAGAATTAGAACGAAAAAGAGCGGAAAAAATAGCAGAAATCTTGCAAAAAGAAATCAATTCCTCTTTAATAGAACAAACGGAAATACAAAACACAATTATTCAAATGGTATTTCAAACAAAAGATCAAGAAAGAAAAACTTATCTAATTCGAATGCAAGATGGAGAAGAAGTAGGTTTAAAAGAATTAATTAAAGAAGAGCACATGGAAAATTTTAAAAAAAAGGTTAGAGAGTTAATCAATTTAAAATATCCTAAATTTATTGCTGATGTTTTAAACTATGGGAATGGGACTGTATCTTACCAACTAAAAGAAAACGAATTAATTTTATATTTTTACCAATTTATAATAAACCCGAAATTAGAAGAAGAGATAAACTTGCATGTTAATTATAACGAAATAAAAGATTACATTTCCGTTCCTGTGAAATTAGATGATGAATATGAGGTAGAGAATGGCTATCATTATCAAAAGGATAAAAAAACAATTGCTTTAACATTTGATGATGGTCCAAATGGAAAAAGAACTCGAAAATTATTAGAATTATTAAGTCAAAATAAAATGCACGCAACATTTTTTATGGTAGGAAATCGAATGGCTGCATCTCCGGATTTGGTAAAAGAAGTATTACAAAGCGAAAACGAAATAGGAAGTCATTCTTACAATCATAAAAATTTAAGTCGTTTACAAGTGGAAGAATTAAAAAAAGATGCAGAAAATATCAACCATATTTATGAAAGTATTACTGGCCAAAACTTACATTTATTAAGACCACCTTATGGTAGTGTAAATAATCGAATGAAAGAAAATTTAAATTACGCTTTTGTAAACTGGAATTTAGATACAGAAGATTGGCGATATCGTGATTCAAATCATGTATATAATGCAGTGCTAAATAAAGTAGGAGATGGAGATATTATACTAATGCATGACTTATATGATAGCACAGTAGAAGCCGTAGAAAAATTATTGCCCGAATTATATGTACGCGGCTTTCAGGTAGTTAGTGTAACCGAGTTAGCAACCTTAAAAGGAAAAACATTAGAGCTTCATAATACATATCATTCTTTTAAATAAGTTCGTCAGGTTCAGTATCAATCGTGGTACTAAAAATCTCTGTAAATAAATAAATGATACCACCAATTAAAAACAAACAAGCTGCCACAAAATTTGCTTCTTGTAAAAATAATTGCTTTAAAGAAACGTTATTTCTAGTCTCCTTAATATGTTTGTAATTTAAATAAACAAAATATAAATAGATTAAAAAACTGACAAAAAAAATAGTAATATTAATGAAACGAAATTCTTTTCGTGATTTATCCTCGTGCTTTATAATCCAATCCCGTTCTAAGACATTAGAAATGATTGCTCCTAAAACAATAAAGGAGTAAACAATCCAAATAAAATCCTCTGTTTCCAATTCTTGCAATATTTGAGATAGATTTGCCATAATAAAAATATATGATATCTATGAAATAAGTATTAAATTTGATTGACTATATAAAATATATAGTGTAAAATGAAAAAGTAAGAAATGGAGCAGTACTCAAGAGGCCGAAGAGGGCGCCCTGCTAAGGCGTTAGGTCGGGTAACCGGCGCGGAGGTTCAAATCCTCTCTGCTCCGCCATAAAAAAAATAACCGTAAATAACGGTTTTTTTGTTTTTCTAAAAATTACCTATTCTTAAATCGTGGAATTTTTATGGCAAATTGATTTAATACTTTTATTCGAATAAAATAGGATCCTCCTAAAAATATGAACGAAAAAATTAACAAAGAAATAGCGGAAAAATAATTCCAAATGGTGTGTTCATTTTTTAAGAAAATTTGTCCAAATAAGAAAACAGAAAACAAAATTCCTAAAATTCCAAGCCAACTAAGCCGAATTAATCTTAAATGCATTTCTTTTCCTTTGGGAGTAGAATAATACATTTTTTGGCACTCCTTTTTTTCTTCTTTTGTTAATCTTTGATACTTATTTTTCATGTTATGACCTCACCGTTATTCTACCATACAAATTATGAAAAAAACAACTATTAATACAATAAGATAGAAGATAAATATATATTTTTTAAAAAGTCATAAACAGAAATCTTATTAGAAAAAGAAATAAAAAATGTATGAAAGTATTTTCATATTCTTTTTTTTATGCTATACTAAACAAGTAATCAAATTTATGGGCTGTTAGCTCAGCTGGTAGAGCAACTGACTCTTAATCAGTGGGTCTAGGGTTCGAATCCCTAACAGCCCACCATTTATTTGATTAAGAAAGCCCTTAAGGCTTTTTTATTTTAGCATAGAAATAATAAAAACTGACATCCTATCAGTAGGAGGAAGTATGAAAAAAATTTATACAATACTAATTACGATTTTAGTCGTTATACTTTTAGGTGGAAGTTTTTTTTGGTTTACAAATGCTTCCAAAGAAATAGATGAAGTTGCGATATGGGCAGAAGAACAACTAAAAACACTATCCTTAGATGAAAAAATAGGTCAAATGTTAATTATATCTGATCGAACCCCTACCATGACAGAAAACTTATTAAATACTTTAGAAATGACCAAACCAGGTGGCTTTATTTTATTTAGCGAAAACTTTACAACTTATGAAAACACACTTCAATTGATTCAAGCGTTGGAAGAAACTGCTACAATTCCCTTAATAATGTCCATCGATCAAGAAGGTGGAAGGGTACAACGACTAAAAAATTTAATCAACCAACAAGTGACCAATTTTCCATCAATGAATGAACTAAGTTTATTTGGAACAGAAGAAAAAGCTTATCAAGTCGGAAAAGCAATAGGGGAAGAATTACGGGTATTTGGAGTTAATGTTGATTTTGCACCCATTTTAGATGTATTAAATACTCCAAATAATGTAATTGGTAATCGTAGCTTCGGAAATAATCCATACTTAGTTTCGAAATTTGGATTAGCATTGGCAAAAGGATTGAAAGAAGTCGGCGTAACACCTACATACAAACATTTTCCAGGCCATGGAAGTACGAGCGAAGATTCTCATCAAGAATTACCTATAATTGAAAAAACAATCGAGGAATTAAAATCAAATGATCTCATTCCTTTTCAAAATGCTATTGAAAATGGAGCAGAAATTATTATGGTGGGACATTTAGCTTTACCAAAAATAACCAATGACAACGTACCTGCTTCGATTTCTTCGAAAATCATAACAGAATTATTAAAAAAAGATATGAATTATCAAGGACTTGTAATTACGGATGCCTTAAACATGAAAGCTTTAACAAATCATTTTAGCGAAAAAGAAATTATTATAAAAGCTATTAATGCTGGAGTGGATCTACTATTAATGCCTACGGATCCAAAAAGAACCATTAAAATTATAAAACAAGGAATTTTAGATCATGAAATAACAGAAGAGCAAATTAATGACTCTGTCAATAAAATATTACAATTTAAAAAAAGAAATATAACCAATTTAAAATTAAATCGAGAATATTTAGGAAAGAAAGAACATCAAGAACTAATAGAAAGTTTGAAAAAAAATGAGTAATATTTTGTTTTAAACCAATTTTTTATAAGTATGAGATAGAACGTTAGTTCATTTATCGTTCGATTTCTCATACTTTTTTATTTTATCTTACAGGAAAGAATATATTGCATTTATTCCAAATATTATATCGAAAGCAAAAAAGAAAATAAAAAAACGAACCATAACTAGTTCGTATATAACTTTTTGGTGACCCGTACGGGATTTGAACCCATGAATGCATGCGTGAAAGGCATGTGTGTTCAACCACTTCACCAACGGGCCAATTAACAAATGGTGGGCTTGGGGGGACTTGAACCTCCGACCTCACGCTTATCAGGCGTGCGCTCTAACCAGCTGAGCTACAAGCCCATTATCTGTCAAGGACTATTTCATTTTATCGTATAAATATTCATTTGGCAAGTCTTTTTTTTAATTTTTACTAATATTTTTGGAAGAAAATAAAATTCAAAATAAAAAATGCCTAATTTAAAACAGCATTTTTAATATTATCAATAAATTCTTGCATCAAAATGAAATAATTATCATTATTTTTTCGGTTTTCATCAGATAAAGTAGTCATTGTATGCACAGTTATAATATTCGCACCATTATTTTTCATTTCGTGAATAACATCATTAGAATCTTCTGTATTTTTCATAAATAAATATTTATAAGTGCCATTTTTAAAATCTTTTTTTAAAATATTTAGACTATTTTCTGAACTATTATCTTCTAACGAAATAATGTGAAATCCATAATCTTCTAAAAATTTAAACATATTAGATGAGACGATTAGCGTATTTTTACCCTTATCTTGCGCATTTCTAGAAATATTTCTTAATTCTGCGTCTTGAACGGATAATGTTTCTTCTAAAGTTTTATATTTTGTATTAATTTCTTCATTAATAAATTTATTGCCAATAAAAGTCTCTAGATTATTTTTTATAGTTGAAGCAAGCATTAAAGCATTACTAGGACTTAACCATAATTCTTCCATACCATATTTATATTTTAGTCCATAAGCGACATCAATAATTTGTAAATGGCGATTAGAATTACTAAAGTCTTTTGCGATTTGTTTTTCATCTGATAAACCATTGTAAATAAAAACGTTTCCTTTACTATATTCAGCTTTTTGCTTATCTGTAAGTTGATAAGTTAAAATATTTGCGCCATCTGGGTAAATACTATTGATTTTGGAATGAGTCCCATACAAAACTTCCGTAAAATAACTAATTGGATATACTGTAGTATAAATAGTCGCATTATCCAAATTATTTTTTTCCAAACACCCTGATGATAGCAAAACAAGTGCCCCCAAAAAAGTTGCTAAAATAGTTTTTTTCAAAATTTTTCCTCCTTTTTTGGAACCGGATCATACCCGCATGTTCCAAAGGGACGACATTTATTTATTCGCTTTAAACCCATCCAAAAACCCTTCCAAGCACCAAAAGATTCAATCGCCTCAATCATATAATTAGAACATGTTGGCATATGACGGCAAAATTGATGAGAAGAAAAAGGGATGATCTGATAAACTCGAATAAAAAAAATGAGAATACGTCCCATAAAACCACCTATGAGATATTTTACTATAGAAAAAAAAAATTGTAAAATACCTTTTGCTTATTCCGAGCTTTTTCGATATAATTATATAAGAAAAGAGGCTTAAAAATGAACTTTCTAAACCAATTTAACATCAAATTTAAGGACCCAAATCTGTTAGATCAAGCTTTAACACACAGTTCCTATTCCAATGAACACCAATGTAAGAATTATGAACGCTTAGAATTTTTAGGAGATGCTGTATTAGAATTAGCCACAAGCGACTATTTTTATCGAATGACAACTTATAAAGAGGGCGAAATGAGCAAGATTCGTGCTTCCTTTGTATGCGAAAAAGCGTTAGCTACTTATGCCCGAAATTTAAAAATGAATGAATATATACGGGTTGGTCATGGGCAAGAGCAAAATATTAACGATACCATCATTGCTGACGTTTTTGAAGCTGTTGTTGGAGCAATTTATTTAGATCAAGGGTATGAAGCTGCTAAAAAATATATAGATGCCATTTTAATTCCTTATATTAATTCAGGGACTTATTTTTTAGAAGATTATAAATCTGCATTACAAGAAATGGTTCAAACTGATAAAAAATCATTAGAATATATCTTAATATCTGATAAAGGTCCCGCTCATAATAAAGAATTTGAAATGGAAGTTCGGATTGATGGGATGGTTTATGGAACTGGAATTGGAAAAAGTAAAAAAGAGGCAGAACAAAATGCAGCTCTAAATGCCATTAAAAAAAGTGCCGGGAGAAAACTATGAAATTAACAAGTATTAAAGCCTGGGGATTTAAATCTTTTGCTGATAAAATTGATATTCAAATCAAACATAATATTACAGCCATAGTAGGGCCAAATGGTTCAGGTAAAAGTAATATAGTAGACGCAGTTCGTTGGGTATTAGGAAGTCAATCTTTAAAATCCTTAAGAGGAGTCGGCAGTATGACAGACTGTATTTTTGCAGGAAGTAAAACAAGAGAGCCTTCTAAACGAGCAGAAGTTTCGTTAGAATTTGATAATACAGATCACACCCTAAACAGTGATTTAAATGAAATTGAAATTAAAAGAGTTTTATATCATACTGGAGAAAATGAATATTTCATTAACAACACTCGTGTAAGGTTAAAAGATATTACTGATTTGTTCTTAGATTCAGGAGCAGGGGTAGAATCTTTTAACATTATTAGTCAAGGAAATATTGAAAACGTGATTAATAGTAAGCCAGAAGAGCGACGAACAATTATAGAAGAAGCCGCTGGAGTGATTAAATATAAAAAAAGGAAAGAAGAATCTTTAAAAAAGTTAGACAAAACAAAAGAAAATTTAGAAAAAGTTGGACTTGTAATTGCCGAATTGGAAAACAGTGTCTTCCCACTGAAAGAACAAAGTGAAAAAGCAGAAAAATATTTAAAATTAAAAAAAGAATTAGAAGAATTAGAAATTTCTTTTATGGCTACAGATATTAAAGAAAAAAATGAAGAATATCAAATTTTAAAATCGGAAGTAGAAGAATTAGAAAAAAAAGTATTAGAAGGCCACAGCAAAACAACGCAAAATAATAGTAAAACAGAAAGTCTTCGTTTAACAAATTTAAAATTAGAAGAAGAAATTGGCCAAAAAAATGCAAAATTGTTAAAAATAACCGAAGAATTAGCAGCAAAAAGTAGTGAAAAAGAAATTACATTAGAACGACAAAAATATTCCTATGAAAAAGACAAAATAAATGAGGGAATTTTAAATTTAAAAGAAGAAGTCTTACAATTTCAAAAACAAGAGCAAATTTTAACAATTGATGTAAAAAATGCCGAAGAAGATTTGAAACAAACAGAACAATTATTGCAGCAATTAGAAGAAGATATCTCTTTAAACCGAGTGAAAGAAAAAAGTGTAGCGACTGGAAAAAATAATTTAATGCGAGAAATGTGGGAATTAAAAAATAAAATAGATATCTTAGAGAACAATTTAACAAACGATAGCAAGTTACCTATAGCGGTTAAAAATGTTTTAAATAATCCTCGTTTAGAAGGAATCCACGGCACAATAGGAAAATTAATTACCACAGATGACCACTTGTTATTAGCTATGGAAACCGCTTTAGGAGCAAGCACGAATTTCATTGTAGTAGAAAATGAAACACATGCTCAAAAATCCATTCAATATTTAAAAGAAAATCATTTAGGAAGAGCCACTTTTTTTCCATTAAATATTATAAAAGGACGAAAATTAGAGGAAAAAATTTTAATAGAATTAAAGAAAGAGCAAGGCTATTTGGGAGTAGCATCTGATTTAGTAAAATATGATTCGCAATATAAAAATATTATAGACAATCAATTAGGGAACATTATTGTAGTAAATAATATGGATAATATGAATCGCCTTGGGAAAAAATTATCTTATAAATATCGAATTGTAACTTTAGAAGGAGAAATTTTACATACTGGAGGTTCTCTTACAGGAGGAACACAGAAAAATACCAATAGTAGTTTAAGCGATAAATTAGAGCTAGAAAAAAGTCAGTCAAAATATCAAACTACGAAAGTAAAGTTAGATAAAGTGGAACAAGAATGGGAACAAATCACGAAAAAATTAAATCATGCATACAATAATCGTCTAGAAATTGAAACTCAGAAAGTCTTAAAAAATGAAGAATGGCAGCAAAAAAAATTACAGATGGAAGAAATTATTCGAAAAAAAGAAGAGAAACAAAAAGAGTTAGAAGGAATGGCGAATATCCTAGAAAACAAACTAGACAAACATTTAATTAAGATTTTAGAAGAATTAAGTGAATTAGAAAAAGAAAATGAAATACTAAAAAAAGAATTACTAGTTCTAAAAAATCGTAAGCAAGATATAATGGCTTTAATTCTAGAGCAGGAAAAAGAACTTCGCGAAAGAAATTCTGCTCAAAACCAAATCGAACAAGAATTAAAACAAAAAGAAATTCGATTAGGAAAATTGGATATATTTCTAAATCATTTATTAACTAGTTTAAGTGCCAACTATAATCTAACTTATGAAAAAGCTATTCAAGATTATCCATTAGAAATAGAATATAATACTGCTAAAGAACAAGTAAACAATTTGAAAAGAAAAATAGAACTTCTAGGCAGTGTGAATTTAGGTAGTATAGAAGAGTATGAACGAATCAATGGTCGATATCAATTTTTAATGACTCAAAAAGAAGACCTAGAGCAGAGTAGTCAAAATTTACATCAAGTGATTTCAGAAATGGATGAAATCATGAAAGAAAAATTTGCAACCGCTTTTGAACAAATAAAGGAAGAATTTCAAGGTGTTTTTAAACAATTATTTAAAGGTGGTAATGGTGTTTTAAAACTGACTAATCCAAATGATTTATTAACTACTGGAATCGAAATAATTGCCGAACCCCCAGGAAAAAAATTAAATAATATTACATTATTAAGTGGAGGAGAAAAAACGCTTACTGCGATTTCTTTATTATTTGCTATATTAAACGTTAAACCCGTGCCATTTTGTATTTTAGATGAAGTAGAAGCAGCTTTAGATGAAGCCAATGTTGACACATTTGGAGCATATTTACAAAGTAAAAAAGAAAAAAGTGAATATCTTTTAATTACTCATAAAAAAAGAACAATGGAATACGCAGATACTTTATACGGAATCACAATGCAAGAGTCAGGAGTTAGCAAAATTGTAAGTGTAGAATTAGAAAAAATATAATCAAAAAAGTCTTAAAATTTCTTTAAGACTTTTTATATTTCTCGCATCATTTCTGCATTTTTAAAAGGTTCTTTGGAATCAATATAATCTGTGAATAATTTTCCGTTTAAATGATCAATTTCATGTTGAAAAGCAATTGAAATATCTTCTCGTACTCGAATAGAAAAAGGATTTCCATTGACATCATAAGCTTCCACATTCATTCTAGCATGTCTTGGAACAATTCCTTCGATCTCGCGATTAATGCTTAAACATCCTTCTCCTTCTCCTACATATATAAGCTCTTCACTTACGCTTTTTATTTTTGGATTAATAACAATATAATTTTTGAATTGACCTTTCTCATATTCATCGACAATAACAAAAATTCGCTTTAATATTCCCAATTGAACAGCAGATAAACCCATTCCAGCTCGCAAATCATATTTCTCTCGTTCCTCATCTATTTGACTCATTTTTAAATATAATAACATATCTTCTATCATATTTTTGTCAGCTTGAGAAAGCGGAAAAGAAACCTCTTTACTCACTTGTCGAAGACGTTTATCTTTTTCATCTAAAATCGTAATATTTGGTAACTTCATAAAAATTCTCCCCTCATAACTTACGATTTATTGTATCATAATTTAAAAAAATTGGAAGGAAAAGATAAAATAAGATATAATAAAAAAGATTTTAGAAATGAGGACTGTATGATAAAATTAGTAAACACATTAAAAGAAGCGAATGCCGTTACACATAGTGGCTCTTTTCATGCGGACGATATTTTTTCTACCATATTTTTGGCCCAATTAAAACCAATTTATTTATATCGTATGAAAGAATTTTTAAGCGCAGAAGATTATCAAAATAAAATCGTATTTGATATCGGAATGGGAGAGTTTGACCATCATGATATAGATGCTAAAAAAAGAGAAAATGGTTTGAAGTATTCTGCCTTTGGTCTTTTGTTTGAAAAATTTGGCCGAAATTATATAGCAAAAAAAGGAATAGAAGATATTGAATTGGCTTATCAAATGTTTTTAAATGAATTGGTCTATCAAATTGATGCAATTGATAATGGAATATTTCCTCTTAATTCCTCTAATCATAAAATTACAACTTTATCCGAAACGATCGAGTTATTTAATTGTACTTGGAAAGAAGAGCAAGATAGCGATTTGGCCTTTTCTTCTTGTCTAAGCGTTGCAGAAAAAATATTTAACCGAGTAGAAACACGAATAAAAGATAAAATAGCAGCTAGAAATATAGTAGAGAAATCGATTTTAGCAAGCCAAAATGGAATATTGATATTAGAACAGTACGTACCTTTTATGGACTATTTATTAGCGAGCAGTGATAAGAAAGCTCAAGAAATCGTATTCGCTATTTTTCCATCCAATCGAGGTGGTTATAATATTAGAGCCATTCCAAAAGAATCAAATAGCTTAGAAAATCGTTTTAATTTTCCAATAGATTGGGGAGGAAAAACAAAAGAAGAATTGGTAAAATTAACTGCCATATCATCCTTTCGATTTTGCCATATTAATTTATTTCTTTGTGCATGTGATACTCTAGAAGATGCAATTAAAATAGCTCAATTAGCTATAAAAAAAGAATAATTAAATCCAATTATTCTTTTTTTTAGTTAAAATTAATTATTGTTACAGTTACCGCCGAAACTCCAGCCTGCTCCAATTATAATAACAAGTAAGATAAATAACACAATCCAAATTGCAGCGCCAACACCATAGCCAGAAGTATAACCAGCATATCCAGTATTACAACAAGGTTGTTGATAGCCATATCCGCCACCATAGTATCCATTATTTCCGTAATAATACATTTTTTTACCTCCTTTATGTATCTAATATAGTGTATTAATATTCCTTCTATTTTGACAATGAAAAACGCAAATTTTTTTAAAATAATCAATTTGATATTTAGTTTTCATTTAAATATATTTATGCTACAATGAATAATAGGTGAGGATATGAAAAACTTAATAAGTAAAATGGATAAGCCGCTACTTATTTTAATGATCCTATATTCCGTATTAGGATTAGTTATGATTTTAAGTGCTTCTAGTGTTTCAGCAGTACTGAGATATCATGTATCATCTTATTATTTTTTTATACGTCAAGCAATTTTTATAATCGGTTCTTTTATGATTGGCTTTGGTTTTGTACTCCGCTTTCCAACCAGCAAATATAAGTATGTTACACCTTTAATGGTTTTTGGAATTATAATTGCTTTAGCTGGATTATTTATATACGGTAAAATATCAAATGGAGCGCAAAGTTGGTATCGTTTAGGTTTTTTTAATTTACAACCCACCGAATTTGCCAAATCGGTTATTATTATTTATATGGCAGTTTTTTATGGAAAGAGTCTCAAAAAGAAAAAAACTTTATACTATAATTTAATTCCTGTGGCAGTTGCAATTTGCTTTTTTGTTTTAATAGCGATGCAACCAGATTTAGGTGGTGCAATCATCATTGCTGGGATTTCCTTTTTTCTATTTAATATTGTTCCTCTTGATAAAGCTGGTAAAACGAAATTAATTAAAGTGTTAGGTATTGGAGGAGTCTTAGTAGGAGTACTGGTTTTATATAGTGGAACCGAACTTTTAAATGCTATGCAAATGAGTCGTCTTCAATTTAAAAATCCTTGCAGCCGCTATGCTGAAAATACGGGGTATCAAGTTTGTAATGGTTTTATTGCCATTCATAATGGCGGGGTATTTGGTGTAGGCCTTGGAAATTCCTCGCAAAAATATTTATATTTACCTGAAGCACATACTGATTTTATTTTTCCCATCATAGTCGAAGAATTGGGATTGTTATTTGGAATTATAGTTATAATAGGATATGGTTATATGTTATATCGTATCTTAAAAATTGCCAAGCATGCGGATAATCCTCGAGGATCGATATTAGCTTATGGTACCTTTTTGTTGATTTTATTCCATTTATTAGTAAATTTAATGGGTATTTTAGCTTTAATTCCCTTAACAGGTGTTCCATTGCCATATTTAAGTTATGGTGGTTCTTTTACCATTAATGTTGTTTTAATGACGTTTGTAGTTCAAAGAGTAGCTATTGAAACCAAAATGAATCAAACCAAAAGAGAAATTTCAAAACTTGGTCAAAATTAAAAGGAAAAAAGAAACTTACCTTGTATATGTATAATAGGAGGTTTCTTATGGAAATAACAGAATTTATTTATCATCATAAAATCACCTTGTTGGTGGTACTATTACTGGGAATAGGGTGTGTTTTTGTTGGATATACATTATTTACGGAAGAGCAAAAAAATGAATTAACAGAAATAAGCGATAGTACAGAAATAGAAGAACAAAAAGAAGAAGAAATTTTACCAAAAGAGCTAGAATTGACAGAAACTCAAAAAGAAATGATAAGTGTGGATATAAAAGGAGCCATAGAAAAACCAGGAGTCTATCAAGTGCCAAAAGATACGCGTATTCATGAAGGAATTGATTTAGCAGGTGGATTAACAGAAACAGCTTATACAGGTAATCTAAATTTGAGTAAGAAAATGCATGATGAAATGGTAATTTATATTTATACCTTAAAAGAATATCAAAAAAAAATCACCTGTATTCCGAAAAATGATTATGAAGGGGAAATAACACAAGAGATTTTAGAAAAAGAATCCATAACAGAGAAGAAAGAGAGTAGTTCCTTAAATTTTCCCATTTCTATCAATGAAGCAAAAATGGAAGATTTGTTAGAAATAGATGGGATTGGGAAATCAAAAGCGGAAAATATTATTCAATATAGAGAAACCAACGGACCCTTTAAAAACTTAGAAGAATTAAAAGAAGTTAGTGGAATAGGGGAAGCGATTTACGAAAAAATTAAAGATCGATTGGTCCTTTAATCACTTTCTAGCTTGGTGCCTTTTCTTCACCAGTTGTTATATTATATGGAATATTCAGAATCCTCAGAAATCTTCATTTTCTTCCAATCAATTTGTTTTTATAAGTGGTAAGGTATTAGAATACTCTTGGTCAGAAAAAAATCAATTATCCGTAAAATTAAAATTGCCACAAGAAAATATGATTGGATATTATTCTAATGAAAAAGAAAATTTCTTTTTAAAACAAAATATTATGATCGGTTCTACGATAAGAATAAAAGGAAAATTAAAAGCTCCAAGTCATAATACTATTCCCAATACTTTTTCCTATCGTAAATATTTGAAAAGTCAAAATATTTTCTTTGAAATAGAAATAGAAGAAATAGAGCTCATAAAACAAGGGGGATTATTAGCCCAAGTGCGAAAATGGATCATCAATCGTTGCAACCGGTTTCCATACGCTTCCTATTTAAAGCAAATTTTGCTAGGAATAAAAGAGAAAACTGATATCGAAGAGGTGTATCGTCAAAATGGTTTAAGCCACATCTTTGTCATTTCTGGAATGCACATGGGGATGATTTACCAATGGTTTCAAAAATTTTGCTCCCGAAAAGTATCTACAAAAAAATCTCAATTAATAGCACTCATTATCTTAACGATTTATCGTTTATTAATTATTCCATCTGCTTCAAGTAAACGTGCATATTCTTTTTTTGTTTTTCTGAGTTGGAATAAATGGTCAAAGATAAACTTATCTACGAAACAAATATTTTGGTTTAATTTATGTTTTCATCTGATACAAAATCCCAGCTCTATATTCCAAATTAGTTTTCAATATTCATTTTTATTGTCTTTTGCTTTTCTCTATTTTAAAAAGAAATCCTCCAATCAAATATGGAATCTTTTTTATCATAGTTTATTAGCCTTTTTATTTAGTCTTCCAATTACAGCCTATTATCAATATGCAATAAATCCATGGTCGATTCTAATCAATTGTATTATGCTTCCTATTATCACAAAAGTTCTATTTCCATGTTTAATCCTCAGTTTTGCTATTTTCCCTCTTCAGATTTTCGCTTCTAAATGGATCCATATTATTGAGAAACTCAATACATATTTTTTTAAGATGCCTGAAAGAGAGTGGATATTACCGAAAGTTCATCCGATTTTACCCATTTTATATTTTCTAATTTTAATTTTATTATTGAAGTTTAAAAAAAGAATATTTCGATTTATCTTAGTTTTAATTTTGTTATTTTGGCATTATTATTATAAATTAGATTACCATGGATATCTTTTCTTTTTGGATGTAGGACAAGGGGATAGTTGTCTCATTATATCACCCTATCAAAAAGAAGTTATTTTGTTAGATACTGGATATAAAAATAAATATTTAACAGATAATTTCCTAGTGTTTTTAAAAAGCTATGGTCTTCAAAAAATAAACTTATTAATACTATCACACGGGGATAATGATCATCTAGGAAATGCCAAGGAACTTTTAAAAAAAATAGAAATAGATTACATTTGGATGAATGAGGGAAGAAAAAATGCAGCAGAAATAGAACTTGAAGAAACGTATCCCTCAAAAATTATTACAAAATATCAACCAATTAATTTAAGTTTTCATAACTTAAGCCATGTAAAAAGAACCACCGAAAATGAAAATAGTCTTGTATTTCATATTTGTATCTATAAGATGTGTACGTTATTTTTAGGAGATTTAGATAGGACTGGTGAAGAAGAAATTATAAGAAAATATCATCTAAATGCCTCCTTATTAAAAGTAGCACATCATGGAGCAAAAACAAGCACAAGTGAAGAACTTTTAAGAAAAATACAGTTTAAAATGGCAATTATTAGCGCTGGGAGAAATAATCAATATCTTCATCCCCATAATGAAGTACTAAAAAAACTGGCAAAGTATCAAATTACTATTTTAAATACTCAAGAACAAGGAACCATAAGTTGGAAAATAACCCCTAAAAGATACACCATAATAACAAATCCACCATAAAATATAATACATTATATATAATGTTGAGATATAGAAAAAGGGGCTCCCTTTTTCCTTTTATTATGCTAAAATAAAAAAGATGGTGGTATAGATGAATATTTATTTAATCGAAGCAACAAGTCATATTTTATTAGAAGAAGAAGTTCAAAAAATTGTAAAGGATTCACAAAACAAAATCATATATAATGCAGAAGAATGTGAAATAGAAGAGATTTTAAATGAGGCTTCTTATGTATCCATGTTTCAGGAGATGAAGTATATAATTGTGAAAAATGCAAATTTTTTTGGAACTCAGAAACGAAAAGAAGAAGAAATGCTTTTCAAATATTTAGAACAACCTTATCCTTTATGTACAATAATTTTTACAACTTATAATCCAGTCGATCAAAGAAAGAAAACAACCAAGCTTATAAAAGAAAATTATAAATGTATTAACATAGTTTCTCCAAAAGGACTAGAATTATACAATAAAGTCGCTTCTTTGTTAGTAGAAAAAAAATTTTTGGCAGAAAAAGAAGTCATAAACTACATTATAAATGCTTGTTTAGGGAATTATGACCTAATTTATAATGAAATATCAAAAATAGATTTATATTATGAAAAACCGACTAAGCTTACAATCGAAATGATAAAACAAATTATATCCAAAGGAATGGTAGACAATAATTTTAAATTTATAGATGCCGTAATTCTAAAGGATTTAAAAAAAGCTCTTCAATATTTAGAAGAACTGATGATTCAAAAAATAGAACCCTTGTCATTAATAAATTTATTAGCTAGAGAATATCGTAATATGTTATTAATCAAAACAATGGTAGAAAAAAAATATTCCAAAAAAGAGATCACTTTGAAACTCCACATTCAGGATTGGCAGTATGAAAAAACTTATCAAAATTCTCAAAATTATCACAAGGACGACTTAAAAGATTACTTAATTAAAATGGAAAAATTAGATTATCAAATAAAATCAGGAGAAATTGATAAAGTAATTGGATTGAAGATATTTTTATTGGAACTCTATGAATATTAAGCTAAGATTCTTGAATTTTTTGCGTATTTTTAAAATTTAACTTAGCAATTTCTCGTAACTTTTCAAAACCATATTTTTGAACAATTTCTTTTCCAATTTGATCTACCACATGATTCGCACCTTTAGGTAAAGTAATTTGAATATTTTTACTCATTTCTTCCATTTGCATTAAAAAAATGTATCTGCTAATACAACTAGCAGCAGCTACACTCGCACATTTGCTTTCGGCTTTCGTCGTAAAAGTAATATTACTAACAATATCTTTCGCCTCTTTAATATGCTCAAAATATTTTTTGGGATATACAAATTGATCTACTACAATTCGATCAGCTGGATAATTTCTTTCTTTTATTTGATATAAAACTTTGTTATGTAAAATGGCTTTGATTTGATTCATATTATATCCTTTTTCCTGCCAATTATTATAATCTTGATTATTCAGTGTATAAGTAACATATGGAATACGTTTGATAAGTTTTGGAATAATTTTTTTAATTTTATCATCCGTTAATTTTTTAGAATCTTTCACTCCAAGTTCATCTAAAAAAGCAATATTTTCTTTCGAAACATAAGCAGCTGTTACTACAATGGGGCCAAAAAAATCGCCGGTGCCCACTTCATCGGATCCAATCGTACTTTGATAAAAATAACAACCATTTTCTTTTTCTTCTTTTTTCTTCGGTTCGTTAATATCAATAACACGTTGATTTAAATGTTTTTCCATATCTACCCATAGATGAGCATCAACATCAGCACTCACGCCTTGAAACATAGCTTTACCAGATTCATAAAGCGTAATGATAGTATCAGCTTCTTCCGCCTGAAAAATTGCATAGGGTGGAGTTTTCGGTCTCATTTTATCTTTATAAAATTCTTTCATTTTTTCTTGCACATTCTTACTTACTTGAAATACGATTGTCATAAAACACCTCAAAACCATTTTATCATAGTTCAAAGATTCTAACAAAAAAATATATATTCTGACAAAAAAAGTTATTTCGTGTTTTCTTTTTCAAATTAATATAATATAATGAAATAGGAATAGGAGAGTATCATATGTTTTCAATTGTAGATGCTATTATCATCTTATTTTTACTTTTAGGTGCCGCTATTGGATTTAAACGAGGCGTAATTAAAAGTGCCACAATATTTATAGGAATCATTATAGTTATTGTATTGTCCTACTACTTAAAAAATCCTCTTTCCAAATTAATGTATACTTACTTGCCATTTTTTCAATTTAAAGGATTTTTAGAAGGAGTAACCGTATTAAATATTTTAATTTATGAAGCATTAGCTTTTTTGATTGTATTTTTAATTTTAAACACGTTATTACATGTAGTGATTAAAATTACAGGAATTGTGGAAATGATTCTAAAATTCACAATTATTCTTGGCATTCCATCCAAAATGTTAGGTGCTATTTTTGGACTTTTAGAACAATTTATTTACTTGTTTGTATTTTTATTTTTATTATCTAGATTAAGTATTACAGCACCCTATATACAGGAAAGTATGTTAGGAAATAAAATATTAAATAGTACGCCAATATTATCAAATGTAGTTGAGGCATCTTATCAATCATTTCAAGAAATTTATAGTTTAAAAGAAAAATATCAAAATACACCAAATAAAAATGAATATAATAAGGAAGCTTTAGACATACTATTAAAATATTCAATAATTACTCCAGAAGGAGCGGAAAATTTAGTGGAAAATAAAAAATTAGATATAGATGGTGTAGACGATATCATTCAAAAATACAAATAGGAGAGTGAATATGATTAAATATTTAAAAGAAGAAAAGTTAGAAAACCTTGTGCAAGATGGAACGCACATTGTTGATTTTTATGCGGATTGGTGTGGTCCATGTAAAATGCTTGGAAGTGTTTTAGAGAGTATGGAAGATGTTAGTATTATCAAAGTAAATGTAGATGAACATCCAGAATTAGCCACTAAATTCGGAGTAATGAGTATTCCAACCATTATTATTTTTAAAAATGGAGTAGAGACCAAAAAACAAATTGGCTTTGTAAATGCGGATACTCTTCGAGAATTATTAAAATAGCGGACATTAGTCCGTTTTTTTTATAGATTCCACTACTTGCTTTGCAGCCAAGCGATAACTATGCATTAAGCCTCCAGCCCCTAACTTTATTCCACCAAAATAGCGCACCACAAAAATAGCATGATTACGATAACAAGAGTTTTCTAATACATAAAAAATAGGAGTGCCAGCTGTGTTGGAAGGTTCTTTATCATCACTTTTGCCAGCAGTTGTATCTAGAAAATACGCATATGGAATGTGACGAGCCTTTTTATGTTCTTTTTTTAACTGTCCTAAAATAACTTTTATTTCTTCTTTAGCTTGGATATGATAAAAGTAAGCAATAAATTTTGATCTTTTTACTTCCAAAGTTACCGAATTTAATAATTGCATAGTATCACCTCATCCAAATTATAACGATTTAGAAACCATTCGTAAAGTTATTAGAAAAAAAAGAAAGAAAATTCAAAATTATAGTATACTAAAACGTAGGTGATTTTTATGTTTAAAGATAAATTAAGTCTTGTACCTCATTTACCAGGATCTTATCAAATGAAAAATAAAGATGGGATTATTATTTATGTGGGAAAAGCAAAAGATTTACATCGTCGCGTCTCATCCAATTTTAACAGAGCGCATACTGGAAAAACGGCTAAAATGGTGAGTGAAATAGCTGATTTTACCTATATTGTCGCAAATAGTGAAACAGAAGCCTTTATCATCGAAATCAACTTAATTAAACAGTACGATCCAAAGTACAATATTTTACTAAAAGATGATAAAAGTTATCCCTATATCGAATACATTGCGAAACCTTATCCCAAATTAAAAGTATCTCGTTATTTGAATATAAAAAAAAGAGATAACAAAAAATTATTTGGACCATACCCCAATGCCTATGCAGCTCGTAAAATTGTCAACTTATTAAATCGGCTCTATCCCTTAAAAAAATGTGATCAAAATCCCAAAAAGGTTTGTTTGTATTATCACATCGAAGAATGTTTAGGCTATTGTGAAAAAAATGTAGATAATATCAAACAAACAAATATGGAAAAAGAAATTTTAAGTTTTTTAAATGGGAATGATAAAATATTAACAGATAAAATTAAAGAAAAAATGAATTTATATAGCGAAGCATTAAACTTCGAAATGGCTTTAGAATTAAAAAAAGAACTAGATTACATCAATATTGTGTTAGATAAACAAAAAGTAGAATTACATGATTTGACCAATCGAGACATAATAGGTTATTTTTTTGACAAAGGATATATTAGTATGCAAATTTTCTTTATAAGGAATGGAAAATTGGTAGGAGGACATACAGATATTTTTCCAGTAATTAGTGAACCTACAGATGAAATAGAAACATATATTTTAAATTTTTATACTCGTCATGAAATACCGAAAGAAATATTAATGTCAATCGATTTAAAACTAGAAATTTTAGCTTCGATTTTAAAGACAAAATGTCTATATCCAACGAGAGGACCAAAGAAAAAATTACTAGATATGGCTCAATTAAATGCTAAAATAAATTTAGAAAATGAATTAGAATTAACTTTAAAAGAAGAATACAAAACGGAAGAAGCAAATCAAGAATTAAGAAAAATACTTAGATTACCTATTTTAGATCGGATTGATTTATTTGATAATTCAAATTTATTTGGAGACTTTTCGGTAAGCGGAATGGTTGTATTTAAAAATGGAAGAGAAGCCAAAAACGAATATCGAAAATATAAAATTAGTGTAGATAAAAATGACGATTTTAATACCATGAAAGAAGTAGTTTATCGTAGATATTACCGGGCTTTAGTAGAAAAAAGTGAACTCCCAAATTTAATTATTGTAGATGGTGGCATCAATCAAATAAATGCCTGTAAAAGCGTTTTAGAAGAATTAAATTTGAAAATAAAAGTTTGTGGTCTTCGAAAAAATGATAAACACCGTACGAATGATTTAATTGATGGCTCTACTTATGAAGAAATTCCGATCGAAAAAAATAGCAATGTTTTTCACTATTTAACACGAATGCAAGATGAAGTGCATCGCTATACCATAACATATCATCGAACCATTCGAAGTAAAGGAAGTATTAGTAGCATTTTAGATAATATAGAGGGGATTGGAACAAAGCGAAAAAAAGAACTAATCAAACGTTTTGGTAGTGTTTCAAAAATGGAACAGGCTAGGTTAGAAGACTTAGCAGAAATTTTACCTACAGATGTGGCTCTAAATCTGCAAAAGTTTTTAAAAAGTCGAAAAGAAACAATAGAAAAAAAAGCAAGTTAGCTAGCTTTACGATTTCGAAAAGGTTTAGTATAATAAATAAGGTGAAGCAATGAAAAAAATAACCTTAAAAAAAGACTATAGCATTAAGTTAAAGAGTCAAATAACAAAACATTTTATGCCGCAGTATGTTTACTTACCCATTCCAAAAGAAGATGAGTTATTCTCTAAAATACAAGTTAAAAAAGAAGAAAAAATTTCTAAATACTTGGTTTCTCCTGTATCAGGCAAAATTGTAGGTATAAAATATTGTCAAAATGCTTTAGGGGAAATTTTAAAATGTTTAACGATTTTAAATGATTATAAAGAAACTTACATCAAACGGACATCAATTCGAAAAAATATTCAACAGTTAAGCCTAGAACAAATAGTGTTAGAATTAAAGGAATATCAATACCATGAAATCGCCGAGAAGCTTTGGCAGCAAAAAAATGCTAAAATACTTATTTTAAATGGAATCGAAGAAGAACCTTATGTTGCCAATGAAATTTTTTGTAATTTAACGAATCCAAGTATTATGTTAGAGATGCTAGATGCTCTAAAAGAAATGAATACATATGAAGAAGTAAAAATAGTAATAAAAAATACAGATCGAGAAAATATTGAAGCATATCATAACTTTTTAGGTACTTATCCAAATATGGAGCTTGTATTGGTACCCGATTTTTATCTCGTATCAGAATTCTTAGAGGATTATATGGAATTAAAAAAAGATTATCTACTTCTTAAACCCAGTGAATTAAAAATAGCCTATAATGTTTTAAAACGTCGTCATTATCAAACCGAACACTTATTTACAATTAGCGGTGATGGCATTACCAATCCCCAAATGATAGAAGCAAAATTGGGAAGTTCTGTTACGGAAATTATGCAAACATATATTCATTTCAAAAAAGAACCATTGAAAATATATATAAATGGTATAATGAGAGGAAGAATAACTTCTCTAGAAAATATGATTGTAACTCCAGATCTGCAAGCTATTTTAATTATGAAAGAGTCAACAATTGAAGAAAAACTTTGCATTAATTGCGGAAAATGCTATCAAGTTTGTCCCAAAGGATGTAATCCAAGAGCATATTTAGAAAATCGGAATAAAGAAGCCATAAAAAATTGTATAGATTGTGGATTATGTTCTTATATATGTCCATCGTTTATTAACCTAAGAAAGGAAATGCAAGATGAAAAGAGAGAAGAATAATCGGCCTTACTTAACCCAGTTTCAACCAAATGAATACCAAAAATATATAACCTATTCCTTAATCTTTTTGCTATGCTATGGTTTTTATAAAAATGGACTTTTACCAATCTTTCATCAGGACGCCAATATTTGGTATCTACTAAAATTAATGATTTATCCAATCGGAGGCTATCTTTTTGGAAAAATATCAGAAAAATATGGAAAAAATCAAAATGGCTTTTATGCATTTTACGGATTATTGATAGGAATGAGTATGCCCATTCAGCTAAATTGGTTGCTATTTCTTCTAATATTAGGAATATTATTTTGGCTTTTTCAAATCTTTTTAGCAAACATAAAATGGTTCAGTCCCTTATTACTAAGTAGAGGTATTTTTTCGCTTTTGATTGTGATAAACTCAGTATCTTTTTTAAATCCAAGCGAAGGAAATCAGGAAATGGTGTACACCACCTTAGACATATTTTTTGGTAGAAGTATTGGAGGAATTTATACTACAAGCATTTTTTGGCTTTTTATTACTTTTTTAATTTTATGTTTTCATGATTTGTACAAAAAAGAAATCCCTGTTTTTGTTTTAATAACCTATATCATGAGTGCTTTATGCTTTGAAATTTTTCTTCCAACTGGAAATCTTCTTTTAACTATCTTAAATTCTTCCACCATTTTTGCAAGTATATTTCTAGCTTCGGAAATAGTCTCTGCACCCTATATAGATAAAAGTAAATGGACTTATGGAATACTAGTTGGTTTCTTTGGGTTTCTGTTTGTTCGCTTTATAAATGTCCAAGAAGGGATTTATTTAAGTCTAGCCTTATGTAGTTTTCTTCCTCCTTTATTGGATAAATGGTTTTATCATAGGCAAAAAAAGAGAAGTTTTGTCGATTCATCAAAGCCAAAAATACCTTTTGCAAAAAATAACCTTCCAAAATTAAAAAAATCTTAAATAAATTTTCTTAAATCGTCAAAAAAAGGACTTTAATTTTATAAATTAGAGTCCTTTTTTCATGTCTTTACAAATAAAAAAAACGATTTTATAGTATGACTGCGATTCGCAAATAGAAAGGAAAAATTATGAAAAAGCTATTAAAATATCTCTTGTTGGGAGTTGGAATTTTTTTCATTGGGAAAGAAATAAGTTCTGCAGGAAGTGCTTTTTATTTAGAGCCAGCACCAAATGGATTAACCTATAAGATTAACAAAGGCTATAAAACAGTAAGACTTTATTTTCAAATGGTGCAAGATCGGATAACAAAAGAATATATTTATTGTTTAGAACCAGGGGTTCAGTTAAGTAATCAAACATATGAAGAATGGAATGAATGGGATTACAATAAATTTAACTTAAGCAAAGAGCAAAAAGATTTTATTGTAAGAGTAGCATATTATGGTTATGGATATCAAAATCATACTAGCCTAGATTATTACTATGCAGCTCAATTATTAATATGGGAGAAAATTATTCCAAAAGATTGGGACATTTACTATACAACATCTTTAGACGGAGAACGCATTTTACTTTATCAAAAAGAGCGAGAAGATATATTAACTTTAATTGAAAATGATCAAAAAAATTCTGCCTTTGAAAATCAAGTATTTGAGTGGAATGACAAAGAATCTCTTTATATAGAAGATCAAAATGGAGTGTTAAAAGATTATCGGCTTTTAACCAATTCAAGTTGGAAAATTACTCATAGCGGAAATTCGCTTCAAATTCAAAATACAAATTTACAAGAACAAGTTTTAGAATTTGAAAAAACATATGAAGGAGAACCTTTAAAATTTTATTGGCAAGAAGAAGGTCAAAAGGTATTAAAGCGAGGAAGTATCATTCCAAGACGATTTCGTATGACGCTAAAGCCGTTTCACATAAAGTTAGAAATAGATAAACAAAATGAAGAAAAAGAACCACTTGAAAAAGTTTTGTTTCACTTATATGCTAAGGAAGATATTAAAGATAAAGAAGAAAATATTCGTTTCCAAAAAAATGACAAAGTAGCAGAAGGTTGGACTGATCAAAACGGCAAAATAATTTTTGATAATTTATGGTCTGGAAATTACTACTTAAAAGAAATGGAATCTCCTAAGGATTACCAGTTATTAGAAGAAGACATACCAATTACATTAGAAAAAGAATCAAAACATATCGTCATTCAAAATGAAAAAAAGAAACAAGATTTAATTCTTCAAAAAGTGGATAGCGATTCCAATGTTCCGTTGTCAAAAGTACGCTTTCAAATCAAAAATGCTCAAGAAGAGATCGTGTTTGATGGTCGAACAGACGAAAACGGGCAAATAATTTTAAAAGACCTACCAGTTGGAGATTATATAATTTTGGAAATAGAAACGATCGAAGATTACATCTTATTAAAAGAACCGCTTCGGATTACTTTGAACGGAGAAACATCGAAAACAGAAATCAAAATTACTAATCGTAAAATAAAAAAAGTTCCAGATACCTACCAAAAAAGAATATGGATAGAATGGTTTTGGATTGATAGGAAAAGATACACATGAAAAAAAATTTATTAATCATCTTTTGTTTTCTTTTTCTCTTTTTAAAAAATACGAAAGCTAGCATGTTAAATTTTCATGTCACAGAATGGGTTCCAACTACTTATCAAATAAATGATACATTAACTTCATTTCAAATTTATCAGAGCAATAATACAGAGCATTTTATGTATCAAGTAAGTCCTTTAGAAAAAATAAAATACCAAACAGATTATAAACAAAGTTCTCATTTAGAAGAAATGGATCGCACCGAATTAAATAAAATTAAATATTGGATTAGCGAGACCGAAAAATCAGAAGACATTAATGATAAATATTACTTTTATGTTAATATTCAACTTCTGATATGGAAACTCTTTCACCCCGACATTGAGGTGGAAATGGTAGGAAATAAAGAGTTGGTCGAAAAATATTATGATAAATTATTATTACTTCTTCCGAATCCACCAAATTGGGTACATGACTATGAAATGCAAGAAGAAATCATCTTAGAAGTCAGTGACCAATATGAGATTATTTCAAATCAGTGTGAGGTAGAAAAAAACGAAAACCAAATCATTTTAACCAAATGTGAAGACAATGCCAAAATTGAAGTAAAAGAAAAAGGAGAAGATACCATCTTAGCGTTAGAAGATAAAACTGGAGAATTAAAAGTATTAGAAGGAGGAAATTTCCCTTGGACTTGGGAATTTCAGATCCTGCCTTCTAAACGGCCTGAAATTCCAGAAGAAAAGCCAAATCCTCCGATAAAAGAGGAAGAAGAAAAGCCAAATTCTCAACCGGAAGAGAAACCAGAGGACTCCAATGACAATTTAAATTCGGATAAAATAGATAAGTCAGAAAATTTACCCAATCAATCAGAGTATGAAGAAGAAAAAAGAGTAATTACAAATGTTCCTAATACTTATCAAAGTTCTTTTGAAATTTTATGGCTCTTTCTCTTCCTCCTAGGAATTTATCAGTGGAAAAAATAAAATATTTTCTGATCTTGCTTCTGATTTTTCTTTTATTTTGGGGATCAAGTATCAATTTCAGCAAAGAAATATTAAGAACTGAAACTCAGCAAAAAGACATGAATGAATATCTAAATCAAACGAATAATCAGCCTTTATTTGGAATTTTAGAAATCCCTAAAATTAATTTAAAACAACCCATTTATCCCAAAGATGACCCAAAAAATCAAGTGGATAAAAATATTACACTTTTAGAAGAAGACGTAACTCAAAATGTACCAAACCCAGTTATCATCCTGGCCTCTCATTCTGGAAATGGTCCATATGCATACTTTAAAAATTTGACATCCTTAAAAGAAGGAGATGCCATTTTTTTATGGCTAAAAAGCGAGCAAAAAGAATATCGGTTGATAAAGAAAGAAGAAGTAATGAAAAATGAAACCCTATATGTAAAAACATTTTCTTTTTCTCATTTAATTTTAATAACTTGTAGTAAAACAAATTCGAAAATTCAAGAGATATATTATGCCAAATATATTTCAAATAAATAAAAAATGCAAAAAAAATGGTTATTTTGCATTTTTTTGTTTAAAAAAAAAGGAAATTGGGCTTTTATCAGTAATGTATAATATTGTAAGGAGGTTTACAAATGTTTCACATTGAAGAATCTGAAATTAATCAGATTCGTGAAAATGCTGATATTGTTGAGATAATTAGTAGTTATATACCTCTCACCCAAAAAGGAAAAAATTATTTTGGTGTGTGCCCATTTCATAATGATCATGCTCCAAGTATGAGTGTATCCAAAGAAAAAGGAATTTTCAAATGTTTTTCTTGTGGAGCAACTGGAAATGTATTTAAATTTGTCGCCGATTTTGAAAATATAGGATTTGTACAAGCCGTCAAAAGAGTCGCCGAAAAAATAGGAATGAATTTAAAAAGCGATATACCAATCAAAACAGAAACGAAGCACCAAAAAGAATATCAAATTATGGAATTAAGTACGCTGTTTTTTCAAAATAATCTTTTAACGAGTGAAGGCGAAAGAGCTATGAGGTATCTAAAGTCGCGCGGATTAAATGAAACCATAGTAAAAGAGTTTCAAATTGGTTTAGCGCTAGATAAAAATAGTTTATACCAATTATTACATCAGAAAAAATACCAAGATCAGCTCTTATTCAATTTAGGATTAATCAATCAAAATGGATTAAACTTTTATGATGTTTTTAAGAATCGAATTATGTTTCCGATTCATAATATAAATGGAGAACCAGTTGGTTTTACTGGGCGTATCTATCTACCAACCAGCCCTCCACCAAAATATCTAAATAGTAAAGAGACCATAATATTTAAAAAGGGAAACATTTTATTTAATTACCATCGAGCAAAAGATGCGGTTCGTTTAGAAAAAAAATTAATTATTGTTGAAGGAAATATGGATGCGATTCGTATGTCTGCAAATGGCTTTAAAAATACGATCGCTTTAATGGGAGTTAGCTTAACAAATTATCAAATAAGTGAAATTAAAAAACTGCGAGTTCCAGTGATTTTAATGTTAGATAATGATCGAGCAGGGGCTACAGCAACCTACCAATTAGGTACCATACTAGAAAAAGAAAAGATTGTAGTAAATGTCGTGCGTTTAAGTGGGGAAAAAGATCCAGATGAATACATTGTTAAAAATGGTATTGATGCAATGCAAGAAAATTTAAATGCCGCAATTTCCTTTTTAGAATTTAAATTATCCTATTTAAAACAAGATAAAAATTTAGAAGATAGTGAAGAATTAGCTAATTATTTAAAAGAAGTATTAAATAATTTAAAAGAGACTAACGATCCGATTTTACAAGATATAACCTTAAAAAAATTAAACCAAGAGTATAATTTATCCTATGATATATTAAAAGAAGAACTAAATCGCTATGAAAAAAAGAAGCAATTACAAGAAGAAATCATCAAACAAAATTTACCAAAAAAAGAGCGAAAGAATAAATATCAAGATGGGTTAAATCACATTTTATATTTTATGATGAATGATAGTAAATATATTAAAATGTATAAAAGCAAATTAGGATTTATAGAAAATCCAATTTATCGAAATATAGCTAATGAGATTTTAGGATATTATGAAATAAAGAAAAAGATAGAATTAGCAGACTTTTTATCCTATATTGAAACGAGTAAATTAAAAGATGAAGTTTATGAATTAATAAAAAATATAAAAGATGATAACATGAGTGAAAAAATTATGGAAGAATATATTATTTCCATCAAAAGAATACGAAAAGAAAAAGAAATTGAACGTTTAAAAGAAGAACAACGAAATGAATTAGATGCCAATAAAAAAATTGAAATTGGAATGCGAATTCAACAAATCAAGAAAGAAGTGTAGAGAATGAAGAAAAAAAATAGTATGGCTGTCAAAAATTTAATGGAACTTCAAAAAATACAAGGATATTTAACCATTGCAGATTTAAAAGAACAACAAGAAATTGGCTCTTTACAAGAAGAGGATGTAAAAGAAGTAATTGAGAGTTTAAAAAAAGTACAAATAGAATTTTTAGAAAAAGCTCCGAAACAAGAAAAAAAGAAAGTAAGTAAATTAGTAGAAGTAAAAACATTTGAAGAACGAAAAGAAGAACTAATTCAAAAAGGAAAAGAAAAAGGAGCCATTACTTTTGAAGAATTGGCCGCAGCTTTAAAAGGCTTAGATGTTGATAATGATTCTTTAGATGAATTATATAATGCATTAATGGAAAATAATATTGAAGTAGTTTCAGAAGAGGATAGTGCTTCTGCAGGAAAGAGCATGGAAGAACCTGTTATTTTGAGTGATAATGAAATTACAAAGGATGTAAATATTAATGATCCAGTTCGGATGTATTTAAAAGAAATTGGAAGGATTCCTTTATTAAGTGCTGAGGAAGAATTAGCGTTATCAGTTCGAGTAGCAAATGGAGAAGAAGAAGCTAAAAATCGTCTTGCCGAATCTAACTTACGTTTGGTAGTTAGCATTGCCAAGCGATATGTGGGTAGGGGATTATTATTTTTAGATTTAATTCAAGAAGGAAATATTGGACTAATGAAAGCTGTTGATAAATTTGATTACGATAAAGGGTATAAGTTTTCAACTTATGCTACTTGGTGGATCAGACAAGCAATAACAAGAGCCCTAGCAGATCAAGCGAGAACGATTCGGGTTCCTGTTCATATGGTGGAAACCATAAATAAAATGGCTCGAATTCAAAGACAATTGACACTAGAATTAAATCGAGAACCAAGTGAAGAAGAAATTGCGAAAAAAATGGGAATAACAGTCGAAAAAGTACGAGAAGTCATTAAAATTAGTCAAGACCCCGTTTCGCTTGAAACACCGATTGGGGAAGAAGATGATTCTCATTTAGGAGATTTTGTCAAAGATATTAATGCTATGACACCAGAAGAATATGCCACAAATGAGATTTTAAAAGAGGAAATTAAAGCGGTATTAGAAACATTACAAGAAAGAGAACAAGAAGTATTAGAATTACGTTTTGGACTAATAGATGGAACGAGTCATACCTTAGAAGAAGTAGGAAAAAAATTCAATGTAACGAGAGAACGTATTCGACAAATAGAAGCCAAAGCCTTGCGAAAATTACGTCATCCTTCTCGGGCCAAAAAATTGAAAGATTTCTTGACAGATTAATGAAACAAAAGAGATTAGACGCCATTTGTGCGTTTTTAGATCCCAACGATTGTATTATCGATATTGGTTGTGATCATGCTTATGTACCAATTGAAATGGCGAAAAGAGGAGCAAAAAAAATACTTGCTACCGATATTCATGAAAAAGCTTTGGAAATAGCCAAAAAAAACATTCAAAGAGAGCATTTGGAAAAAAAAATTACCTGTTTGGTAGCTGACGGTCTAAAAAAAGTAGATGTAAACGGATATGATACCCTTGTAATCGCTGGTATGGGAACAAATACTATAAAAAAGATACTAAATAATCCCAAAAAATTACAAGCAATTCAAAAAGTAATCATTCAATCAAATAACGACTTAAAAGAACTGCGTCAGTTTTTGTCATCTTTACGATTTCAATTAATCGACGAAATTGTTTTACTTGAAAAAAATCATTACTATACGATTATGAAATGGAAAAAGGGCACGTCTAAATTATCCAAAACAGAAGAAGAGTTAGGGATTTGGAGACAAGAAAATTTAGAATATTATCAAGTCTTAGAAGCAAAGTTTTTGGAAATAAAACAAAAAATACCTCTTTTTCATATCAAAAAGCGATTCCAAATTTGGAGAAAAAAAACAAAAATAAAAACTTATATAAAAAAATCACAGAAAAAAAACAGGGGCATGATCGGACTGTTGTGAGCCGATTGGTTCCGAAATTTGCTGTACTTTTGAAGATGTAGTAACCGGAATAGAAGGCGTTTTGCTTTCTTTTTTGATAGGATTTTTTTCACTCGGAGTCGAAAATTCTTTTAAAACACGAAAAGCACTTTTCGCATTTTGAATCATGGGTTTAGCTTGTTGATAGATAGGGATTACTTGATTTGCAATGGATAATGTTTTATTTAATCCAGATAATATTTTAACAAAGGAAAGACCTTTTCCAACAGCTTCAGTACCAAACATACTATCACTTCCTTATTATAATATATGAAAAAAAAGAAAAAAATTCTCCTTTCAAAAAATAGTCTTTTAAGCGTCAGACGAATGTGTTATAATAAAAAATAAGAAAAGAATAGGGAGGAAACTTATGAATATGAATCCAACCACTGTAGAATCTAATAATAAAAATCCTTTCAAATTGCCATCTTTAGGTCTATTTATTACCTTTAAAACTATTGTGGAATATGTTATCTTAATTATTCAATTTGCTTTTCGCGGCTTTAAATTTTTAACAATTGATTTATTCATGGCTCTTTATAACGCTCTAAGTGGAGGAGTCGATCATGCCTATCAAAAAACAAAACATATCGTCACAAAGGATAATATTGCTCCATCTACAGCTCCTAAAAAAGAAAGCATTTTAAATGCAGATCTATCAACATTATTTAAAAATTCCTTTTTTATGAAAAAAAAATTAGCCAAATTAGAAGCTCAGAAAATAGCCTTAGCAGAAGAACTAAAAGGAAATGGAGCTATCCGTTCTAAAGAACCCAAAGTATTTAAATTTACTGCCAAAAACAAAAATGGTAAAATTGAATCAGGGGTAATTAGTGGGTTTAGTAAATTAGATGTTAATACGTTCTTAGTTCAAGAAGAATACGAAGTATATAATATTATATCAAACGAGTGGACCGAATTTATATATGGACAAACAAGCATCTTTACTCCAAAAATGAAAACGAAAGACTTATTATTTTGGTTAACACAATTATCTACTTATATTAAAAGTGGAATTACTTTAACAGACTCAATTAAAATCTTAAATAACCAAATGGGCAAAAACAAAAATTATAAAAGAGCTTTTCAGTCAATTGTTTACGAGTTAACCATGGGGGAATCATTCTCGAAAGCTTTAGAAAAACAAGGTGTCATGTTTCCAGCCTTACTCATCAATATGATTAAAGCTGCAGAGGCAACTGGTGAATTAGAAGAAACGTTGAGTGATATGGCCAATTATTACGATGAAATTGATAAAACCCATAAACAAATGATCAGTGCAATTACCTATCCATCTGTTATTTTAGTATTTTCCATTGCAGTTATTACATTTATCTTAGTTTTTATCATTCCGCAATTTGTTGAAATTTATAAAGAATCTGAAGTAGAAATAAATGGTTTAACCTTATTTATTATCCATATGAGTGATTTCTTGAAAGAAAATATAGGATTTTTATTGATCATTGCTATAGCGAGCATTGCAGTATTAATCTTTTCTTATCAAAAAGTAAAAGCATTTCGAAAAAGTATGCAAACTTTTTTAATGCATGTTCCCGTTTTTGGCAAAATTATGATATATAATGAAATGGCTGTTTTTGCCAAAACATTTTCTTCCTTATTACGAAATAATGTATTTATTACCGAAAGTATTGATATTTTGAGTAAGATTACAAATAATGAGATTTATAAAGAAATTATGTATAATACCATTAATAATATTGTAAAAGGGGAAAAAATAAGCGAAGCCTTTAAAAACCAATGGGCTGTTCCAGAAGTGGCATATTATATGATCGTAACAGGAGAATCAACTGGGCAATTAGCAGAAATGATGAGCAAAGTTAGTAGCTATTACCAAGAAATGCATCGTAGTATTATTTCCAGCTTAAAAGCCTTCATAGAACCAGTATTGATTACCTTTCTTGCTGTAATTGTCGGAGGAATCATTTTAGCTGTTATTGTACCAATGTTTAATTTAATGAACCAATTTGGGTAGGGGGATTTATGAATTATTTGAATACAACATTCTTTATCATAATTGGAGCCATTTTAGGTTCCTTTTATGCTGTAATTGGGACAAGACTTCCCAAAAACGAATCTATTATATCACCGAGAAGTCACTGTGAATATTGTGGACATATATTATCTTGGTATGAGTTGATCCCAATTCTTTCCTTTTTCTTCCAAAAAGGAAAATGCAGAAACTGTCATCATCATTTATCATCTATGTATCCATTAACAGAATTGGCAACAGGACTATTATTTGGAATATCCTATTATTATTTTGGAATATCTGAGAAATTTTTTCATTTGCTTCTTTTATCTAGCCTAGTCATAATTATATTTGTTAGTGATATGAAATATATGATTATACTTGATTCGCCTTTAGTAATAAGTGGAATTGGAATCTTTTTATTAAATATTAGTTTCCATGGCATAGAAAAAGCGTTATTAAGTTTAGGAGCGGGATTTCTTTCCTTTTTGACCCTTTTTTTTATTGGAAAATTAGGAAACATTTTATTTCAAAAAGAAGCGATGGGTGGGGGAGATATAAAACTATCTTTTATTATGGGAATGAGTTTAGGATACAAAATGTATTTAATTGCATTTATCTTAGCGACTTTCTTAGCCTTACCTTATGCGTTAGGATGTCTATTTTTCCAAAAAGATCATGAAGTTCCTTTTGGACCTTTTTTAGTATCTTCATTATGGATTGTCTTTTTCTTCTATGAAAAATTTCATTATATTATAACTTTTTTATTAAACCTTTAACGAATTCAAAACAATATGATATACTAAAGAAGGTGAGAAGTATGTTAGATTGGCTAACTAAAGAATTAGCTTGCATAGGATTTATTGGAAGCATTATAGTATTTCTTCTATGCTTTCCATGGATTAAAAAAATATACAAACATTATGAAGAAATTATGAATTACTTAATCGTGGGGGTTTTAACAACCATTGTTAGCTTAGTAATTTATTATGGACTTGTATTTACGATATTAAATCCAAACAAAGCCTTAGAGTTACAAATTGCTAATATAATATCCTGGATCGGGGCAGTTTTATTTGCGTATATTACCAATCGGCGCTATGTATTTAAAAGTCAGAATAAAGAAACAAAAAAAGAATTTTGTTCCTTTTTTGGCTCTCGATTATTAACCTTAGGACTAGATATGGGAATTATGTTTTTAGGTGTAACCATATGTCATCAAAGTGATAAAAGTATGAAATTGCTCTCACAAATATTAGTAATTATAGGCAATTATATTTTAAGTAAATTATTTGTATTTAAAAAGAAAACGGAAAAGTAATTTCCGTTTTTAAATGTCTAACGTTTCTAAAGCCGTTTCTTCACTGCTAGGTTCTACTTCTAAACTTTTTTTACCAAAAATAGCATCTTTAATTGCACTATCATGTTCTCCTAAGTCATCATCCACATCAATAACTCGTAATACTTCTTCGAAACTAGTAAGACCCTCTAAAACTTTATAAAGCCCGTCTTGTAAAATAGAAATCATATCTTGATTTTCATAAATCAAATGTCTCAAGTCTTCCTTTTTCATATTATTTACAATAGCATCTCGTAAATCTTGATTAATAATTAATACTTCATGTAAGGCTACTCGGCCATGATACCCATGATAACATTCGTTACAGCCCACAGGTGTATAAATATCAGTAATATCCATATTGAGTGCACTTTTAAAAACTTTTTGCTCATAAGGAGTTGCTTTTCGACTACTTCTACATTTTGGACACAATTTTTTACATAATCGTTGGGAAATAATACCTTCTAGGGCACTTCCTAATAAATATCGTTCTACATCCATATCGACAAGTCGTTCAATTGTATTTAGAGAGTTATTTGTATGAATAGTAGATAAAACTAAGTGTCCAGTAATAGAAGCTCGAACGGCAATCCGGGCTGTTTCATTATCACGAATTTCTCCGATCATAATTACATCGGGATCTTGACGAAGAATGCTTCGTAAAGCGCTCGCAAAGGTTAAACCAATTTCACTCATCGTTTGGACCTGATTGACTCCATTTAATTTCATTTCGACTGGATCTTCAACAGTAATTACGTTGCGACTAATCGTATTTAATCGTTGTAAGATCGTATAAACTGTAGTAGACTTACCTGTCCCAGTGGCTCCAGTTACTAATATAATTCCATTCGGCTTAGAAATCACTTTTAAGAGTTTTTCATAATTTGCTTCGGAAAATCCCAAAGTTTCCAAACCGCCAAGACTCATGGAATAATCTAAAATACGGATAACCACTTTTTCTCCATACACAGTTGGCAGGGAACTGACACGCAAATCCAAATTAAGACCATCTACATTACTGCGAATCGCCCCATCTTGAGGAAGACGAGATTCTGTAATATTCATTCCAGAAATAATTTTAATGCGAGTAATCAAATTCTTTTTTACAGCCATGGGTACTTCTGCATATTGAATGAGTTCTCCATCAACTCGAATTCGCACAATTAAATTCCCAGGGGTTTGATCAAAATGAATATCACTTGCTTTTCGTCGCGCTGCATCAATTATCATATCATTTACAATATCTACAATTGGCATATTGTCATAATCGTAATTCTTTAACACAAAATCACCAGTTCCTTTTATTCTTTCACTTATTATACAAAAAAAACCTTCAAAGAACAAGTTATAATCATAGATTTCAGATTCAAAATACGACAAAAAACATCAGAACATTATGGTATATCAAAAGAGGTGAGAAAAATGAAAAAAACACTTATCATAATTATCATAGCGTTTCTTTTAGGAGCAAGTTTATCCTTTATTACTGTATTTGAATTAAAGGATCATTTAAATTTGTTTTGGGATGAAAATTTAGTGACTGCTTTTCAAATTGGAGTTTATAAATCAAAAGAAAATGCTTCCAAAATTGCAGAAGAATATCCAAATTCGATTACAATCCAGGATGGGGAATATTATCGAGTTTATGTAGGAGTAGCAGCGAGTGATTCGTGGATCGAGTCTCTAGAAACCTATTTTTTAGATAAAAAAATGAATGTGTTTCCCAAAGAAGTGAAGGTAACATCTACTTTTTTTCAAGAACTAAATCAATATGAATCTCTTTTTGAAGTCACCGATACAAAGACTTATGAGCAATTAAATGGGGAAATATTAAAGAAATTTGCAGGACAACTTGTATGAGTTTACTGATGAAGGAATTACCGCTTCAAGAGCGGCCGCGAGAAAAATTTAAAGAAAATGGAGTTGAGAGTTTAAGTGATGTAGATCTTTTAGCCATTTTATTAAGAACTGGAACCAAAGATATTTCCGTTCGTGATTTAGCTATGAAAATATTAATAGAACTAGAAAGTTTAGAAAATCTATCTAATACCTCATTAGAAAAACTATCTAAAATTCACGGAATAGGGGAAGTAAAAGCCATTACCCTGTTAAGTGCATTAGAGTTGGGGAAACGAGCGAACACTTTCATTATAACGAAGAAAAAAAGAATTAAAACAGTGGAAGATATTTTAAATATATTTCAATCACGTTTAGAAAAAATGACACAAGAACATTTTATTGCAGTATTTTTAAATAGCAAAAACGAAGTCATTCAATTTCGAACCATTTTCATTGGCAGTGCTAACCGAAGTATTGTTCATCCAAGAGATATATTTAAAGAAGCAATCAAATATTCAGCCGTTAAAATAATCGTATTACACAATCATCCAAGTGGAGATCCCACTCCATCCAAAGAAGATGCAATCTTTACAAACCGTCTTTTAAAGTCAGGAGAACTCTTACAAATACCCCTTATTGATCATATTATCATCGGAGCACAAAATTATTACAGTTTTTATGATTCTTGGATGAAATAAAATCTAATTTTAGGGTAAGCTACAAATAAGGTGATAAATGATGAAAAAGAAACGGTCTTTTTTTCTATTCTTAGTCTTATTAATGCTATTTATCAGTCAAGAAACAATTTGTGCATGGTTTCAAAAAGATATCACTGTTGAGATTGATACAGTAATGGAACAAAAGATAAGAGAATTAGAAAAAGAATTAACAGATGCGCAGCAAATAATGAACATAAATCGCCCGAATGAAGAGTTACTTTACACAAGACTTCTTCTACGGGATCCCTTTTTATTTTATGACATAATTACCATTCAAAAAGGATCAAAAGAAGGGATTCAAATAAATGCTGCAATCATAAATGAGCAAGGATTAGTGGGAATCGTAAAAAGTACAAAAGAACATTCAAGTGAAGTGCATTTGATTACAAATCAAAAGACTAATATTTCTGTAAAAATAAAGGAAAACTATGGTCTTTTAGAAACTAATTCTAAAAAAGAAGGGTGGATAAAAAATTTGACAAAAGAATGTGACATTCAAATAGGCGATGAGGTTTATACTTCCGGGTTAACAGAAATACCTGCTGGAATATTAATTGGAAAAGTATCTGATTTAAAAGAAGACAATTTAGGGCTTGTAAAAGAAGTGAAAATTGACTTTGCGGCTGATATCGATCACATTTCTTATGTTATCGTATACCAAAAGGAGATGCTTCCATGACTTTTTTTCTCCTTGGAGATCTATTTTTGATTTTCTTTACCCACCAAATACCGAATTTATTTCTCCTTGGATTTTTAACAGATAAAAAAATTTCTTTCTTTTCTTGGCTTTCCTTTTCTCTTTTATACGATGGTCTCATTTATCACACAAAAGGGCTTTTTTTTCTTTTATTTTTTCTATTTTTATTTTTAAAACAATTTCTAAGTTTAAAAAACGTATATTTTCTTTTTAATTTTTTCATTGTTCTCTTTTATTTCTTTATTAGTATTACAAGTCATACCAATTTTATATATATTTTTCAGAATTATGAAACAATTTTGAATATCTTTTTTCTAAATATTTGTATGATTTTCCTCATAAAAAAACACCGAATTTCATAAAATTCAACAGGTGATAGTATGGATGAAATCGAATATCAAAAAATGCGTTTAAAAAGAAAACATCAAACAAAAAGTAATATTTTTACTCCCAAAGGTCATAAAAATATTCGAAATCAAGAATTAGAGAAAACGATTTCTCGTTTTTTACTAGCAGTAATTGTTGTCTTATTAAGTACCATTTATGTTAATTGGTCAAGTACCAACAAAGAAATATTTCGCCAAAATGTATTTGAAAAAAATTTATCCTTTACCAAAATAAATGCTTGGTATGAAAATTTATTTGGAAGTGTTTTACCAATCGATTTAAATTTGGGATCCAATACAATGGTCGGCAATCTTACTAATGATTTTTTAAAGGTAAGCAAATATCATGATGGCGTAATGGCAAGTACCTCAAAAGAAAGTGCTATTCAGACGTTAAATAGCGGAATTGTCGTTTTTATTGGAGAAAAAGAACATTATAATAATACCATTATTATTCAAGGAATTGATGGCGTAGATATTTGGTATGGCAATGTGACAAATGTATCAGTAAATCTTTATGATTATGTAGAAAAAAATACCTTACTAGGGAGTGCAATGGAAGACCATATTTACTTTGTTCTCCAAAAAGAAGGGCAATACTTAGATTATGAAGAATATAAAAGCCAAATTTAAAATAAATTCCTGTACTTATTTTTTAATATTAATGGCTTTATTTTCGGGTTTTTTTAAAAATATTATTGTAATTCTAACCATCGTAATCTTTCATGAACTAGGACATATCTTGATTTTAAAGCATTATGAATACGAGATAGAGTCGGTAGAAATATATCCATTTGGTGGAATTACTAAGGTTAACAAACCCATTAATACACCCATAAAAAAAGAATTTTTCATTGCTTGTGGAGGAGTTTTGTTTCAGCTAATTTTAATCCTCATCTATCAAATTTGTTATCGAAATGGTTGGATCAATGATTATACTTATCTCCTTTTTCAAACTTACAATAAAGCTATTTTGATATTTAATTTATTACCCATGATACCCTTAGATGGAAGTGTTTTAGTTCACTCTTTACTAGAACGGTTCTTTTCTTACCAAAAAGCTTATTATCTTCATTTATGGATTTCTTTAGTTTCTCTTCTAATCTTTACAGTGGGACATTTACTGAAAAGCTTAAATAATTATATGATTTTAACATTTCTGTTTTATAAAATATATGATGCTTATCAAAAACGCCTTTATTATCAAAATCGTTTTTATTTAGAGCGTTATCTATACAATTTTCCCTATATCGAGATAAAAAGTCATCCAAAATTTAATTTAAATTCTTTAAAAAAAGATACATTACATTTTTTTTGGCAAAATGATCGATATTTACATGAAAAAGAATTCTTAAAGCAGAAATTTACCATGGAAAAAAAATCTCTTTTTTCCCAATCGAAAATTGACAGAACAAGAATTCTTTGATAAACTAACGATGTTTTGAAAAGTCGTTTGGCTTTCAAAAACCGCTCGAAATAGGTTTTAAAACAAAATGTTACCTTTGTTCGGCGCGTCTTAAATATAATAAAGGAGGTATGAAATGAAAGCTATATTTGTTACAGGTGGAAAACAATATTATGTATCAGAAGGCGATACCATTTATGTAGAAAAGCTAGCAAATGAAGTAGGAAGTGAAGTTAGCTTTGAAACTGTTTTATTTGTAGATGGAAAAGCAGGGAATCCTTATGTGGACAAAGCCAAAGTTGTTTGTACAGTAGAACGCCATGGTCGTCAAAAGAAGATTGTGGTCTTCAAATATCGTCCAAAGAAAAAATATCGCAAAAAACAAGGACATAGACAACCATATACAAAATTAACTGTGAAAAAAATTGAAGTGAAGTAATATGATTCACATAACCTTAAAGAGAAAAAATCAAATCGTAACAGAAATTTATTTAAAAGGTCATGCCTTGTATGAGGATTATGGTAAAGATATCGTTTGTGCTGGAGTATCCGCTATTTTAACAACTACGATTAACGGAATTTTAAAAATAAAGGAAAATGCAATTACATATCTTCAAAAAAAAGATTTTTTTCAAATTACGATTCAGAGTCAGGATAATGTTACAAAAGCTCTAATTGAAAATATGTTGGATTTATTTCAAGAGTTAGCAAAAACATATCCAAAAAATATTAAGATAGAAGGTGAGGAAGAAACATGAGATTGATGAGTTTAAATTTACAATTATTCGCTCACAAAAAAGCACAAACTTCTACACAAAACGGTCGTGATTCCAAAGGTCGCCGTTTAGGAGCAAAAGCAAGTGACGGACAATTAATATCTGCAGGATCTATCATTTATCGTCAACGTGGAACAAAGATTTATCCAGGAGAAAATGTAGGAATGGGAAAAGACCATACCTTATTTGCAAAAATCAAAGGATATGTCAAATTTGAACGTTTAGGAAGAGATAAAAAGAAAGTAAGTGTTTACGAAACAAAGTAAACACTTTTTTGATACTTGACAATTTTAAACTCCATGATAGAATAAGCGGGTGATAAATATGAAACAAAAAAAATTAAACAATTTACTAAAAGATTTAATGCGTTTAAGTTATAACTTACAAAATTGTTATAATGCCTTAAAAATAGCCGAAGAAAAAAATGAATCAAATGATATTTGGAAGCAGAAAAAGAATATTCAACTAATTTTAGAATATGAAGCCAAAATATATCAAGCGTTATATCAAAGTGAGTCGATCGATTCGATTCAAAAAAAGATCCACGCTTTATTTTGCTTAAAAGAAATAAATCTTTGGAATTTAAAGGAAATAAATCCATTAGATATGCCCCTATATCGCATTATAAATCAAGTTGCATTTGACCAAAATTGGTTTCAAATTCCAAAAGAAGTCGCAAGTGTTTTAGATTACGATTTTTTCTTTGATGAAGAAATCATGAGAGAGGCCCACCGTTTTTACCAAAATACCATGCAATTAGCCAATCAAATTAGTTTATGGAAATTAGAACAAGCAAATATCCACTATTATGAATTATTAAACCAAAACAATAAAGCGGAATGCTACCGTTTTCTCCTTATAAATCGAAGAGTAGAATCCTTTGTTTTAAATCAAAGTAGTTTATCATTTTCTAAAGGCAAAATAGAAAAGTGGTTCTTAGATGAGAGAGAAAAAATCACAACGGATCCTGAGATTATCTCGATGGGTGACGATATGTTTATGTCTTATTATTTGCAAATGTTTCGTGTTTTCATAAACGGAGTTATAAATTCGCCTAATTTAAATCACTTATATCAATCAAATATTTATTTATACATCCAAGCTAATTTCAAAGTATTAACTATAGAAAATCAAATTCATATTCTAACTTTATTAGATGGTTATATTAGTCTTTTAGATTATCAAAGAGAATTTTTAAAATTATTAAAAGAAGAATTACAAAAAGAATATCAGGAGAATAAAATAAAAAAAAGAATTGACAAAACAAATTAGAATGTTAAAATAAATGCCGTGATGGAAATGAAAAAAGAGCAATTAAAAAACAGTTTAAAAGAAATTATGCTACTGAGTTATAATGTTAAGAAACGATACCAAAAAATAATTGAAGCCAAAAATAAAAATAATCATCGAGAACTAGCGAAAGAAATTGAATATTTAAAAATGGCAATTGATTATGAGAATAAAATATATGATAAGGTCATAGCGAGTCCATACCTAGAAGAATTTGAAACAAGTTTAAACCAAATAACATGTTTACCTGTTAGAAATATATTTTATGAAAATTTAGAGATATCTACATTAGATATACCATTATTAAGACCCCTAAATTATATTTCTTTTCTAAACATATGGTATGAAAAAATACCTGTGATATCATTAGAAGAAACATCAGAGGAAATGATTGCAAATATTCAAAAATCTTTTCAAATTGCTAATCAACTTAATTTACTAAAAAATCAAAAACAAGTATTATATTATGATTATCTTTTGTCTAAACAAGCGCAATATAATCGTAAGTACGAAAGACTAAGATATCGCAATATTTTTTTATTAAAAGAATTAGAAGAACAAATGTTAAAAAGAAATTTTCGGCCTTATAACCCAGCTGAAATAGAAGCTCAATATCAAACTCAACTACAGTTTTATCGTAATGAAATCGATCCTATGATGATAGAAGATATAAATGCGAACTTTTTAATGGACTTTCGAGCTGAAGTCATAAACTTAGAAGAAGACATCACGAATAAAGTAGAATTTTCTTGGTCCTTACGATTAACATATCTGATTTCATTTTTCTTGGTTTTATCAGAAGAAGATCAACTTAATGTATTAGAAGACCTAGAAAAAACAATTATGACCGCAGAAGATCCTAAAATAATCCAAACATATACAAGTCTTGCAGATGCGATAGATAGATGCCAGGAAGAAATCAAAGCAGAACAAAATCGAAAAAAACGTCAATAAATTGCCAACTATTCAAACAAACCTCTTTATGATAAGATAAATATGTAATAGAATAAATGTAGAATCAGAAAGGGGAGAATGAACTATGTGGGCATGGCTAAGAAGATTTTTATAATAGATTAAGCTTTCAATAGAAAGCTTTTTCTTTGTCTAAAATTGTAAACGAAATGAAATTAGACTTGGTCTTTTTTGGATGGAACGATAAAATATACATAAGGAAGTGAGAATATGTTAAAAAATCAAGTGTTATTAAAAACGGTTAGTTTATATTTAATTTATTTTGTCTATACCTATTTTACAGGTTATCTAGTTCAAATGCTATCCTTTGTAAATGACACTTTAATAAAAATGTTATTAGATTTTGCATTTTTGGTTTTAATGATTATCATGTATCAAAAAAACTTAAAAGAAGAAGTCAAAGATTTAAAAAAGAATTATAAAATAGGACGTATCGTCAAAATTGTATTATTAGGAGTTGGAGCTACATTTCTTTTAAATATTGTCATGGGAGCAATTAGTGAAGCTATTTATCCAAATCTAGCTGCTGATCAAAATACTCAAGCTATTCAAAATTTGGCAAGTATTTCAATGCTTTACACCATTTTTAAAACCATGTTTTTTGGGGTAATAGCAGAAGAATTATTATTTCGCGAATCCTTAAGTGAATGCGTAGAAAATAATGGATTATTTATCTTATTAAGTGCGATCATTTATACTGCCATGAACTTTGTATTTGCTAGTAATTTAAATTCAGAAACTTTATTTATGGAACTAGCTATTTATTTTCTTCCTGCTTTATTATTTAGTTTTCTTTATGTCAAAAATAAGCGAAATATTATTTTAATTATGTTAATGAAATTTGTTTATAACTTTGTCCCATTGATTATTTTAATAGCAGATTTAGTATAAAATAGGGGAAAGAATACAATAATAAAAAAAGAGTAAAAAGGAAGTGAGAATTTGTCTAAAAAAGCCAAAGAATATGGTTTCATGATTGTCCTGACTTTAGGAATTATTTGTTGTGGAATCTTAATTTCAAAGACATTTATAAGAACACCAGAAATTCCAACCAAAGAAAAACAAATAGCTTCCATAAACGAAAAGACGGGTACTGAAATTCAAAAATTAGAAACCGAAGATTACTATTATTATACAGTAGAAGATTTTGATCGGGAATTAAGCTATTCTTGGAAGTTTCAAAAAGAAAAGGGAAAAAATATTTCTGTCGAAGAAAGTTTAAACATTGATGCAGATTTACGGCTGTCCTTAAATGCCATAACCAAAGATACGCAAGAAATTGAAAACCGAGTAGAGCAAAATAAATTAATTATTACCTTTGATCATCATGGAGAATTGCCCCTAGAAGCAACCGTTAAACTAAATGTTAAAAAAAGATTTGCCAATCACGAAAAATTATATTTATATTATTACAATCCTGAAGAAGATCAAATTGAATACATTGCTCATAATGTAGAAGTAAAAGATGGATATGTTGAATTTACCATTTCTCATTGTTCGGATTATTTTTTAACTGCCGCTGTTGTAAATGACGCTGTTGGTAATCCAAAAAGTTTAAATTATATTATTATTGGTTTAGTCGTAATTGTCTTTATTTTAATTGCAGTTACCTTAGTTCAATCCAAAAATAAATAAGACTCTGTCTTTTTTTTTTAAGAAAAAAATGGTAGAATAAACGAATGAAAGGGAATAAATTATGTTTGTTGATCTTGTAAAAATGAAATTAATTGCAGGAAGTGGTGGAAATGGCTGTACTGCTTTTCGAAGAGAAAAATATGTTCCCATGGGTGGACCTGATGGTGGAAATGGTGGCAAAGGTGGCGACATTATTTTTAAAGTAGAAAAGGGTTTAAAAACATTAGTTGATCTAAAATACCATAAGATTTTAAAAGCAAAAAAAGGAGAAAATGGTAAAGGAAGCAGTATGCACGGGAAAAAGGCAGAAGACATCATCGTGAAAGTGCCAGCTGGAACAACTATTTTTGATGATGATTCTAGTTTAATATTAGCAGATTTATTAGAAGATCAAGAGGAATTCGTTGTAGCTAAAGGCGGTCGCGGAGGAAGAGGAAATAAAGCATTTGCAACTCAAAATGAACCGGCACCGAAATTTAGTGAATTGGGAGAGCCAGGAGAAATTCGTTATATTCGGTGTGAATTAAAAGTGTTAGCAGATGTTGGCTTAATTGGTATGCCAAGTGTGGGAAAAAGTACAATTTTAAGTCAAGTGAGTAATGCAAATCCCAAAATAGCTTCCTATCATTTTACAACGTTATCTCCAAATCTAGGACTAGTAAAATTAAAAGATGAACGATCTTTTGTCATTGCCGATCTTCCAGGATTAATTGAAGGTGCCCATGAAGGCGTAGGTCTTGGAATTCAATTTTTGAAACACGCCATGCGAACCCGAATTTTAGCTCACGTAATTGATATGGCTGGAACTGAAGGAAGAAAGCCCTGGGAAGACTACACCTTAATTCGCAAAGAAATGGAAAAATATCAAAAAGAATTAGCAGAAAAAAAAGAAATTGTAGTTGCGAATAAAATGGATGGAGAAAATTTTAAAGAAAATTTAAAGCTATTTAAAGAAAAATATCCGAATGTAAAAGTATTTGAAATCAGTGCTTTGAATAATCAAGGATTAGAAGAATTAATGAATTATTTTGCTGATTTATTAAAGACCATAGAAAAACAAGATATTTATGACGAAAAAGATTATGAAAGTACAGTAATTTATAAATTTCAAAATGAAAAGCCATATACAATTACGAAAGATCAAGATATTTGGATTTTAAAAGGCAAAGAAATTGAAAAGCTATTTTTGATGACTCGTTGGGAAGAAGAAGACGCTCAGCTTCGCTTTGCTAGAAAATTAAAAGGAATGAAAGTAGAAGAAGAATTAGAACGACTAGGAGCGAGAAGAGGAGATGAAGTAAAAATATTAGATTATATCTTCGTCTTCAAAGAATAAATGCTCATTTAATTGAATCGACAAACTAGTATTTTGAGGCAATTCTAATATACTAGTTTTTTTAATGGGAAAATTTAATTTTAAAATTTGATTTTTCGGAAGATTGCGGTAAATATAAATCACTTTATTTTCTAAGTTTAAACCAATTACATCAATTGGTTCTTTCATAAAAAAAGTATGAATGGCATTACAATTTGGAAAAAGCATTCCGTAATGAAAATTAGACTGGCCCATTAAACCCCAAAAACGTTCTGAAATAGAAAGGGCTTTTTTTATCAATATTCTTTGATTTTCTAAATTAAGATACATCATATCACCTTAACAAATTATATCAAAAATAAAGCTATTTATACGAAAAAATAAAAAAAATCAAAATAAAGATAGCAATCTAAAAATGATTATGCTATACTTTTAATAGACTAGAAAATAAAGGGTGTATGTTATGAGAAAAAAGTATAAAATTGCCTTATTAATCATTGGACTAATGATTATTGCGACTTTCTATACCGGAGTGACTTATGCTTTATGGGTTAGAACATTTGAAGGAAATGAAACAAATGTGATAAAAGCAGGATGTTTTACAATTGGGTTTCAGGAAATGTCAAAATCAATTAGCTTAAAAAATACCTATCCAATCAAAGATTCTGAAGCGTTACAAAAATCCAAGCCATATAAAGTTAAAATTTCAAATACATGTGATACCACGGATGCTGGATATGCAATTACTCTAAATACCTTAAACGTAAATGGTACCAAAATTGATGATGAAAAAATAAAAGTGGCTATTGGCGTGAACAATCAAACACCTTCTGCTGGAAATATTTTAAAAAATATGGAAATTAATCAAGAAACAGCAAATCTAGAATTAGATGGAACATTATTGACGTCATATATTATTAATACAGGATATATTGAAAAGTCAACTTCCAAAACTTTTGATTTATATTTATGGATTGACAGCAGTGCAGGAAATGAAGTAATGAATCAACAATTTGAAGCGAGCATTGTGGTGACGAGCTATGCAACCAAAATGAATACCTTAGAAACAGCCATTCAAACGGAAAATTCAGCGCGCAATGCTGGAAATGGAATTATAGAAGTAAGTCATTCAAACTCAGAGTTAGCGAACAATAATTATAAAAATACAGAATATCGCTATGTTGGAGCAAATCCAAATAATTATATTATGTTTCAAAATGAAACTTGGAGAATTATAGGTCTTGTAAATACAATGGAGGGCCCTCGAATCAAAATTATTCGGGATCAACCACTTCGAGACGCTACAATCTTGTTAAATGAAGCAAAAAATAATTGGACCGAATCTAGTTTACAAGAATATTACACGAATACATATTTAAATACCTTAAATGAAGAAAGTAGAAATGTAATTGATACTGTAACATGGAATTTGGGAAGTGCGATCGGTACTCTAAATACATTATCTTGGTATGAAGAAGAAAAGAAAGAAAATACCTTTGGAGCAAATCCAAATATATGGTCTGGAAAAATAGGCTTAATTTCTCCAAGCGACTATGGGTATGCTACAAGTGGTGGCGCTACAATCGATCGAAACATATGTTTAAATACAGAACTTTCTAAATTAAGTGAAAAATCAGAATGTATTGCCAATAATTGGCTATTTATTGCCAATAAATCACAGTGGTTCTTAACCGCTTCGCTCCAAAATGGAGAAAAATATTGGACCATAAATGAGGCAGGAGACTTAGAAGAACAAAATGCTAACAGTGCCTATGCAGATCGTCCAACCCTTTATTTAAAAGCAGGGTTAACCGTTAAAAGTGGAAATGGAACACCTGGAAACCCTTATATAATATTTTAAGTAGAAAGCAAGTTATCTTGCTTTTTTGATTGCCATGAAAATCAATCTTTGTTATAATAAATACATAATAGAGGTGGTTTATGTGTTGAATCAAAAAGGCCAAGCATTAGTAGAATATGTGTTAATTGTTGCAATCATTAGTGTGATAACCATTAGTATAGTAAGTTACTTTGGGGGTTACTTAAAAGATTCAATTACCAAAACATCCTGCAGTTTAGTAGATCAAGAATATGAAGAAGGCGAAAAACCAGGAGAAGGAAAATGTGTAGATAAAAAAGAAAAATCAGATTTATGGAAATAGTGTAGAGGGTGACAATGTGAAAGAAAAAAAAGGGCAAGCACTAGTAGAATTTGTAATCATTCTTCCTATTTTTATTTTTATGTTATTAGCAATCATTGATGTTGGTAAAATGATCTATGTAAAAAATAGATTAGAAAGTGAAATGGATACAGTTGTCGAGTTATTTCATGGAAAAAAAACTTTTGATGAAATAAATAAGGAAGTACAACAAAATAGTTCAAAAACAAAACTTGAAATCAAAAATGAAAATAATAAATTTGTTACATTTTATTTGAAAGAAGAAATACCCATTATTACGCCATTTCTTAATTTAATATTTAGGCCGCCCTATGAAGTAAAAGCGGAAAGGTCAATTTATTATGAATCATAAAGGTCAAACATTAATTATCTTTGTCATTATGATTCCAATTTTAATCATTCTAGCAGCTTTAATCATCGACATTGGAATGATGACGAATATCAAATTAAAAGCTTCAGGCACAACGAGAATCATATTAAATGAATTATATGAAAATCGTACACAGTCAAATATAGAATTGCAAGTAAAAGAGCTCTATCAAAAAAATAATATTGAAATCTCCAAAATAAAAATAATTGGTCAAGAAGATTATTTTCAAATCGAACTTGAAACAATGGGACCTAGTATTTTTGGCAAGATAATTGGAATACATGATTATAAAATATTTTTGAAAAAGACTGCCCGAATGAAAGAAAATCGATTAGAAATTTCAAAAGAATAGGAAGTGTATATATGATACGAAAAAAAGGAAAATCACTTTGTATTTTTTCTGCAAAAGGGGGAGTAGGAAAAACGATTACAACTCTAAATTTAGCAGGAATATTTAAACTAATTGAAAAAAAAGTATTGATTATGGATATGGACTTAGCAAATGGGGGAGTTACAGTGGCCTTAAATTGTCCTTTTACCAGTACTATTTATAACTTTGTAGATGATTACAATAATAATCGTTACAAAGAATTTAAAAACTATGTCACGAAATACGATGAATTTATTGATATTTTACCAAGTCCTAAAGATCCTCGTCAAGAAAGCAAAATTGATTCCAAATATATTGAAATTGCCTTAGATAAAGCACTATATAATTATGATATTGTATTAATTGATACAACTCATGATTTAAACGAACAAAATCTAGTTACCATGGATATCGTAGATGAAATTTTATTTGTTATGACCAATGATCCTTTGGATTTAAAAAATATGAAATCGTTACTAAGTATCTTTCGAGATTTAGAAAAAACAAATTATAAAATCTTATTAAATAATAGTCGAGACCCATACAAAAAATATTTTTCAATCTTTGATATTCGCAGTATTATCAAAGCGAATATTGATTATACCTTATCAAGTGAATTTTTTTTAAAGAATATTGATCAATATATCATGAATGGTAAAATCATTACATTAGAACCAAAAATGCCAAATGTATTTGCTAAAGATTACTCTGTGCTGATGACGATTGCTGCTGATATCACGAAAGAAGAGGAAGAAAAAAATGAAAAGAAATAGTCTATTAGATGCATTCAATATTGAGCGAAAAGAAAAAGTTGTTTCTAATGTAACCGATTATGAGATATTTCCGGATAAAAAATTATTAGATGAGCTTCGAACAAGAATTGTGGAAAATCTAATTGATAAAGAAATTCCAGAAGATAAACTATTGAATCAATTTATTAATGATGAAATAGATGAAACGATTGAAGGTTTTGATTTATCAAATTTAGAACGAAGTCATTTATACAATTTAATTGATAATGAAATTAACGGCTACGGACCTTTAACCGAATTATTAGAAGATAAAAATATTACTGAAATTATGGTAAACAGTCCGAAAGAAATTTACATTGAAATTGATGGCCAAATTATAAAAGATGATAGCGTTTCTTTTATTAATGACGAACATATCATTAGAACAATTCAAAGACTAATTAATCCTTTAGGTCGAACTATAGATGCAACAAATCCAATGGTCGATTCAAGACTTCTAGATGGGTCCCGTATAAATGCCGTCATTCCACCATTATCAACAAAAGGTCCTGTAATTACAATTCGAAAATTTAAAGAAGAAATGACTAGTGCTGATGATTTAATTCGAATTGGTTCAATGACACCCTATATGGCAACCTTTTTAGATGCAGCCGTAAGAGGAAAATGTAACATTATTATATGTGGTGGAACTGGTTCTGGAAAAACGACATTATTAAATATTATGAGTGGTTTTATTTCCCAAGATGAACGAATTATTACGATTGAAGATGCAGCGGAATTGAAACTAAACCAACGTCATGTCATTTCCTTAGAAACTCGTATTACAAACTATGAACAAGAAGGAGAAATAACCATTCGGGATTTAGTGATTAATTCTCTTAGAATGCGTCCTGATCGAATTATTGTTGGAGAAGTAAGAGGAAAAGAAGCTTTCGACATGTTACAAGCCATGAATACGGGACATGATGGTTCCATGACAACTTTGCATGCGAATGGACCGAAAGATGCCTTAAACCGTTTGGAAACTATGGTACTAATGAGTGGTTTAGATATTCCGATTCGAGCAATTCGAGAATATATTATTAATGCAATAGATTTAATTGTGAATATAGATCGAATGAGTGATGGAAGACGAAAAATAACTTCCATTGCAGAGCTAGAAGGAATGGAAGAAGATGAAATTCGTCTTCGAGAAATATTTGCTTTTCGGCAAAATGGATTAACATCAAAAAAAGAAGTAGATGGAGAATATATTCTTTATGAAGACAAAGTTCCCGACATCTATGAAAAGATTGCTTCAAAAGGAATAACAGAAATAGACGAAATGTTTCATATAAAAAAATAAGAAGAAAGAGGGTAAAAAAAAATGGAGGGATTTATATGGCAAGTATTTGTTATTCAAGTATTTACAATTCTTGCTTTATTTGCCACAATTTTATTCTTACTTCGCGAATCTAAGTCCATTAAATATCAAAAAAGATTTGAACGCTTTGCATTACTTTCCGTAAAAGACTATGAAAAATCTTTCTTTGACATCTTATTAACCAAAACTTGGATCATAATTCATAAAATAAGTAAATCATTCAGTAAAAGTGTTTTTCTAAAAAAATACAGTGAAAAATATGAAAAACACATTACGTTTGAAGAAAAAGATTTTAAATCGGGTATGGATTATGTCACAATCAAGTTTCTTACAGCATTTTGTTTCGTCATTTTTAACATGTTAACAATAATGTTTCAATATGCCAAAATCGGCTTTATTAGTTCTATTTTAGCCTTTTTCATTGGCTTTTTTGTCCCAGATCTCATTTTAAATATTCAATTCAAACAAAAAAGAAAACGAGTTGAAGATGATTTACTAAAAGCCATTATTATTATGAATAATAGTTTTAAATCTGGTCGAAATATTATGCAAGCAGTTGAAATCGTAAAAAACGAACTAAATGGTCCCATTAGCGATGAATTTAAAAAAATATATATGGATATGACTTATGGACTAAGTTTAGATGTTGTATTTAATCGATTTTATGAACGGGTCAAGTTAGAAGATGCAAAATATATTACATCATCACTAACTCTGTTAAACCGAACTGGTGGTAATATAGTAAGAGTATTCTCAACGATTGAAAAATCATTTTTTGATAAAAAGAAATTATTAAACGAAATGAAAAGTTTAACAGCAGCTAGTATTTTTGTCTTTCGTGTCTTAATTGCTCTTCCATTTTTGTTTTCATTTCTAATTTTTTTAATGAATCCGAATTATTTTAATCCCTTTTTTGAAACCCCAGTTGGAATCATCTTATTTATATTAACGATTATCTTATATATATGTTACGTATTAACAATTAAAAAAGTATTGAAGGTGAAAATGTAATGAAAAAAGAAAAGAGTTTAGTCCGACGGATATATTTAGAAAAAACCATTCAAAAAGTTGAACAAAAAATAGATTTACTAGGTATATATTGCCATTATAATGCAATCGATTTATTAAATTATCGGTTATTAATTTCGATCGCTATTTTCTCTATTTGTTTAATTGTTTTAAAAGAAGGATATATTGTTGGACCTTTACTAACTTTAATATTTTATGTAGGAAGTGAATATCTTTTACTGGATATTCCAATTAAAAAAAGAGAAAAAAAACTAGAAGAAGAAGCTGTTTTTTTCTTTGAAGTATTATCATTGACATTAGAAAGTGGTCGTAATTTGAATGCTGCTCTTGATATCACTGCCGCCAATATTGATAATGAATTATCAGCAGAATTTAAAAAGGCCCTAGCAGAAATCCATTTAGGAAAAAGTTTTACTGAAAGTATTACAGATATGAAAAAAAGAATTCCTAGTGATACAATAAATAATGCATTATTAAATATTACTCAATCCAGCATTTTTGGAAATAGTATTTTAGAATCTTTAAATAATCAATTAGACTTTTTAAGAGAGAAAAGAATTTTAGAAGTAAAATCCGAGATTGCAAAACTGCCAACTAAAATCAGCGCCATTTCAGTTGTATTCTTTATTCCGATCATGCTTTTAGTTATTTTAACACCAGTTGTTTTAGAATTTTTATTTGGATAACTGATTAAAAAGGAAATGTAATAATTTAAATTTGCGAGAATGGCGGAATAGGTAGACGCGCTACTTTGAGGGGGTAGTGAATTATTTTTGTGAGAGTTCAAATCTCTTTTCTCGCACCAGAGAAGAATCTGCTCGAACTTTTATAGTTTTGAGCTTAATGATAAATATCAATTCTAGAAATGGAATTGATTTTTTGTTTTGTAAGAAAGTGAGGAGATTCTTAAAATGGTAACAATAAAGAATGAAAAAATCGAAATGGAAGAAGCATTTAAAAATAAGATAGAATTTATTTGTAGTTTTTGTGGAACTACTCCTACTATTTATAATGGAAGTATAAAGATGATAGAACACACGAATTTGCAATATGTAGAACCTCATAGAGTTATTATTAAAGGTGTAACTTTTCTAGCATTTAATTATGAAGCTAATATCTATATTGAAAACTTAAGTAATGCTATTCCACTAAAAGATTTAGAAGAATATATTAAGTCATTAAATTAAAATGATATTTATAAAAATCATTCCATTCTAACAATTGTTTAAGTTTTTCTAATGTGTTCAATATATGGTATTGCATACTTTTTGCAACAATTTTGCAACTTTTTTGCAGGAAATTTGCAACAATTTTGCCTAGACATTGCAAGTAATACTGGTAAAATAATATATGCTAATAAATAAATAGCAAATAAATATATTAAATCAATGAACACAAAGGAAAACTCTTTTGTGTTTTTATATTTTAGAAAGGAATTAAATTTTATGAATGAAGAAAAGAAAATTTGTGGCATCTATACTCGCGTGAGTACAGAAGATCAAGCCAGAGAAGGATTTAGTTTGCCAGAGCAAAGAGAACGATTAGAAGCAATGTGTAAGTTTAAAGGCTATGAAATTTATAATTATTATGAGGATGCTGGAATAAGTGCTAAAACAGGTAATCATAGACCAGAGTTTGCTAGAATGTTAGATGATATTAAAAATAAAAAGATTAATACGATTGTAACTTTAAAATTAGATAGATTAACTCGTAGTGTTTATGATTGGGAAAATATCATGAAATTTTTAGAGGAAAACCATGCTTATATTGATTGTGCAAATGATGAGATTAATACAACAAATGCCAATGGTAAGTTAGTATCAAGACTTTTAATGAGTGTTAGTCAAAATGAGATTGAAAGAACAAGTGAACGAACAAAGATAGGATTATCTGGAGCAATTAAAAATGGAAACATTCCAGGTCATACTCCACTTGGATATAAAAGAGATGGTAAAAAGTTAGTACCAGATCCATTAACTAAGGATATCATTATTAGAATGTATCAACTATATTTTGAAGGAAATAGTTATCAAACTATCGCCAATATCTTTAATGAAGAAAATATTGCTAATAAAAAATGGCGAGATAATACTATTTTAGAAATGATAGAAAATCCTATTTATAAAGGAGATTTTATTCATGGTAAAAGAACAGGTAAACCAACTTATTATGAAGGTGTTGTAGAACCACTTGTTAGTAGAGAAATGTGGGAAAGTTGTCAGGCTCAAAAGAAGAAAAATTCTAGAAATTATATGAGATATAAAGAGTACCTATTCTTACAAAAAATTAGATGTCCTATGTGTGGAAGAATTTTGGGTGGTAAAGCAACATATAAAAAGAAAAACAATAAAATTTATTATTACTATGGTTGTGAGAAGTGCAAAAATAACATTAAAGAAGATAAAATCGAAGAATCGATCCTTCATTTACTAAGTGATATTTTAGAATATGATTCAATAGTAAATAACTTCTTTTTTCCTATGTTAAAGAATAAACTTTCTAACCCTAAGGAAGAACTATCAAAAGAGTTAAAAGTTCAAGAAATGAAGAAAGAACGAGTTAGAAAAGCATATATCAATGAGGTTTTCACTTTAGAAGAATACAAACAAGAAACTTTTATCATTGAAAATAATATCAAAGAGCTCGAAAGACAAATATTAGAACATGAACAAGTAAAAAATTTAAAATTCACGAAAGAAGATATTTTGATTAAACGTGATATTGACTTTATTAACAAAATAAAACTACCTAATCTTTATAATCAAATTGTCATTACTTGGAAGGATTTAACAAGAGAAGAAAAAGGCAAAATCATAATGAATTATATAGAAGATATTACCTTAAAATTTGATGTAGATGGAGAATACATTGTAGACACAGTTAATTTTAGAAGTACATTCTTTAAAGATTTTAAATTATTATATGATGATGGTTATATCGATTGGAAATTTGTAAAACTTGATATAGATGGAATTGGTTATGTAAGATTTTCTAATTATCTTCCACAAGACAAAGTATATGAACATATTATGAGATTAAGAGAATATTATGATGTTCATTATTATGAGGGGATATTAGATTTTGAAACTGGAATGTTTGATACTCAAAAAGAAGATAATGATGAAATTGTAAGAATATTTCCAATAGAAAAATTTGATATGGACAAAACAAAAAATTAATATGGGAATGATTGGAGTATCAAAAGATAATGAAACCTGTGTAGAAAATGAAGAAGAATTATTTTCTACAATACCACTCGATAGCATTTCAGAGAATGAATATATTTTTAGAAAAGAAAATAATTGTTAATACAAATGTATATACAATTTTTCCTTTTAAAATAAAGAACTTATACTGTTAGAAACTCCGTTTGTATATACAAAAATTTAATTTTGTATGTACATTTCGCAAGTGCGAAATAGGTGTTGGTGCACGAAAAATCGTTAGAAAGCCTTTGTTTATAAGGTTTTCTAGATTTCGTGGTGTTTTCTCATATCCTGTTGTCTTTTTTTCCTTTGTATTTTTACACGATTAGATAGTAAATTGGTTTAAAATATAGTATGATCTTCATTAAGGAGTTACCTAAATATATGGATTGATATAATTAAATAAGAGAGGTCTGAAAAATGATTAACATGAATGAAATTAAACAGAAAATAGAAAAACTCAAAGTTAGTTTGCCGAGTTTGAATATCGATAGTATTTTTTTGGAACAGGATGGAAAACTAGATAAAGTTTTTTATAGTGAAGAATGTTTACATGAGTTAAGAAGTTGTTCAAAATTATTAGTGGCAATGGCTATTGGAATTGCGATAGATAAAGGAATGATAACACTAGATACTTTTATTTATCCATCCATTAAAAATATTGTTGAAATTAGAAATGGAAAGAATTTAGAAAAAATTAAAAAATGGAAAATCAGAGATTTATTAACTCATACTACTGGTTATGAAAGTCAAATGATGTCTGAAAGATTTATAAAGGATATTGACGAAAGCAAATTACTTGATTATGCACTTAATTTTGATATACCTTATAATGTTGGAACAAGATTTGCTTACAATAATGTAGAACCATTTATATTATCAGTGTTTTTTCAAGAAACTTTCGGAATAAACCTATCTGATTTTATAAACGAAAATATATTTAAAAAATTAGATATTAAAGAATATAAATGGGATAATTTTGGAAAGTATTGTCCTGCTTCAACAGGACTTTATCTTAAACATAGTGATTTTCATAAAATTGGTAAATTATTATTAAACAATGGAAAATACAATGATATTCAAGTAATACCAGAAACTTGGATAAATGAAATGTGTACATTACAGCTAGAAACACCTTCTGCATTTAAACCTGAAAGAGTGTTTCCAAAGGTTGGGGTTGGTTATTATACCTTTATTTCAACGAATAATTATATTTTTAGAGATGGTGCAGATGGACAATATATTATAATAAATAAAGAAAAAAATTTATTAATAACTATAATGTCAAAAGAAAAAGAAATGAAAAATGTGACAAAAATTTTAAGAAATTTAATATAGGAGGCAAGATATGAGTGATGAACAATATATTGATATAGCAATAGAAATAAGTAGAAGTGCAAAATATCCCTATGGAGCTATTGTTGTTAAGGATAATAAAATAATTGGTCGAAGCGATGATAGAACTTTAATGGAAACAAGTATATTTTCTCATGCTGAATTAGAAGCGATTGAAAGCGCTTCTAAAAATAAAACACTTTATGGAGACCTGAAAGGTGCAATAATGTATGTATCTTGTGAGCCTTGTATGATGTGTATGGTTGCAATACTTTACGAAGAGTTTAATAAATTGGTGTATGCTGCAACATTACAAGATAGTAATGATAATTATTGTCCAGAGATGATTACTAACATAAATGAATTGGCAAAATATTCTAAGAACAAAATAGAAATAGTAAAAGAATTACACAGAGATAAGGCTGTTGAAGTATTAAAGTCACATAATTGAGGTGTAGTAATGCAGGAAAGTTTGAAAATTAGTAACGATACAAATATGCAATTATCATATATCAGAATTTTAAATACTCTATATAATCAAGTGAAAAAAGATTGTGAAGATTTAGATTTAATTGGTTTTAAAGGAATAAAAATAGTTAATGATGATTTATTGAATTCTAGTTCTGACGGAAATTCAAAAGATAAGCTAATATTATTACCTAAAAATAAAACTGAAAGATACATTTGTGATAGGAAGTATGAGGTGGTAAAATCTACAATTTATCATGAACTATGTCACATTGATTTAGCAAATAAATTACCACATTTACACTCTTTACACAAAAAATATATCGAATTAGAAGATTACATTAAATGTTTCACAATAATGATTTATATAGAATATCTAGCACATTTAAAAAGTACAAAATATGAAAGTACAGAAAATATCGACAAATTTTTCTGCTCTGTTAACGATAGGAAATGGGATTTTAATGATGATTGTGATTGTGTATGGTTTATAAAAGTGTCACCTTATGTCATTGCTAGGGCATTAGATAATAGATTTATTGATAAAGATTATGTTCAATTGATAGCTGATGAAGATGTAAAAAAACATATTTTAGAAATAAAAGAAATACTTTGTAGTCTACCATCAGAAAATTTAAATGATGATATGAGCATATTAGAAAAATTAGAGAATTATGTAAGTAATTATATAAAAAACGATTAAATAGCTGTTTATTCAAGGGGATGAAATAAATGTCATTTGTAACAATTTATTCAAATAATTTAAAAAGAAAAAAAGAAGAATTAAGTAGATTAAAAAAGGATAGAGTTAGATATGTTGATATAGTTAGTGGATGTAGCAAAAAAATAATTAGTGCTACTAAACAAGCTAATTCTACTAGATCAACTTCTACTTATAAAAGTAAACTAAATGAAATTGAACGTGAAAATAAGAAAAAATCTGACGCAGAAAAAAGGCTTGCTGATTATGATAAAAAAATTGCAATAAAAGAAAAAGAAGTATTAGTAGAAGAACAAAAACTGCTGAAAGCACAAGAAAATGAAGGCAAAGAGTTGGAAAGAGAAAGGAAAAGATCAATCGAAGAAATTAATAAAAATATAAATTTTCAAAGAATTGCTTATGAAGAATTAAATAATGAGATAAAAAAAATGAAAGAATCAAAAGAAAAAATAAATGTTTTATTTATAGCTTCAAATCCTGATATAGAATTGTTTGATAGTAGTGGGAACTCCTATCAGCAACAAAAATTAAAATTAGATAAAGAAGCTAGAGAAATTCATGATTCAATTCAAAAATCATTAAAAAGAGATTCAATTAATTTTGAAACAAGGTGGGCAACTAGAATAACAGATTTATTTCAGTTTATAAATGAAGTTAATCCAACAATTTTGCATTTTAGTGGGCATGGAACAGCAGATGGAAAATTGGTGTTTCAAGATAATAAAGACCAACCCAAAACAGTAAATGTAGATACATTAGTTGAGATGATTAATGCTTCATCAGATGATATAAGATTAGTGGTACTAAATAATTGTTTTTCTTCTACTATCTCTGAAAAAATTATTGATAATATTGAAGCTTCAATTGGAATGAATACTTCAATTGGAGATGAAGCGGCAATTGTATTTGCGTCACAATTATATTCAGCCATTGGGTTTGGACATTCCTTAGAAAAGGCTTTTCAGCAAGCGATAGTGGCATTGAAATTGTATGAAATACCTGAAACTCAGACTCCTCAACTATTTGTAAATGATAATTTTGAGGCAAAAGATATATATTTAGTAGCAAAAAAATAGTGAAAGGAGTTAATCATGGATAATAACATAATTAAAAATGAAGACTTATTTGGAAATTACTATAACAAAATAAATGAATTAATATTAAAGACAAAACATAGTGTTGCTAAAAATATAAATTCAGAAATGGTAGCATTATATTATGAAATAGGTGCTACTATTAATGAACTTATAGAAAATTATCATTTAGAAGCCTCTCAAAATGATATTATAAAAATTTTTTCTGAAAAATTAACTAATGAGTTTGGACAAGGATTTAGTGTTCCAAGTTTGAAAAAAATGAAAAAGTTTTATCAAGTTTTTCAAGGTGGTTCCACACTGTGGAACCAGTTAAGTTGGAGTCATAATCGTTTAATAATGAATATAGATGACGAAAACAAAAGAAATTTTTACTTAGAGGAATCTATAAAATCAAATTGGAGTGTTAGACAATTAGAAAGACAAATTAATAGTTTTTATTATGAAAGATTACTATCTACTAGTGATAGTACTAAAAATGAAGTAAAAAATGAGATTAATACTTTGGAAAAGAAAGAAAAGGTAATAGATTTTATAAAAGATCCATATGTTCTAGAATTTTTAGATATTAAAGATCGAAGATTTTTAGAGAAGGATTTAGAATCTAATTTGCTTGAGCACATATCAGAATTTTTATTAGAATTAGGTAGAGGATTTTCATTTGTAGCAAGGCAAAGGAGAATAGATGTTGACGGGGATAATTTTTATATAGATTTGGTTTTTTATAATTATGTATTAAAATGCTTTGTTTTAATAGATTTAAAATTGGACAAATTGACTCATCAAGACATTGGTCAAATGGATTTTTATGTTAGGTATTTTGATAATGAAATTAAAGATGAACATGACAATCCAACCATTGGAATAATATTATGCTCTGATAAGAAAGATACAATTGTTAAGTACTCTGTATTAAATGATAATAAAAATTTATTTGCCTCTAAATATCAACTATATTTGCCAACAGAAAAAGAATTAGCACTAGAGATTGAAAAACAAAAAGCAGAATATAATACTTTTTTGGATAATAAGTAAACTAAAAATTGTAAATTATGAAAAAGTTATTGCTATTTAATTCTTAACTCGGTAAAATATTAGTAGATTTGATATTTATCAGTCTTCTTTTGTTCAAGAGTTCAAAATAGGCTCTGTAATCGCACCAAATTGATAGGAAACTCGAACTTATTATTCGAGAGCAATAAATATTAACTAGAAATACCGTCTAGTTTTTTTTGTTATTTAAAAATGGAAATGATACTTTATTTGTAAATGATTATTCTAAAAGTATTAAATTAAAAGACTTAGAAGTTCATATTAAAACAAATTAATTGTTTTAAATCTAGGCGTACAAAATGAAGTACAATACTTGAGGTTAAAAGTATGTTCTTTTTGTACTTTTAATTTCTCTAAAAATAGAAAAGGAGAGATGAAAGAATGAAAATTGCTATACTAAATAGAAAGAAAAGTTTTTATCAAATGGTAAATGATTCTAAAAGTGTTGTTGCGGATGAAATACTTTTTACAAGTGATAAGATATTCTTTGATAGTTTATCTGAAGAAGAATTAATGAAATGGGCAAATACTGTATTAGATTTTGTTTATGAGGATTTAGGCTACAAAAAAGAACAAATAATACATGCTCTCTACACATGGATGAAACAACTCCTCATATTCAGATTGTAGTTGTTCCTCTTATTAAAAAGTTTGATAAAAGAGTCAATCGTGAAAAATATTGTATAACTAAAAAAGAATATATCAAAAGTAGCACCCACTTGTCTAAGCTACAAGATAAATTTTATGAAAGATTAAGAAATAAAGGATTTGAGATAGAACGAGGAGAAAAAAATACAGGTATTAAAAACTTACCCCCTAAACAATTAAAGGTGTTACTCGTATGTTTGAAAAGAATTTAGATAACATAAAATATAAAATGAATCGTGAATATAATAATATCCTTAAAACTATGAAAAGTGAAGCAAAAAGCTATCTTTGTTATTCTAAACCAATAGTTGGAACTTCACAGGAATATGCTGATTTATGTGAAGTAAGACCTTACAATAGTAGTATAGATGGTGTTTATATTAGAGCAAATGATTTATATACATTACTTAAAGAAAAAGGTTTTAGTGAAGATATGATATCTATTATTTGGGGAGAATATGGTTTTGGGCCAAGATATCTAAGAACTATTAAAAATGAAGGAATTTATATTAATTATAATTCAATAATGAATTTAGGAAAAATAGAAGAGCAAAAACAAAAAACAATATAGTTTTATTTAGTAAAGGAAAACATTTTTAAAAATAATATCTTAATAAATAAAAATAAGTAGGTCTATTCCTTTAAAAGAATTAGAGCATTTTATCAAGTGTACATTTTAAATACAAACCAAATACGAAAAAAGCAAAATTATGTTGATTTAGTTTATTGTAATTTAAAATGTGAGTAGTAAAATATGGTAAAATGCTTAAATTCTTGAAAAGGAGGAATAAATATTGAATAAAAAGAATGCAGCAATTTATTGTTGTGTCAGCACGAAGGATCAGGCTCGTGAGGGTTATTCTCTACCTGAACAAATTGAAAAACTAGTAAATGATAATGAATGTGATATAGATTGTATGGCAGATGAATCAAATACTACTACTTCAAATGGTAGAATGCTTATGAGAATAATGAATAGTGTAAGTCAAAATAAAATAGAAAGGATATCAATAATCATCTAAAAAGTATTATTGAAAAGATTACTGAATTTTAATAAATAGTTATAATCTTTCTTCTTTGATTCAAAAATTAAAATAGTTTTAAAACGATATTTTGCTATACTAAAAATACGGTGAATTAGGAGTTTAATAGCTTTGTATTTACAAATTGAAAGCTCTATTAAAAGCATTTTGAGAAAAGTTGAAGTAACTATAACAAGAGAAAGGATCTAAATTTATGTCAAGAATATTAAAAAACAAAGAATTAGAAAATACAAGATTAGCAACAAATTATGGGGGCTGGATATATTGTGACAAATGTAATGAAAATATAGGATATCTATGTTATTCGACCTATGATAAGTTAATATTAAAATATAAATGTAATTGTGGGAACCAGGGGAGTGCATTATTGGACTTTCAAGATAGCAATATAGGTAAAGGTTGCCAAGATGGATTAATTGTTATAAAAAATAGATTTTGTTGTCCCAAAGATAACGAACCATTAATTACAATATTAGATAAAAAAGTAGCACGTTATGAAATAGAAATTACATGTAAATCTTGTGAAAGTATTTATAAAAAAAGAAAGGATTATAATAAAAAGTAAATATATCGAAGCTATATTTTATATTGTCACAATTAGTTGAGTAATAGTACTTAATTAAAAAAACTTGCAATATACATTATTCAAAGTTATAATAAGCTTTAATTAAGGGGAAAATTTATGAAAGTGATTTCATTATCAAAGCGAAAGTTCAAAGATTTAACACCATTGGAGTTATCAAAAGAAGTTATAAATACAGAAGCAAAAATGTATCAATTAATATATAAAGGGCAAATTCTGATCTTTAAAAAGTTATATCAGAAAACGGGCAAAACATTTGCCAATAAACTGTATACAGTCGAAATGCTTTCTTGGCACCAAAAAGATTTACCTTTCAATTTTATAAATCCTGAATACTTAGTATCTGTTGGTGGGGAAATAGAAGGATTAGCACTAAAAAAAGTTTCAGGTATTCCATTCTCCACCTTATTAAATAATAAAAAGATTGAGCCCAGTTTAATTCTAACTTTTATGAAAAAAATTGGTGAAATATTAAATCAACTCAGTTGTATTCGGAATACAACTGCTTTAAAAGATATATATATAAACGATTTACATGATTCTAATTTTTTAGTAAATCCAAAAACGGGAGAAATATTTGTCATCGATTTAGATAGTTGTAAAATTGGACATAATATTTCCTTTCCATCTAGATTTTTAATATCATGTGATTTGATTCAAAATGCCGTTGGAAAATATCAAATTATAAAAGAAGATTACGAATTAAGTTATGTAGAAGCCAATGAAAATACAGATTTATATTGTTATATTATCTTAATATTGAATTATTTTTATGGAAATCCTGTATATCATTGGAACATAGAAGAGTTTTATGAATATTTAAATTATTTAGAATATATTGGTATGTCTAGAGAATTGATTTATTGTATCAGTCTAATTATTACAAATAAAAAGAATGAAAATCCTCAGCATTTATTAGATACCGTTACCAATGAACAAGTCTATCGTGCAAATAAAACAGTTTATCAAAGAATTCTTCGTAAATAAAAAAGAAATTGATTAGATTATCCAAAAATAATCTTTTTTTATTACTTACAAAACTGTAATTGCTAAAAAAAAGTAGAAATTGATATAATTTTTTCAGAAAGGAAAATTTAAATGCAAGTTTTAAAATTAGATCAAATAAAAAAGTATTATGGAGTAAAGAAAAATATTACCAAGGCAATTGATAAAATAAGTTTAGATATTAATGAAAGTGAATTTGTTGCTATCATGGGGGCGAGTGGAAGTGGAAAAACAACTCTTTTAAATTGCATTTCCACGATAGACACAGTAACCAGTGGTCATATTTGGATAGGATCAAAAGATATTACTGAAATGAAAGAAGATGAACTTGCTGATTTTCGGCGAGAGAATTTAGGTTTTATTTTTCAAGACTTTAATTTATTAGATACATTAACTATAGAAGAAAACATTGCACTTTCTTTAATTATCAATCATGAAAAACCTGATATTGTAAAAGAAAAAATACAAGAAATAGCATCCAAATTAGATATAGATAAAATTTTAGATAAATATCCTTACGAAGTTTCAGGTGGTCAAAAACAACGTTGTGCTTGTGCAAGAGCTCTCATCAATCATCCGAAAATTATTTTAGCAGACGAACCAACTGGTGCCTTAGATTCTAAAGCTGCTAAAATGTTATTAGAAACGATGAAAGAAATGAATGATACCCTAAATGCTACTATATTAATGGTAACTCATGATTCATTTAGTGCCAGCTTTTGTCAGAGAGTTATTTTTATTAAAGATGGAAAAATATTTAATGAAATTTTTAAAGGAGCAAAAAATCGCCGAGAATTCTTTCATGAAATTATAGATGTTATAACCCTTTTAGGAGGAGATTCTTCTGATGTTAAGTAAACTAGCGTTTCAAAATGCAAAAAGGAGTTTAAAAGATTATGCTATATATTTAATAACCATAACTCTTTCATTTTCTTTCATGTTTGCGTTTCATTTCATTAGTAATTCCAGTCAAGTATTAGAATTAAATAGTACAATGGAAAATTTTAAGTCAGCCATGTCTATCACTAATATTTTTATTGTTCTTGTAATATGTTTTTTAATTCATTACACAACTAAATTTATGTTGCAAAAAAGAAGCAAAGAATTTGGTACATATCAATTATTAGGAATTTGCAAAAAAGAGATTACCAAAATGTTTCTCTTAGAAAATATCATTCTAGGATTTATTGCCTTTTTAATGGCCGTTCCAATTGGATATCTTATTAGCATTTTTCTTTCATATATTATTATGAATATATTTAATTTACCAGAATTAGTTTCCATTGACATAGGAAAAAATGCAATTGTTTTCCCCAGTTTATATTTTATAATTATTTATATTATTGTTTTATTTCTTGCCCGAAGACAAATAAAAAAAAGGAAAATATATGATTTAATTTATTTTGAAAAGCAAAACGAAAAGAGAATTCACAAAAAAGATGGCTGTCGAAATATAATCTTTTTCTGTTCTCTTATCATGGGAATCATAGCTTTCATTTTATTCGACCGCCAATTTTTAGAAATCGGAAAAGAACCTTCTTTTTCAATCATCTTAATTAGCTTGATTTTGATAATTATTAGTATTTATGGTGTTAGTATAACTTTGCCAGATTTTGTTTTGAATGCCATCTTAAAAAAGAAGAACTTAAAATATAAGGGAAATTATTTATTTTTAGCAAGAACCTTTTCCTCTAAAATCAAAAGCATGAGTATTACAATAGGAACACTTACTGTTTTAATTACATTTACGTTAATAGCTTTAAATTTATCCAGTTTAATGAAAGGAATGTTCGAATATCAAATTAATTTAACAAGTCCTTATGATATAGCTATGGAATTAGAAGAAGCAGAAATAGATGAATTTTTAGCTATGATTGAAAAAGAATATGAAATTAAAGAACAATTAATTTATCATGGATACGAAGATAAAAATAAGAACATTCAAAATGCAGTAGAAATAGGGTGGAGAACTAAAACTCGAGTCATTGCTCTGAGTGATTTTAATAAACTCTTAACAATGAAAAAAAATAAACCCATTGCCTTAAATGAAGACGAATATTATCTAAGTGTTACCAAAGAGTATGAAAGTAAATTTTTAGAAAGTCTACCTATAAAAGAAATTAGCTTATCTAACGGGATTACATTAAAGCAAAAAGGGGTAACAAGTGCAGAATATACTAGTTCTTGGGGAGTCGGTTATGGCTATCTTTTAGTCGTTCCTGATCAAGCAATCACTGGATTAGATATACTTGATACACATTTAATTGTCAATACCAAAGAAAATACAACTGAAGAATTTGCTAATAAATTAATGGAACAATATCAACCAGATTTATGTGAATCGACAGATTTCGGTTATGATATTTGTTATAATCTTGGCAATATTGAAGTAAAGGGAAAAGCCGAGGCAATGAACAAAGGCTTTATGACCATTTCTTCTTTTGTATGTTTTTATTTTGCACTAATCTTTACCGCAGTAGTAGGGACTATATTAGCCATCCACTCACTAAGTGACGCAACTAAATATAAATACCATTATCAAGTACTAAATAAACTAGGCGTTCCAGAAAAAGAACTACATAATATTATATTCAAACAATTAAGTATCTTTTTTCTATTTCCGCTTATTTATCCTGTAATCATTAGTTTTTTTACTATATTTTCTATGAATCGAATTTTTCAAATAGCGCTAACAAATGAATATATTTATTTAAGTTACTTCTGTTTCAGTTTTATTATTTTCTTTCTCATCTATGCAATCTATTTTTTTACCACTTATTTTGGATTTAAACGAAACATCGAAAATGTTTCTGCATCTCCATTTTTATAGTATAATAAGAGCAAAATTGGAGGTGAAAAAATGGTTATAGGCATTCTAGAAGATGATAAGATCCTAGCTAGAAATTTAGCGAATCTTTTAAAAAAAGAGGGTTATATTGTAAAAGTGCTAGAGGATTATCAAAATATAATCCAAGAAATATTAAACCAAAATTTAGATATACTTTTGTTAGATATAAATTTACCATATTATAATGGCTTTGAAATTTGTAAAAAAATAAAAGAAAGCTTATCTATTCCCATTCTTTTTGTAACGAGTAGTAGCACCGCCGAAGATGAAATGAAAAGTATTCAAGTAGGTGGATTGGATTTTATTACCAAACCATATGATAAAACAATTTTACTAGAAAAAATTAAAAGAGCTTTAAAACTAAGTGATCCAATTAATTTTCGTAATATTACTAAAAAAGGATACACTTTGGATCTGCATTTATCTTTATTAAAATACCAAAACCAAGAAATAGAACTCACCAGAAATGAATTTCGGATTCTTTACTACTTTTTTATTAATTCCAATCGAATGATCAGTAAAGAAGAACTCCTAGATAAACTTTGGAATGACAAATACTATTTAGACGATAATATATTAGCTGTTAATATAAATCGGTTAAGAAAAAAAGCCAAAGAAATTGGAATATCAGATTTCCTATCAAATGTGAAGAAGGAAGGATATCACTTATGAATTATTTATCCTATCTTGAAAATAAAATATTTGCCATTTTATTCCAAATTTTTACTATAATACTATTATTCTTGTTTCTTTTCTTTCTAAACATAAATGTTGTCATTATTCTAATGATTGCTTCTCTTCTAATTTTATTTCAAATAATTTACCATTTTATAAATTATTACTTTACCAAAAAAAGAAGCCAAAAGATTATCTCATTAGTAGATCACTTAACAGAAAAATATTATATATCCGAATTATTACCAAAACCAAAGAATATAGAAAATATAGCTTATTATTATGCCTTAAAACTAGCCTGTAAAGCCATGAATGATAGAATGGGAAAAATAGAAGAGGAAAAATTAGAGTACCAAGAATATATTGAACGTTTTGTTCATGAAATAAAAACTCCTATCGCCGCATTGTCATTAGCATTAGAGGAACAAAAAGAACTTGTTTTAAAAAATGAAGTAGATAAAATAAACCATTATATAGAGCAAATATTATTCTTTGCAAGAAGTGATACAACCGAAAAAGATTATTTTATAAAAAAAATAGAATTAAGCGATTTAATTCATCAAATCATTTTAAAAGAGAAATATTATTTACGCCAAAAACATATAGAACTAGACATTCATGATTTAGAAATAATTTATTCAGATGAAAAATGGTTAACTTTTGTACTATCCGAAGTGATTGAAAATAGCATAAAATATTTAGAAAAAGAGCAAAAGAAAATAGAGATATTTTGCGAAAAACAAAAAAATTGTGTGATTTTAATAATCGAAGATAATGGGAGTGGCATAAAAGAGTCTGATTTAAGAAGAGTATTTGAAAAAGGTTTTACGGGAAGTGATCGGACAAAAGCAAAGTCAACTGGAATCGGATTATATTTAGCTAAAAAGATTTGCAATAATCTAGGCCTTGGTTTTGAAATTGCTTCGTGCTATCAACAAGGAACCATTGTTAAAATAATATTTCCCGTCGATATCAAAAATCAAATAAAAAAATAGGAGCAAAAATGAATATTTATGAAATTTTAAAACAACTAAATGTGAAATATCAGGAAGTAGAACATGATCCAATTTATACTGTAAAAGAAGGTCAAAAAATAAAGTCTAAAATAGAAGGAATAAGTTGTAAAAATTTATTTCTAACCAATCACAAAGGACTCTACGTTTTAGTGATATTAAAGGATATAACGAAGGTAAATATTAATCAAATCGCCAAAAGTATAAATAGTTCGCATCTCTCATTTGCTACGAAAGAGGAATTAATGAATATTTTAGGATTAACAGTTGGATGTGTTTCACCATTTGGCATTATAAATGATAAAAAGAAACAAGTCAAAATATTGTTAGAAGATGTTTTATTAGATAAAAAACTATTATTTCATCCCAACATAAATACAAAAACATTAGCGATAACTACCAATGATTTAAAAAAGTTTATTATATGGAATAATCATGAGTATCAACTTATTCATATAAAATAAAAGTGTAGTGTTAGCAAAAACTTTTTTTTCTTTCATATTGTGACAGATTGTTTAAAAATTGACTTGATAATAAAACAAATGCTATCAGTTTAATAAGAGTATATCCGATTATCTTCTTCTTATATAACTTCTCGTTTTTCCAGCGAACCAAAAAGGCAATTAAATAATTTGGAAATGATAGAACTAACTTATCAAAAAGAAGATTATGTAGTGATAGAAGAAAGAAGATTAGCTCAAAATGAGCAATTGGGTAGAAAAGAAGGAAAGGCTATACTTTAAATTTATGATTAGATGAAACAGCAGCAGATAATCTGGATGCCATGAATAAAAGTTTTTTTAGTAAGATTAATTAGTGCAAGTTATAGTATAGAGCCCGTTTATGTTTAGCCTGAGAAAGATTAGATACATGAAAAAAAGACAATGTTTTAAAGCGTTGTCATTTTTATCTAATCTTTTAAAATTTATTTTACTTTTTTTTAATACGTTTGTATGATAGAATGAAAAAAGGTGAAAGATATGTATAATTATATTAAAGGATACGTGAAAATCGGAGAAAATAACTATATTGTAGTAGAAAATAATGGGATTGGATATCAAATCTTTGTAGGCAACCCCTTTAGTTTTCCAACTGATAAAGAAGTATGCATTTATACTTACTGCCATATTAGTGAAAAAGAGTATTCCTTATATGGTTTCCAAACGTTAGAAGAGAAAGAACTATTTTTAAAATTAATTAATGTAAAAGGGCTAGGTCCCAAAATGGCTCTTCCAATGTTAGCGACTGGCAGTGTAGCTGGCATAATTGATGCAATCGATCGAGAAAATATTCTTTACTTAAAAAAATTTCCTAAAATCGGGGAGAAAGTAGCTCGTCAAATTATTTTAGATTTGAAAGGCAAATTAGCTTCGCAAGTTAGCGCAGGAATCGTTTCTTCTAATTTTGATGAATTAGTGAGTGTATTAGAAAGCTTAGGATATAAATCGTTAAATATTAAAAAAATTCTTCCTCAAATGGATGAAAGCCACGATATTGAATTACAAGTAAAGGAAGCCTTAAAATTATTATTAAAATGAAAATAGGAATTGATATTGATGATACTTTAACCGAAACCCAAAAAAAATTTCAGCAAGAAATAAAAAAATATTGTCGGCGAAATAAAATAATAAGAGAGAAAGAGACTCAACGGTTAACCGAAGAGCAATTTCAAAAATTTATGCAAGAGCAAGGAAGGATATATCTAGAGTTAAAACTAAAAAAGAAAGCTCGAAAAGTTTTACAAAAATGGAATCAAAATGGTCATCAAATTTATTTTGTGACAGCAAGATCAGAACAAGACTGTCCGAAAGTAGAAGAATATACAAAAGATTATTTACAATATTTCAATATCCCATATCAAAAAATTATTTTTAATGCACAAAACAAAGGAAAAGATTGTAAAAAATTAAATTTAGATGTTTTTATTGATGATCGAGAAAGCGTTTTAGATAGTTTCAATCAATCTAAAACATTTTTAGTCCGCTTTATAAATAACAAAAAAAATTATAGTAAATATACCAAAGTTTGTAGTTGGAAAGAATTAGAAAAAATCATGAAGTTTTTATAGAAAGGAATTATATGGAAGAAGAAAACATTTTAACAAGAGAAGAATTAATCGAAGATAAATTAGAAGAAAATATTCGTCCACAGAATTTAGAAGAATATGTAGGGCAAAAAGATATTACCGATAATTTAAGAGTTTTTATCGAAGCAGCCAAAATGCGAAATGAATCTTTAGATCACGTATTATTATATGGGCCACCTGGTCTTGGTAAGACGACTCTTGCACATATTATTGCCAATGAATTAGGGGTAAATTTAAAAACTGCTAGTGGACCCTCTTTAGAAAAAAGTGGTGATTTAGCTGCTGTTTTATCGAATTTAGAACCAGGAGATGTATTATTTATTGATGAAATTCATCGGATGCCAAAATTTATTGAAGAAATTTTATATCCAGCGATGGAAGACTTTGAATTAGATATTGTAATTAATAATGACGGGCGAAGTCGAAGTATTAAAATTGACTTGCCACCATTTACGCTAGTAGGAGCAACCACTAGAGCAGGAGATATTTCCAGTCCGTTAAGAGATCGATTTGGAATTATTTCAAAATTAAATTATTATTCTACAAGTGAATTATTCCAAATCGTCAAACGAACCAGTCGTGTTCTAACAATGGATATAACCGATTCTGCCGCGATGGAAATTAGCCAAAGATGTCGTAAAACGCCACGAATTGCCAATCGTCTATTTAAACGCGTACGTGATTTTGCTTTAGTAAAGAATTCGAACACAATTGATGAAACAACCACTATGGATGCTTTAAATCGTTTGAAAGTAGATCCTTATGGTTTAGATGCAATCGATATCGAGTATTTAAATTCCTTAATCCATAAATTTAATGGTGGACCCGTAGGAGTGGAAACGATTGCTACTAGTATTGGAGAAGAAGTCTCTACAATAGAAGATGTAGTGGAACCCTTTTTATTGCAAGAAGGATTTATCAAACGTACTCCACGGGGACGAATGGTTACGAATAAAAGCTATGAGCATTTAAAAATCCCTTACAATGAGAGTTTATTTTAAAAATGGAAGCAGAACAAATATTAAAAAGTCATTTGAATTTGCTACATACTACAAAAATGGGAGCGATTCGAATTCAAAAAAATTTAAGATTAACCCCCAAAGAAGATGTAGTGACATATTGTAAAAATAAAATACTCGATAAAAAAAGTTTAATCTACCAGCAGGGAAAAAATTGGTATTGTAAAATAGATCAGGTCATAGTTACAATCCATGCTTCAAGTTATACCATCATAACAGCACATATTGTCAAATGACTTTTTTGAAAGATAAAAAGTGAAGGAAAAGCAATAGACATATATTGTCTTTTTTTTTATAATAGTAACAAGTTAAAAGGAGATGCTTCTTATGAAATTAGAAGATTTTAATTATGAATTGCCAGAAGAATTAATTGCGCAAACCCCAAGAAAAAATCGGGATTCATCTAAACTTTTAGTAATGGATCGAGATACAGGAAAGATAACCCATCAGCACTTTAGCGATTTAACCAAATTATTAGTTCCCAATGATATTTTAGTCATCAATAATACCAAAGTGATCCCTGCAAGACTAATCGGAGAAAAAGAAGATACTCATGCGACCATTGAACTCTTGTTGTTAAAAGATTTAGATGATAATGTTTGGGAATGTTTGTCAAGGCCATTTAAACGTTTAAAAAACAAAACAAGATTGACCTTTGGAAATGGCAAACTAAAAGCTGAAGTCATTGCCAAAAAAACAGAAGGGATTGTACATGTAAGATTTATATATGAAGGTATATTTTTAGAAATCTTAGATCAACTTGGAAAGATGCCATTACCACCTTATATTCATCAAGAATTAGCAGAAAAAGATCGATATAATACCGTATATGCTCAAAATATCGGCAGTGCTGCCGCTCCGACAGCAGGACTACATTTTACTAAAGAATTACTAAGTCAGTTAAAAGACAATCAAATTAAAATTGTAGAAGTAACTCTTCATGTCGGACTTGGGACCTTTCGGCCAGTGGAAACAGAAGATATATTAAGTCATCATATGCATAGCGAATATTATGAACTAAAAGAAGAAGAGGCCAATATATTAAAGGAAGCAAAGCAAAAAGGACATCGTATTATTGCAGTTGGAACAACATCCACCCGAGTTTTAGAAACCATTTATCAAAAATACCAAACTTTTCAAAGTTGTTCTGGTTACACAGATATTTTTATTTATCCAGGATATCAATTTCAAGCCATCGATTGCTTAATAACTAATTTTCATCTTCCAAAAAGTACGTTAGTCATGCTCGTAAGTGCATTTTCAAAGCGGGAATATATTTTAAATGCATACCAAGAAGCCATTCAAAAGGGATATTATTTTTTCTCTTTTGGAGATGCCATGTTTTTAAAAAAAGAACCTAAGTTGCATTAAGTTCATTTAAATTCTAAATAAATATTTGATTTAAACAGATGCTCTGTAATTTCAATTTGCCCAGAGTCCGCTTCTTTTAATTCTTCATTATCTACCAAAAAATATTTATGTTGCAAATAATCTTTTCCGTCTTTACTAACTGGATCATCCCATGTTAAGTCTAAGTGTAACCATTCTTCATCTAAATAAACAGCATTCCATACATGCCCTTCTTTTTCTGAATCGTTCTTGTCAGGAGTAGTAGCAATTTTATAATTAGGAAGATTTAATTTAGATAGAAAAATAGCCATAACATCCGTATATCCGTTACAAGTTGCATATCCTTCAAACAAAGGTCCATAAGCTAGATAGGATTGATAAGAGGAAGCTCCTTGTTCGTTCCTTGAAATATCATATTTGGTATGATTAATAATATAATCATGAAAGGCTTTAATTTGCTCATAATAAGAATCATTTACATCAATTTCATTTGCAATAATTTCCTTTACTTTTTCTTCAATTTGTTGAATCATTTCTGTTGAATAAAGATATTCTACATGAATAGTGATTTCACCTGCTTCCGATAAGGTCGTTTTAATATTAGAAAAACTGTGAAATGGATGAACATAATTGTTAATATGAGTCAGTAAATCTTGATCTTGACTAAATTCTTTCATATCCCGAATGCAATCATGATATTCATTGGGACAATAAAAAGTAACATCATTCCATCCCTTATTAACAATGGTATAAAAAATATTTTTTAAATCTTTTTTGCTAAGAGGAATAAGAGCAGGAAGACTTTTTACAAAATGAAAGGAATCCGTTTTTACATAAGACGATTTTTCATTTGTTACTGTGGTTGGTTGTCGTTCAATGAAAGACGTTAAAACTTGACTAATCCCCGAAATTTGAGTAAACAAAAAAAGCAAGAAAACGGAACATAAAATTGAAACTATATTTTGACGAATCCATTTCAAAAAAACCAACTACTTTCTAACATAATTTTATCATTAAAAAATGAAGTAAGCAAATGTTACTTCATATCTTTTACTTTTTGAGATAGTCTACTTTTTTGGCGGTTAGCAGTATTTTCCTTCATAAGTCCTTTACTAACAGCTTGGTCGACATACTTTTGTGTTTCAGCAAATAATGTTTTTGCCTTTTCTTTATCATTCGTAAGGATTGCTTTATCACAATCTTTAATCAAATTCTTAACGCGAGCTTTTAATTCATGATTATTTTCTGTTTTTTTGGCAATTACCTTTATCGCTTTTTTTGAACTTTTAATATTAGCCATAAATATCTCCCTTCTAGACCTAATTCAAGTATCATTTTAACAAAATTATATAGTGAATGCAACGAAAATATGTCAAAAAGGCGGAAGTTTCTAAAAAAGTATAAAAAATGATTTATCGAATTCATATTATTCCATTTTAAAGCCAAAATAAAAAGGGTGATAAAAGTGAAACAAACTCTTTTTTTAGAAGTAGCAGAAAAATGTCAAAATAAAAAATTACTTCTACAGCAAAAAACAAAGAAAGGAAATCACATTCGTCATTATCATGTTCTAGAAAAGAATAAAAAAGAACTAAAAAGAGATCCTGGAGATTATTTTAGTATTCAATTTACTAAAGAAATATTAAAAAAAAGTCCCCAATTAATTCAAAAAGAGTTTCATAAAATTATGCAATCTTTTTTGAAAAAATACCATAAAAACAAAACAGTGTTAGTAGTTGGTCTAGGAAATAGTGATATTTTAGTGGATTCTTTTGGAGCTCGTGTTACCAATAAAATGATTGCTACAAATCAATATAATGATTTTTTAACCATCCCTAAAATTGCTTTGTTAAATCCAAATGTAATGGGCAAAACCGGAATCTCCTCATTTAAATTAATTCAATTAGTAGTAAAAGATTTAAATCCAGATGTGATTATTATTTTAGATTCACTATCTACGAGCAATGAAACATATTTAAATCAAACGATTGAAATTACCGACACCGGAATCATTCCAGGAAGTGCCCTGCGAACCAATAAAGAAATTAACAAAAATACGTTTCATATTCCAATTTTAAGTATTGGTGTTCCTTTTATGTATGAACAAAAAGGACAATTTTTAGAAAGTATCTATTTAAAACAAGATTTAGAAGATATCTCCTCATTTATCGCAGAAAGTTTGAATCAAATACTAATGTCCTAATTCGACAGAATACTTGATCATAATACCATATAATGAAAGCAAAGAGGGTATGTATATGGTAAGACGATTTGTGGGAAAAAGAACCAAAAAAAAGACAAGTCACAAAATTGTGCTGTTTTTTTCCTTGCTTCTTTTTTCTTTTTTTCTGACATTTCACTTTGTAGTTCGAAATATGAAACAAAAAATGACCAGCCAAGAAATAGTTGATTTATTATTTCAAAATGGAATGGGTCAAAATAAATTTTTTGATTTTTTAAAAATGAATCCCACTGAATTTTTGTTTTCTTCAGCAATGGGCATACATTTATCGAAAAGTGAAAGTGTTTTTTCAGAAGAAGAAGAGAGTGGACCTGTATATGAATATGTGCCAGATCCAAGTCCTAATAGTTCTTCCAAAGATCCCATAATTTATATTTATAACACACATCAAACAGAAGGATATAGTAAAGAAGGAATTAGTGAGTATGATATTGAGCCCACAGTTTTATTTGCTAGCTACTATTTACGAGAAAAACTAAATGATTTAAGTTTACCAACCATAGTAGAAACAACCGAAATAGGAGAAGTTCTCCGAATTCATCAATGGCGATATAGCGAATCATATAACGCCAGTCGTTACCTAATTAAGGATGCAATCGAAAAACATAAAAATTTAACATATTTTTTAGATATTCATCGCGATAGCATTTCATATGAAGCATCAACTACGGAATATAATGGAAAAAAATATGCCAAAGTTCTATTTGTAATTGGAAAAGAACATAATCAATATGAACGAAATTTAACCTTTGCAAATACCATCAACGAAAAATTAAAACTTAAAATACCAACTATATCGAGAGGGGTAATCGGAAAAGAAGGAAAAGGCGTCAATGGGATATACAATCAAGATTTAAGTCCCAATTCTCTTCTAATTGAAACGGGTGGACAATATAATAATATAGCAGAAGTTACAAATACGATGGAAATAATTGCCCAAGTTTTAAAAGAATATATTGAGGAGAAATCATAATGGAAAAGAAACAAAAACCGAATTGGGGAATGCGAGTGATAATACTTCTATTTATATTATATTTATCATTATCTATTGCCATGGAATCAGGGTATTATGAAGCAAAATTAAATCAAAAAACAACCTTAACCGAAGAAAGTATTGAACAATTTGAAAAGGATGTGCGAGAAGGAAAAAATGTAGATATTAAAGATTATGTAGTAGAAAAAAAACGTGATTTTTCAAATGGAGCCACAAAAACAGGTGTTTTTTTATCTTCTTTAGTCGAAGATTTTATGTCAGAAGGGATTACCCAAATGGTAAATGTGTTAAAGAAATTATTTACCTGATTTTAATTCTTGTGTATAATAGCAACTAGGTGAAAATATGATCAAACAAGAAAATATCCGTAATTTTTCTATTATTGCCCATATCGATCATGGAAAAAGTACATTAGCAGATCGGATTTTGGAAATAACAGGAAATGTTAATCAACATGAAATGAAAGATCAACTTTTAGATAGTATGGATTTAGAACGGGAGCGGGGAATAACAATTAAATTAAACGCAGTAGCTTTAACTTATCAAAAGGGAGCTGAAGAATATCTTTTAAATTTAATTGATACCCCAGGTCACGTCGACTTTTCTTATGAGGTAAGTCGCTCACTAGCTGCTTGTGAAGGAGCCATTTTAGTGGTCGATGCTGCCCAAGGAATTGAAGCTCAGACGCTTGCTAATCTTTATTTAGCTTTAGAGCAAGATTTAAAAATAATTCCAGTCATCAATAAAATTGACTTACCCAATGCAAATATTCCAAAAGTAAAAGAAGAATTAAAAACCGTCTTAGGATTTAAAGAAGAAGAGATATTATTGTGTAGTGGAAAGACTGGTTTAGGCGTAAAAGAATTAATTGATGAAATAATTAACCGAATTCCAGCTCCAAAAATTAACAACAATTTACCAACCCGAGCTTTAGTATTTGACTCTTATTTTGATCCATATAAAGGAGTAGTCGCACTCGCAAAAGTATTTGAAGGCTCCCTAAAAGTAGGCGATGAAATTAAATTTATGGCAACTGACCATGAATATGACATTACCGAATTAGGAGTGCATACGCCAAAGGCAGAAAAATGGGAAGAATTAAGAAGCGGAGAGGTTGGTTATTTGTGCGCAAGTGTAAAAGAAATTAGTTCCGTTCAAGTAGGAGATACGATCACGACGAAAAAAAATCCTGCCACAAATCCCATTGTAGGTTATAAGCCTATGAAGCCCATGGTATACTCCGGAATATTTCCTGTTGAACCCAATAAATATGATGCCTTAAAAGAAGCTTTCTTAAAATTAAAACTAAATGATGCCGCCTTAAGCTATGAACCAGAAACAAGCGATGCATTAGGATTTGGCTTTCGAGTGGGTTTTTTAGGTTTATTACATATGGATATTATTATGGAGAGAATTGAACGAGAATTTGATTTAGAAATCATCGCTACCAGTCCAAGTGTAATCTATGAAATTACGTTAACCAATCAAGAAGAAATAACGATTGATAGTCCTAATAAAATGCCAGATAGTGTTAAAATCAAAGAAATACGCGAGCCTTACATTTATACAAATATCATAGTTCCGAAAGATTATATCGGTGCCATTATGGAACTATGTCAAAACAAAAGAGGAATTTATAAATCTTTAGAATATATTGATGAAAGCCGTGTCAACATTCACTATGAAGTGCCACTTTCCGAAATCGTTTATGATTTCTTCGACAAGTTAAAAAGTTTTACCAAGGGATATGCATCCTTTGACTACGAAATCGTAGGGTATCGACCAAGTAAACTAGTAAAAATGGACATTTTATTAAATGGAACAATCGTCGACGCTTTATCTGTAATTGTCCATAAAGATTTTGCTTATGCAAGAGGAAGAACAATCGTGAACAAACTAAAAGAAATCATTCCCCGACAATTATTTCAAGTTCCAATTCAAGCAAGCATTGGCTCTAAAGTAATTGCAAGAGAAAATATTAGTGCGATGAAAAAAAATGTTCTAGCTAAATGTTATGGTGGAGATATTACACGAAAAAGAAAACTCTTAGAAAAGCAAAAAGAGGGAAAGAAGCGGATGAAAATGGTCGGGAATGTAGAAGTTCCGAAAGAAGCATTCTTAGAAGTCTTAAGTGAGGAAAAATAATGAAATCGGCATATATTCATATTCCTTTTTGCCATACTATTTGTAGTTATTGTGATTTTTGTAAAATGTTTTATCAGCCAAAATGGGTTCATGATTATCTCATTTGTTTAAAAGAAGAAATCTCCGATCGTTATCAAGAAGAAGAAATTAAAACCCTTTATATCGGCGGAGGAACTCCATCTTGTCTATCCACCCAGGAATTAGAATATTTATTTCAAATCACTAACTTATTTCAAAAAAGCCCTCATATGGAATTTACAATAGAGTGCAATGTGAATGATTTAACCGAAGAAAAATTAGACCTTTTTTCCAAATATGGAATAACTCGTCTCAGTATAGGGATTCAATCCTTCCAAGAAAAAAAACAAATTATTATGGGACGTAAGCATGATTTTGAAGAAGTCGAAAAAAAAATCAAAATGGTTCGTCAAAAGGGTTTTTCCAACCTTAATATTGATTTAATTTATGGATTTCCAAATGAAACCTTGAAAGATCTGAAAGAAGATTTAAAACTTATCTTAAAATTAAATCCAGAACATGTAAGTACTTATGGCCTAATTTTATCAGAACATACTTTATTACACATAAATAAAGTAAATCCAATAGATGAAGAAGTAGAACTAAAATGTTATAACGAAATATGCAAAGCCCTGAAAAAGAAAAAGTATTATCATTATGAAGTAAGTAATTTTGCGAAAAAGGGATACGAATCCTTGCATAATTTAAATTATTGGAATAATGAAGAATACTATGGTTTCGGGCTTTCTGCTTCTGGATATATCGATTCTATCCGCTATACGAATACATTTAGTTTAACCAAATATTTTAAAAAGGATTATGACAAAGAAAAAGAATTTTTATCAAAAAAAGATAAAATGGATTTAGAAATGATGCTAGGTTTAAGAAAAATAAAAGGAATTCATATAGGCAATTTTGAAAAAAAATATAAAATTTCACTGAAAGATACTTATCCGATTGAACCTTTATTAAAAAAGAAAGAATTAATACAAAAAAAGGGATATCTTTTTATCAATCCGTCCAAACTATATGTGATGAATGAAATACTCATTAAATTAATTTGAATGGAATGATAATATGGTTAAAAAATCGATCTCTATCTTTTGCTTCTTTTTTTTGTTTCTAACCACAAGTAATGCAAGTGCAGACATGACAGCTTTTGAAGTATTAAACGGGACTTTACTCGTTCCGTTTGAATCGAAAAATAATGTTTATACCATCTTATTAAATCAAGGAGAAGATACAGTCCAATTCGATTATCAATTAGCAAGCGGTGCAACCATAGAAATAATAAATCCAAAATATGACCCCAATAAATTAGAAAACAAAATGGAAATTATGATTACAGGAGAAAAGAAAGAAGAAAAGCAAATCTACGAATTTTATCTTGAAAAAGAAAAGCAGGCAATCCCTACATTCAAAAGTGATCAAGACTTGGCATTTTCGCCTTCCAAAAAAGAACGTAGTCCATATTTAATACCAGCCATTCTAATATCCTATATTTTTATAATATCGATATTATTTTATTTTTTAATTATTCGTTTTTGGAAGTCAAAAACGTTATCAAAGAGAGGAATGAGAAAAAATCACCTACATAAAATGAAGTAGGTGATTTTTTTGAAACAAATTGCACATCGAGGATTAGTTACAAACAAAAAGGAAGAAAATACTATAAAATCCTTTCTTCAAGCCATAAAAAGTCCCGATTATGTTGGGTTTGAATGTGATGTACGTACTAGTAAAGATGGAATTTTTGTCATTCATCATGATTTATTTATTGAAGGAAATTTAGTGCGATTTTTAACATATCAGGAATTAAAAAAATATCATCTTCCCAAATTAGAAGACGTTTTAAAACTAAAAACAAATAAAATAAAATTAATTGAAGTAAAAGAAGCCAATTTAAACATCGATGAATTTGCTAATTTAATAAAAAAATATCCCCAAAATAATGTATATATTATGTCATTTGATAATCAAGTCATTCAAAAATTAAAAAAGAAAGAATTAAAAGTTAAATTAGGGGTTTTAAATTATGTACTTAATAGTGAAAATTCCTATGAAGAATACGATTTTATAGGAATTTTATCGGGTGTAATGTCAGAAGAACTATATGAATATTTTACTGCAAATAATATAGAAATCATGATTTATGGAATTTTAAACAAAAAGAAACTCGGTTTTTATGAAAATGTCTACTATATTGTCGATGCCAAAAAAAAGACGTGACGAAAAAAAATGTTATGGTATAATACTGTTAACAATAGGAGTTGAGTCAAGTGGAAAGAGAAGATTTGGAAAATACAAAAGAAATTCAGAATTTAGATGAATTACGAGAAAAAGCAATTGACACATTAGAATTGGAATTCTTAGAAGTTTTAGATGAAAACAGGGAAGCGAGTACAGAGGAATTTATAAAAGAAGTAGAAGAACGAAACGAAGAACTTGTACAAGACGAAAAACCAAAAGAAGAACTTCAAGAAACGAAAAAGAAATCAGCCTGGAAAGAAAAAATCGTTGTGTGGAAAGAAAAATGGCAGAATTTACCCAAGCAAAAAAAAGCCCTCATTTTAATTGGAATTCTAATCTTATGTATTTTAATCGGCTTAGGAATATACTTTTTAATTCCTGAAAAAGAAGAAAAGAAAGAAGAAAAAGGACCAGATATTATCGTTAATTTAGATAATTATCGTTATCAAAATGGAACACTCATCTTTTTAAACTCAAATAAAAAGGAAATTGGTCAATATGAATGTCAAAATAAAGATCAAGAACTTTGCTACGTTGCCTATTATAGTAATGAAGATAATTTTGACGAAGAGCATAACCTTTATGAAGATGGCACCAAGATTCCAAGAAGAAGTAATATTTTCTTAGATCGATATGTTTTTATTAGTGATAATAAATCAAAAGAAGAAGAGCTTCTAAGTCTTTATGATATAGAAGAAGCCAATATAATAGATCAGTATTTACTTGTGAAAGGTTATCAAAATTTAGAAAATCAAGTCATTTTAAAAGATAGTCAAAATAAATATGGATTATATCGTTTTACCCTAGAAGGGTTGACAAAAGGAATCGATTTTCAATATGAATATTTAGGTGTTATGGAATCCAAAGAAAGCCCAAATCGCCTTATCAGTAAAAACAACAACAAGTGGCAATTATTAGACTTCGATAATAAGACTGTTTCAAAAGCATTTTCAAATGAGATAAAGAATTACAACGATCATCACATTACAATAAAAGATAATGAAAATCATTATCATGTAGTAGATTATAATAATAATGAACTAAATGAAGGAAATTATGAATATATCGAATTATTGGACAACTATATTTTATTCATTGAAAATCAAACTCTTTTTGTAAAAGATTATGAAAATAATAAAATGAATTTAGAAGGAATTTCTCTTGCTAGTAGAGATTATATTCCAACGTTAATCTATACAAAAGAAAATAAATTATTGGAAACAAAAAAAAGTTTTGAAACTTCCTTTCAAGGGGCATGGATGAATATAGATATTTATAACGAAAATCAAAAAGAAACAAAACAGCTTAATATTCAAGAAGGACGTATTTCTAAAGATCTTGTTAACATGGATTATTTTGATGGAACATTATACTTTTATAAAGATCAAGAAAAAAAAGAATTATTAGGAAATTATACATGTAAAAATAAAAATCAAATCGAGGAAAATACAAGTGAATTGAACAATTGTAAAATAGCGACTGAATCTTTCTATCAAGACAATGAATTAGAAGCAAGTAAAAAAGATCGTCTTGGAACTTTACCAATTTATAACGAAAGATATATTTTTATAACAGATAATTTAGACAAAAATACCAACATTATTTTATATGATTTAAAAGAGAAGAAGGAACTATCAAAATACCGAAGTGTAGATGCTGGAGCGTACACTAATACCACAAATTTAACGCTTGTGACCACTAGCAATACACCAATAATGGCGGAAAATACCAACGGAAAATATGGAATTTTTAAAATTAGCTACGATAAAGTGGAAGGAATAGATGGCTTAGGATTTCAGTTTGATCACGTTGAACGAATTGGGTTTCATTACTTAGTTCAAGACCAAAGTGGTTATCGTTTAATAAATCATGAAGGGAAAAATCCATCAGGTTCTGTCACCAATAAAATTGTAAAATATAATGATAAATATATGGTTACCGCAAAAGATAATCAATATTATCTGTATCATTTTGATGGAAGCGTAATCGATAATCGCGGTTATCAATATATCGAATTGTATGATGATTACTATGCTTGCGTTCAAAATACTAACTTAAAATTATATGCTTACAACGATTCCGAATATGATTATTTCCAAAAAGAAAATTTTACCCTAAAACGAACCAATTATTCAGGAAGTGGAACTTTAGCTTTTCGTATCATAATCAATCAAAAAAAGGCTACCGTAGAAATAGGATTACCAAATGATTCTTATGATTCAAAAAAAATCGTACTATTAGAAAAAACAATTACTCCACCAATAGACGATTCTGATGATGAAAGAAAGGAAACATCGAGTGATGAAGAATAATCAAAAAAAGGGAGTATTTATTACCATTATCGTGTTATTAATTATTTTTCTCCCTTTATCCGTTTGTTCTTTTGTTCTTCACTTGATGAATGAAAATAAGCCAAAAGAAAAAATATTAAATAATCCAACAAAACAATTTCAATTTAATAATAGTTTATATTTTTATTCTTCGCTTGGAAATTTGTTGCGCATTTATGAGTGCCAAAATCCAACAGGATTATGCGATTATGCTACAAGTAAGACAAATGATCAAAAGTATGCTCTTGATTATTATCAACAAGACGAACCCCAAAAGATTGAATTAATTAAAGAGCGTTATGCGTTTTTGGTTGATGCCGAAACAGAAGAAAATGCCAAACCTTTTCTATATGATGTAACAACGGATCATAAATATACCAGTTATGCTTCTGTGAAAAACTATGGAATAGGGATAGAAAATGATTTATTTATTGTCGAAAATGAAACAGGAAAATTTGGATTATTAAGCTTAAAAGAGAATCCGACCTTAAAAATAAAATTTGAATATGACTTTTTAGGACTTGCCAATTTTAAAAACGATGATGAAGAAAAATTAATGAGCGATTTCTTTGTTGGATTAAAAGATAATGCTTGGTTTTTATTAGATATGAATGGTGCAGTATTAACCGAAGCCATTACTTCAGAAATTGTTTCTTTCAATGGAAAAAATATTATTGTAAAAACAAAAGATGGATATTATTTAACCGATTATCAAAATAATATGGTTTTATCAAATGGACCTTTTCAAAATTTATTTTTTACAGGGAAATATTTAAATATATTGGAAAAAGATAATCAATTTTATATTTATGATATTACGTCTTCTTCCATAATATCTAAGACCATAACCGTTCTTCCAAATGACAAAATAACTTCAAAAATAAACGAAAATGGGAACTTGGATATCATTGTAAATCAGAAGATAGTAGATACCATTGCACTTTCCTAAATAATTTAGTAAAATAAAAACAAGTTTGCAAAGAACTAGAGGAGTAAAAAGAAATACATTATAAGAGAATTTGTGGCTGGTGAAAACAAATATGTATGATTTTGAAGGTTGCTAGGGAGCAAAAAAACGCAGAATTCTGCGATATCAAAAAGAGAAACAAGAAAGGTGGTACCACGGGTTCACTCGTCCTTCGGCATCATCTTTTTTTGTTGGAACAAAAGAAATCGAAACGTATTTAGAAAGAAGGAATATTATGTTAGAACCAAAATATAATCATTTAAAAATTGAAAACGGAAAATATGAAAACTGGAAACGGAAAGGTTTATTTGCAAGTGGAGATAAAGATAAAAAACCATATACGATCGTTATTCCACCTCCTAATGTAACAGGCCGTTTGCATCTAGGACATGCTTGGGATACCACTTTGCAAGATATCATTATTCGATATAAAAGAATGTGTGGATTTGATGCTCTATGGATACCAGGAATGGATCACGCTGGCATATCCACCCAAGCCAAAGTAGATAAGAAGTTGAAAGAAGAAGGAGTTAATCCACGTAGTTTATCAAGAGAAGAATGGACAAAAAAAGCGTGGGAATGGAAAGAAGAATACGCCAATATTATTTATGACCAATGGGGGAAATTAGGCCTATCTTTAGATTATCAAAAAGAAAGATTTACATTAGACGAAGGATTATCTAAAGCTGTTCGAAAAGTATTTGTTGACCTTTATAACGAAGGACTCATTTATCGAGGAGAGAGAATCATCAATTGGGATCCAGTTGCCATGACAGCTTTATCAAACGAAGAAGTAATTTATAAGGATGTGGAAGGTGCTTTTTATCATATAAAATATTACTTAAAAGAGAAAGATAAATATCTTGAAATTGCTACCACTCGTCCTGAAACGTTGTTTGGAGATACTGCTATTGCTGTTAATCCAAATGATGAACGCTATAAAGAATTTATTGGTCAAAAAGTGATTTTGCCTCTAGTAAATAGAGAAATTCCCGTAATAGGAGATCTTCATGCCGATCCAAAATTTGGAACAGGAGTCGTAAAAATTACACCAGCTCATGATCCAAATGATTATGAAGTTGGATTACGTCATAATTTACCTCGAATTATTGTAATGAATCTAGATGGTACAATGAATGAAAATGCCAATGAGTATCAAGGTTTAGATCGTTTTCAATGTCGAAAAAAAGTAGTAGAAGACTTAAAAAAACAAAATTTACTTATTAAAATTGAAAAAATGATTCATAATGTAGGGCATTCTGAACGAACAGATTGTCAAGTAGAGCCCTTTCTGTCAAAACAATGGTTTGTTAAAATGCGTCCTTTAGCTGATGCAGTTTTAAAAAATCAAAAAGACAAAACGAACAAAGTTCACTTTTTACCAGAACGCTATGAAAAAATTATGAATCACTGGATGGAAATTACATATGATTGGTGTATCTCAAGACAACTTTGGTGGGGACATCGTATACCTGCTTGGTATAAAAATAACGAAATATATGTTGGTATGACCCCTCCCAAGGAAGATGGTTGGATTCAAGAAGAAGATGTACTAGATACTTGGTTTAGTAGTGCCTTATGGCCGTTTAGTACCCTTGGATGGCCAGAAAAAACCGAAGACTTTAACCGCTATTATCCAACAAATATATTGGTAACAGGTTATGATATTATTCCGTTTTGGGTAAATCGGATGACGTTTCAAGGGCTTCATTTTACAGGAAAAAGACCATTTGAATATTGCATGATTCATGGCTTAATACGCGACAGCGAAGGAAGAAAGATGAGTAAATCGCTCGGAAATGGTGTAGATCCGATGGATGTCATTAAAAAATATGGAGCAGATGCCTTAAGATATTACTTAGCTACTTCAACCGCTTTAGGTACTGATTTACGTTATGAAGAAGAAAAAGTAAAATCTACTTGGAATTTCATCAATAAAATATGGAATGCTTCTCGTTTTGTATTAATGAATACAGATCATCAAAATGTCATCCAACCAAAAGAGCTAAATCATTCTGATAAATGGATTTTAACTCGTTATGAAAATACCATAAAAAACGTTCAAAAATTTATGGATCGCTACGAATTTCAAAATGTAGGAACTTTATTATATAACTTTATTTGGAATGATTTTTGCGATTCTTATATCGAAATGGCAAAATATTCCATTCAAAGTGAGAACACCAAAGCCACATTATCATTTATCATAAAAGGTATATTAAAAATGCTCCATCCATTTATGCCATTTGTAACGGATGAAATTTACAATGAAATTACTGGAGAAGAAATTACAATCAGTGATTACCCAACTTACGAAAAAAGATTTATTTTTAAGGAAGAAGAACAAGAAGGAAATAATTTGTTAGAATTTGTAAAGACATTTCGAAATATAAAACAAGAAAATAATATTGGAAAAGATTATCAAGTTTATTTCGAAACCTCTATTCCAAATATAGCCTTACAATTATTAAAATTAGAAGAAAAAATCATAACAAATCCCATCAAAATGTCATCTTACCCAGTTACTAGTAAGCCTTATAAAGCCATTATCTTCTATGAAAAAGAAGAAACAATCGAAGATAAAGAATTAAAACAAAAGCAAATAAAGATTCTACAAGCCAGCATTGAAAGACGAACAAAGTTGCTAGCCAATAAAAACTATATTCAAAAAGCTCCCACTCATTTAGTAGAAGAAGAAAAACAAAAATTAAAAGAAGAGCAAGAAAAATTGGTAAATTTATTATAAGCTAAGAGATCTTATATTATTTGAGAGAATTTGAGACATAGAAATATGTCTTTTTCTTATTAAGAAAATTTACTTGACTATATAAAACATTATAATTTTAATGATATTTATACAAATTATGGTATAATTATAGTCACAATAGTTACATCATAGAAAATAGGATTCTATGATAAGGTGAGGAGTGTATATGGAGAAGAAAAGACAAAATAAAATTCTTGCGATTGTAGCCATTTGTATTGCTTTATTGGGTATGGGATTCTCCTATGCAAGTATGAGTACTAAGCTAGACATTAAAGGTTTCGCTACCATAAGCAGTGCTAATTGGGATGTTCATTTTGAAAATCTATCCCATGCCACTTTAATTGGCCAGGCAATTGAAAAAAAACATCCTACCATCACAGATAATTCAACATCGATTAGTACCTATGATGTGATGTTTCAAGCCGCAAAAGATGGAATTAGTTATGATATCGAAATTGTCAATGGTGGAGGAATCGATGCCAAAATCACATCTTTAAACATATCAAAACCAATTTGCAAAGGCAGTGGAATTTCATCAAGTAACGATGAACAGTTAGTTTGCAATAATTTGCAATATACGATCAAATACTTAGATGGTACTCCGTTAAAAATTGGCGATATTTTAAAAAAAGGTACAACTACTTATGCTAGATTAAAGCTGGTTTATGAGGGGAGTGATTTACCTTTCGAAGAAGTAAGAATTAACGATTTAGGAATCACCATTCTATATTCCCAAAATTAAAAGTGGGAAAAGAAGTGATTAATAAATAGATTAAAAAATAGGAGGAAATTGTATGGAAAAAGAAAGAAAAACAAAATTTTTAGCTATTTTAGCTATCTGTATTGCGGTGGTTGGATTAACGGTTGGATTTGCAGCTTTTAGCTCAGCTTTAACAATTAATGGGACAAGTACCATAAAATCATCTAGTTGGCAAGTAAGATTTGAAAACTTATCTGCTGTAACAAAAACGGGGACAGCAACAGAGGTAAGCGCTCCAACTGTTAATACAAATGATACCAATATTGGAGATTATGACGTTACACTAACAACCCCAGGAGATTCAATCAGTTATACATTTGATGTTGCAAATAATGGTACATTTGATGCTGAAGTGACCACTATTACAATTCCAACGCCAACTTGCACAGGGAACGGTGCCAATGCAGAAATCGATGCCAAAAACGTATGTGATAACTTAAATTATACCTTGACTTATGAAGATGGAACCGCAATTACTGCTACTGACGCTATTTTAGCAGGTCAAAGAAAAAGATTAAAATTAACACTTACTTATAGTAATACGGTTACTGCTGAAAAGTTAGCTAGTGATGATGTGGCTATTAGCAATTTAGGAATTACAATTCTTTACTCTCAAAAGTAATAAAATTCTTAAAAATTAAAAATATAGAAAAGTGCAATCTAATTTCTTCTCGATGGCATTAATGGTTGTACTTTACTATATTTATTAGAAAAATGTTTAAAAGAAGGTGAAACATGAAAAAAAGTACGATCAAATTATTAATCATTGAATTTTTTTTAATATTTCTTTTACTATTAAATATTTTTTTAATAAATATAAAGAATCTTTATCTTTTATCAGGAATGCTATTTTTTTTCTCACTTGTGACTGTTTGTCTATTAGGATATGAAAAAAATAGGCAGCGGTTTAAAAAAGACATTATTTTAAATATTGTGATATCTACAGTTACTTTTCAGATTGTTCTATATTTATCTGGAATTTATCTAGGCTTCTTTAAAAATGGTTATAGTTTAACCTTATTCAACATATTAAAAAATATAATTCCAATCTTTTTAATAATTCTCGTTTCAGAATTTTTAAGATACTGTATCAATGTGAAGGGTCAAAAAGAGAAAATAGTTATAGTCCTTTCTGTTCTTATTTTCGTTTTAATCGATGTCTCTTTACAAATTCATTTATATCAATTACAAAATAAAAAGGATGTATTTGAGCTTTTCTCTTATCTAGTTTTACCTAGTATCTCTAAAAATATATTACTCACTTATTTATCCATAAAGTTTGGTTACGAATCTAGTATTTTATATCGAAATATTATGGAACTGACCATCTACTTTATGCCAATTTTACCAGATATTAATATTTATCTGAATGCAGTTTTAAATTTTATTTTCCCGCTTTTCTTATTTTACATTAACTATCAAAACTTTAATCCAAAAGAAAACCAAAAAGATATAAGAAAAAAGAATTTTGGTTATCAAATAACAGGTGGTATTGTTACTTGTATATTTGTTATAATTGTTGCTTTAATCAGCGGGATTTTTCCAATATATGCTTTGGTGATCGGCTCAGAATCAATGATGCCCGAAATCAACAAGGGAGATATCGTTATCATTAAAAAATTAAACGGAAAACAGTTAATGGATTTAGAAGAAAGAGATATCTTAGCCTTTCAGTATAATAAGAAAGTAGTAGTTCATCGAATTATTGAAATCCATGAAGTGAATGGAAATTATACCTTTAAAACAAAAGGAGATAATAATAATACAGAAGATGAAGGGATTATTGACGAAAAAAAAGTAATAGGAAAAGTCATTTCGAGAGTACCTTATTTAGGGTATCCAACAGTATGGCTCAACGAAGCAATGAATTAGGAGGAAAATATGAAACAAAGATCAAAATATGATGGTATGGAGAAACAATATTATGTAGAAAAAAAGAAACTAAATGTAAAAGCCTGGTTTTTCATATTGATATTACCAGCCTTTGCCTTATTATTATTAAGTGCTTATTGTATGAAAGATGCGATTAATTTAGATAAGAATCAAAATAATGTTTCTTATCATGAAATAGGGAAAATAGATTATAAAGTTTATCTAAAAGAAAACAATTATTATACAGAAAAATTTTTACCGAAAGAAATGAAATATATAGCTAATCTAATAAATACCATTAATGTGGACTTTAATTATGAAATGCACTCTACTAACAATTTAGATTACAACTATACCTATAAAATTACAGCCAATTTATTAGTTACAGATAAAAATGATAAAACAAAAGTATTATATGAAAAACCTTCAATTTTATTAGAAGAAACCACTAAGAAGATAACGGCTAATAATTTTATCATTAATGAAGATATTGATATTGATTATGACGAGTATAATAATTATGTCAATGCTTTTAAAAAAGATTATGCTCTAACAGTAGATAGCAAATTAATATTAACCCTCGAAGTGAAAACCAATGGAACATATCAAACTGTAAAAGATTTGAAGACCAATAATCAGTTACAAATTTCAATTCCTTTATCTGAACAAACTATTGATATTACCATGGATTCCAAAGAATTAAATGATAAAGGGGTACTTACAAGTGAGACCTCCTTTCAAATAAATAATATTATTCTCTTTATCGCGGGAATTACCCTTGGTATAGTTTCTATAACTTTGTTAGGAATTGCACTTTATCTATTTGTAACAACTAGAAGAAAAAAAGATTTATATCATACAACAGTAGACAAATATTTAAAAGAATATGATCGTGTAATTATAACCAGCAAACAACCAAATGTGGATGAAAGATTATTTGATGAAATTATTCGTGTTATGACAATCGAAGAACTTTTGGATTTACATGATATGACTAAAGAACCCATTATATATTATGAAGTGATTCCAAATGAAAAAAGTTATTTTATTGTAATTCATAATCGTTTACTTTATAAACTTACAATTACCAAAGCATGGTTAGAGAGAAATCAAGGCGATGACAACTAGAATGAAAAAACGGTTTAATCGTAATCCTAAAGATAAAACAATATTTTTCCTAGTATTATTCTCAAGCTTGTCTATTATAGGAATGTCCATTGGCTTTTCAGCTTTAAACACAGAATTAAGTATCAGCGGAGATGCATACGTGCGAGTCGATGAAGAAATTCGTATTACAGATTTAAAAATGCTAGAAGCAATAAACGGAGCTTATGAAACCTATAACAGTAAATATAGTAAAGATACCAATAGTATGTTTGTAACATTACCAAATAATAATTCAACAATGACTTATCAAGTCACAATTGTAAATAAAAGTAGTTTAAATTATAAGTTAAAAGATATTTTGGAAGAAAGCAATACTAATTCAAATATTTCTTATGAAATAATTCACATCAGTATGAATGATAGAATTGAAAGTAATTCCACTATAACTTTTCAAATAAAGGTTACATCTCGTTTGGATAATCAAAAAACAGCTATAGTCTTAAAATACCTTTTTGAAATTGCCGATAATTGTCAATACAATATTGGTCATGAATTTGCCTTTGATTATACTGGAGAAGAACAAAACTTTGTCGTTCCATGCGATGGGACTTACAAATTAGAAACATGGGGAGCACAAGGTGGGAATATCTCGAATAGTTGTATTGGCGGATACGGTGCATACGCCCGTGGCAGTATGAAATTAGAAACAAATGAAAAATTATATGTTAATGTAGGCGGACAAGGTTCCACTGTTTTAATAAATCCCACCATTGTTAGATCATTAGGGGGTTATAATGGAGGAGGCTATGGGTTAACCGATCATGCTTACAATACTTCAGGAGGAGGAGGAGCGACTCATATTTCAAAAAATTCTGGAATCTTATCAAGTTTATCAACGGAAAATAATAATTTATCTTTACTAATAGCTAGTGCTGGTGGAGGAGGAGCATATTCTAATAATATCGGAGCTGTAAATGGTGGTTGCGGCGGTGGTATAAAAGGATGTAATGGAATTAGCCATCCAGAATATACAAGATTTGGTACAGCAACAGGAGCTACACAAATATCAGGTGGAACTACAATCATGATAGGAGATAGTTTTATAGAGACTAGTGGTTTTGGGAAAGGCGCAGATGCTCCAGATAATTCTGGTTCTGGAGGTGGTGGTGGCTACTATGGTGGAGGAGCACACGTAGGTGGTGCTGGTGCAGGAGGTTCTTCATACATCGGTAATTCTCTATTAACCACCAAAGAAATGTATTGTTATAACTGTGAGGAATCTTCTGAAATAAATACAAAAACCATTAGAACTACAAATGCGAGCGTAGATGCAATTAGCAATTATGCTAAAAAAGGAAACGGTTATGCTAAAATCACTTATTTAGGCAAATAATTAAATATAGCGAATTTTCCTCCTAATCAATTAAACGAAAAAGCTTGATTTTATCAAAAAGGAATGTTAGCATATCAAAAAAGGAAAAAAATTTATGAATAACCAAAATATTGAAGAAATTTACAAAAGCTTTTTTCCAAAATTGGAAGCACAATTTAAATCTATTGAATATCGAATACCTATTTCTAAAAAAGAATATCTTTCCATTGCCAAAGAAACAATTTGGAAAATGACAAAAAAAGATGTTACAACAAGCCAAATAATGAATCAGATCTACCAAAAATTAAAAGATTACAGGAACCAACCACATTCTTTTAAAGAAACAAATTCTAGTTTTTCTCTCCAAGAATACTGTCAACAAATAGAACAAAATTATTTCACCATTGAAGAAGAGCGAGCTTATATTCAAAAAATCCAAAAAGGGGATAAAATAGCAAAGAGAGAGTTTGTACAAAAATACTTAAAATATGTAATCTATGTCGCTAAAAATTATATTGTATCAGGAATAGAAATGGATGACCTAGTAGCAGAAGGTAATTTAGGACTTTATGATGCATTAAATCATTATGACGAAACCAAAGGTCGCTTTACAACCTACGCAAGACCATACATCCAAAAGAGAATATGCCGATTAATCCAGTCTTCTTTTCTTTCACAACAAGTTATCCTAGAAATTAATTCCTATCAAAAAAAATTAAAAATACTAGAAATAAGTTTGAATCGCTCAATTACCATAAACGAACGCGCCGAATATATGTCTTTACCTGTAGCAACAATAGAACGATATGAATTTATTTGGAATATGTTGATAGAGAAAACACTAAAATGTCAAGATAGTGATGATCCAACCTTTGATTCTTACTATTTGATATATAAAACATTTCAATTAAAAGAAAACATTGCTAAAATAATAGAAAAATTACCTCCAAACTACCAAGAGGTAATAAAAATTAGATACATGGGCTCTAGAAAATTAAAATTCCAAGAAGTTGCAGATAAACTAGGAACAAGTCGCCAAAATATTCAACAGATAGAAGCAAGAGCTTTAAAACGTATTCGAAAAATGCCTGAAGCAGCTATATTAGAAGAATATCTATAAAAAATAGATATTTTTTTAATAATTTAAATCTAACATATTTGTAAGAAAGTTAGGAAAAACTAGGAAGTAAGTCAAATTTATGATACACTTAATATAGTTGGTGAAGTTATGAAACGAATAAAACGTTACTTTTTGTCAATCGGCTTATTTTTTATATTATTTGGAATCACCTTTTACTATATCTTTTCCAAATATTCTTTAACCGAATTTTACCTTTCATTTCAAAAATGCAATCATTTTTTTATTTTAGGTGCTTTCTTTTGTGTCCTCCTATATTTATTATTAGGGGCAATTTTTACTAAAAAAATGTTTCAAGCTTTTCAAACATCCATAACTTGGTTTCAAAGTTTAAGTTATAATTGTATCGAAATATACTTTTCGGCAGTTACACCTTCTAGTACAGGAGGTCAGCCAGTCGAAGCATATTATATGGGAAGAGATAAAATTCCTTATCAAAAAAGTACCGTAGTAATTTTATTAAATACCATTTTGTATAAATTGGCAATTGTCATATTAGGATTAATTGGAATGATATTTGTCCCTAAATTAATTTTTCAAAACGGCTGGTTTTTTACATTTCTTATGCTGCTTGGTCTATTTATTAATATCGTAGTCATTGTATTCTTTACCTGTCTTATTTACTCCAAAACCTTACCGCAAAAAATGTTAAAAATAGGAATGAATCTTTTATCTTTTTTACATTTATTAAAAGGAGAAGAAAAAAAGAAAAAAGAGGAGAATATGAACACTATAATGAAAGACTATCAAAATTGTGCTGAATTTACTCAAAACCATCCGAAAATAATTCTAAAATCCTTTGGGTATATTTTATTACAACGCATTTGTCTTTTTGGAGTAAGTTATTTTATCTATAGAGCATTTGGTCTAAACGACTATAATTTCTTTGCCATTTTGTTTTTACAAATTGCGATTACGCAAGCTACAGACTGTGTTCCTTTTCCTGGCGGAGTAATGGCTGGAGAAACTTTAACTTACCAAATCACATCCATTTTATATGGAACGGAACTAGCTTTTTCTTCCATGTTATTGTTAAGAGGAATCAGTTTTTACTTTTTAGTTTTTTTAAGTAGTTTATTCTTTGTAATATATCATTTTAAAAGCAGTAGAAAGAGGAAAGAATTATGATTGGAATATATAATTACACAGTTTTATTTACCTTATTTGGAACTATTACGGGCTTAATCAGCATAACTGAAGCAATGAGTGGTAACCTTGAAATTGCTTTATTAGGATTACTTGTTTGTGGCTTTTTTGACATGTTTGATGGAACTATTGCTCGAACGAAAAAAAATCGAACCGAATTTGAAATTCAATATGGAATCCAATTAGACTCTTTATCTGATGTCGTATGTTTTGGAGCACTTCCTACTATAATTGCCTTTCAAATCACTAAACCACTTGGCCTTTGGCAATCTCTAACCATTTTATATATGGTAGCAAGTATTTCTCGTCTTGCCTATTTCAATGTGGAAGAAGCAATGCGAAGAGAAAAAGAGAATGGAAGAAGAAAAACCTATACAGGATTACCTGTTACAACTGCCGCAATTATATTCCCAATTTTGTATTTATTTTCTTTTTGGATCCCAAATTTCTTTCCTGTGTTCTATTTAACAGGCGTCTTAATCACGGCATGTTTTCACATTTCTAAAATAAAAGTTCCGCATTTAGAAAAGAAAGGATTGATAATATGTCTGATCATCGGAATCGTCTTATTGAGTTTAATAAGCTTTCTACTGTTTCTAGCATAGAAAAAAACGGTATTTGTCTGCGTTTTTTGTATCATACTATGTTAGGTAGATGTTTTTTAAAAATAATGATTCAACCTTGGCTTTCTAATTTAATTGGTCAATTATTTGAAACAAGATTATCTAAAATCGGAATAAACCATTTTATAAAAAAACATCAAATCGATCTAACTCGCTTTGAAAAAAAAGAATATTGTTCTTTTAACGATTTCTTTTCTAGAAAATTAAAAGAATCCGCTTGGAAAGCCGACAGAAATTTTTTATGCGCCCCATGTGATGGAAAGCTAAGTGTTTACAAAATTAATGATGATTTAACTTTATCGATCAAGCATTCTCGTTATACCATTTCCTCCCTGATTCAAGAGGAGGAAATAGCAAATCGATATCAAGAAGGATGGTGTTTCGTTTTTCGTTTAACTCCTGATGATTATCATCGCTATCACTTTATAGATGATGGAGAAATCATTCAGCAAAAAAAAATTAATGGAGTCTTTCATACCGTAAGACCTATTGCCCAAGAAAAATATCCCATTTTTTCAGAAAATACAAGAGAAATAACGATTATGAATACGAAAAACTTTCAGACGATAACTCAAATTGAAGTAGGAGCTTTACTTGTTGGAAAAATTGCAAATCACTCCCTCCAAGCTTTTCAAAAAGGAGAGGAAAAGGGAACCTTTTTATTTGGAGGATCTACTATTATTTTATTAGTAGAAAAAAATGCAATACAGATTAATCCCACATTACTATGCAATACAATGCATCATTTAGAAACCATTGTCCATTATCAAGATCAATTAGGTGTAAAAAATTAGCATTTATATTTGACAAGTGCTAATTTTTTAGTATAATAGTATTAGCACTTGAATATAATAGGTGCTAGGAGGTTCGATAGATGAATAGTCGTCAAGAAACACTATTAAAAGAAATTGTTGAATCTTATATTAAAACAGTTAAGCCAGTTGGAAGTAAATCACTTTGTGAAAAATTAAAGTGTTCTTCTGCAACCATACGAAATGAAATGGCAGAATTAGAAGAAGCTGGTTTACTTGAAAAAAACCATATTTCTTCAGGGCGTATTCCCAGTGAAGCAGGATATCGCTATTATGTAGAACATCTCATGCGACCGAAAGAACTTACCGGTGAAGATGTCTTAAAACTGCAAACTATTTTTGGAAATCGAGATTTGGTTTTGTCAGATGCCATTACACAATGTGTCGAAATCATTAGTGACATTACAAATTATACCAGTATTGTTTTAGGAAAAAAATCACATGCTAATGCTCTCCAGCAAGTAAGCATAATTCCACTAAAGCAAGACAAGATTGTTGCTCTAGTGTGCACAGACCAAGGCATCGTCCAAAATAGACAATTTACGATTCCACCTACTGTTAAAATGGAAGAGCTTGTCAAAACGAGTGAAATAATTAATAAAATGTTAATTGGAACTCCAATTGATGAAGTAAGCGAAAGATTAGAATTTGATGTAAAGCCAATTATCAGTAAACGAATTGAACAATACGAATCGGTTTATCATATCTTCATGGAAGCATTTCAAAATTTTGCCACAAATGTTCAAGAAAACATTCATTTAAGTGGTAAATATAAATTAATGGAAAAACCCGAATACAATGATGTAGAGGAAATTCGAAAAATTGCTTCCAAATTTGAAGACGAAGACCTAATCAAGAAAATTGAAGAAAAGAAAGGTTCCAAAGGAATTAACATTTATATTGGGGAAGAAAATGAATTTGATCCAAATGTAACCGTTATCAAAACAACCTATCATATTAATGGAGAAGAAGGAACAATCGCTATTATTGGCCCAAAACGAATGGAATATGATCGGGTAGTTGGACTTCTTTCTTATATCAATGAAAATTTAAATGACGAAAGAGAGTGACCTAAGTGGAAGAAAAAATAGAAAAAAAAGAACCACAAATTGAACCAATTGTGGAAAAAACAGAAAACGAACTTCCAAAAAAGAAAGAAAAAAAGAATAAAAAGGAAAAAATAAATGATGCTGAAATTCTAAAATTAAAAGAAGAAAACGTTTTATTAAACGATAAAGTTTTAAGAATTAATGCTGAGTTACAAAATATCAAGCGCCGAAATAATGAAGAAATGAGTCGTCTATTAAAATATGATGGCGAAAACTTAATCAAAAAAATACTTCCGATCATAGACAATTTTGAACGGGCCATCAACATGGACGATGAAAATTTAGAAGACGAAGTAAGTAAATTCTTAAGTGGCTTCAAAATGATTTATTCTAATTTAAAAAATATATTAGAAGAATTTGAAATCAAAGAAATAGAATGTCTAGGTAAAGAATTTAGCCCTGAAAATATGGAAGCTGTATTAACTGACCATATAGAAGGAAAAGAAAAAAATACAGTCATTGATGTCCTACAAAAAGGATATTGTTATAAAGATAAAATTATAAGACCAGCTATGGTCAAAGTAAATGATTAAAAGAAAGGTGATTAATTTATGGGTAAAATTATAGGAATAGATTTAGGAACTACAAATAGTTGTGTTTCTGTTTTAGAAGGTGGAGAACCGAAAGTTATTGTAAACGATGAAGGGGAAAGAACCACTCCAAGTGTCGTTGCATTTAAAGGAGAAGAAGAGTTAGTAGGAGCACGCGCAAAACGTCAAGCTGTTACAAATGTAAATAATACAATTGCGTCTATTAAACGTTTAATGGGTACAAAAGAAAAAGTATCCGCAAATGATAAAAAATGGACACCAGAAGAAATTTCTGCTAAAATTCTAAGCAAACTGAAAAAAGACGCCGAAAATTATTTAGGCGAAACAGTAAAAGAAGCGGTTATTACTGTTCCAGCTTATTTTAACGATGCTGAAAGACAAGCTACTAAAAATGCTGGGAAAATAGCAGGTTTAGACGTAAAACGGATTATTAACGAACCGACAGCCGCAGCTCTTGCTTATGGATTAGATAAACAAGAAAAGCTACAAACGATCTTAGTCTATGACTTAGGTGGAGGAACATTTGACGTATCTATACTAGAACTTGGTGACGGATTGTTTGAGGTCAAAGCAACTGCTGGAAACAATAAATTAGGTGGAGACGATTTCGATGATCGAATCATGGAATATCTTGTAAGTGAATTTAAAAAGACAGAAGATATTGACTTATCAAAAGATAAGATGGCAATGCAACGTTTAAAAGATGCAGCCGAAAAAGCCAAAAAAGACTTATCTGGAATGGCAAAAACACAAATTAGTTTACCATTCATTTCACAGAAAGATGGAAGTCCAGTCCATTTAGAAATAGAATTATCTAAAGCAAAATTTGAAGACTTATGTCGTGATTTATTTGATTCTACTTTAGAACCTGTAAGAAAAGCTTTACAAGATGCCAAATTAAAAGCTAGTGATATTAATGAAGTCATCTTAGTAGGCGGTTCGACAAGAATTCCTTATATTCAAGAACTTGTTAAGAAAGAATTAGGAAAAGAGCCACATAAAGGAGTAAATCCCGATGAAGTAGTAGCAATGGGAGCTGCTATTCAAGGTGGTGTATTAACAGGTGAAGTTGATGATCTTGTACTTTTAGATGTAACACCATTATCACTTGGAATTGAAACACTTGGCGGAGTTATGACAGTATTAATCCCAAGAAATACAACAATTCCAACCAGCAAAAGTCAAGTATTTAGTACCGCTGCTGACAATCAGCCAGCTGTAGATATTCATGTCTTACAAGGAGAAAGACCAATGGCAAACGATAACAAAACCCTTGGTAACTTTCAATTAATGGACATTCCGCCAGCTCCAAGAGGAATTCCACAAATTGAAGTGAAATTTGATATTGATGCCAATGGAATCGTTCATGTTACAGCAAAAGATTTGGGAACAAATAAAGAACAAACCATCACCATTACTTCAAATACCGCTTTAAGCGAAGAAGAAATCGAAAAAATGGTTCGAGATGCAGAAGCAAACAAAGAAGCAGATGAAAAACGAAAAGAAGAAGCAAATATCAAAAATGACGCAGACTCCTTAATATTTGCGACTGAAAAAGCCATCAAAGACCTTGGAGATAAAGTAGAAGATAAGGAAAAAGAAGAAGCAGAAAATAAGATAAAAGAATTAAAAGAAGCCCTTGAAAAAAATGACACTGAAGATATCAAAAAGAAAACAGAAAGCTTAAATGAAATTGCAATGAAATTAGCAACAAAAGTTTATGAAGCAGCAGCTAAAGAACAAGAAACAAATTCTGAAAATCAAACTTCAACCGAAAAAAAAGATGATGTCGAAGAAGCTAATTATGAAGAAAAATAAAAAAGTTCTAGGAAACTAGAGCTTTTCTATAGTGAAAGGAAAATTATGAAAGAATACAAAAATCGAAAGGAAGTCGAAGAAAAATATAAATTTTCTTTAACCGATTTTTTTCAAAATGATGAAGAATGGGAAAAAGAATATCAAACATTACAAACTAATATAGCAATATTAGCAAATTATAAAGGAAAAATAAAAGATCCCCACAAACTACAAGAATATTTAGAAAAAATGATTCCACTTTCTAATTCATTATTAGATTTATATGTTTATGCTTATTTACAACATGACGTTGATTTAGAGAACAAAACTTATTTAGAAATGAAAAATAAAATATTAAATCTAAATGTAGAATGGGAACAAACAAACGCCTTTTTTGAGCCAGAAATAATAGAACTATCTCTAGAAGAATGGCAAAAATTAAGTAACAAAACTGCTCTTCAAAAATATAAAAGATGGTTAGAAGAAATCTATCAACAAAAAAAACATATTTTAAATGCAGAAGAAGAGAAATACATTTCCTTATTAAGTGATACTTATTCCAGTTATAGTCATATTTCTTCTTCACTCTTAAATAGCGAACATCACTACGGAAAAATTAAACTCGCAACAGGAAAAACTTATGAAATCGCTCCCAATAATATTCGTTTTCTAAAACAACAAGGTACCAAAGAAGAAAGAAGAAAAATTCATCACAAATTTGGTAAAACATTAAAACAATATGAAAATACAGAAAGTTTTTTGCTACATAATTATATAAAAAACAATATAAATTTAGCAAAAATAAGGAATTACAAAAATCCATGGCAACGAAAATTAGAACAAGTCCATCTTCCAAACGAAGTATTTGAAAATTTAAAATCATCAGCCAAAAAGTATGCTTCTGTATGGCATGATTATTTCAAATTAATGAAAGAAGTACTTGGGCTAAAAGAACTTCACTCTTATGATCTAAGCTTAGATTGGGGAAAAAACAATCTAGAGTATTCGATCGAAGAAGCAGAAGAATTGATTCAAAATGCTTTAAAGCCACTCGGACCAACTTATCAAGCAAAATTAAATAAAGTATTTCAAAACCATTATATAGACTACTGTCAGTATAAGGGAAAAGTAAGTGGTGGCTATAGTTTTTCAACCAACACCCAAGATTCTCGTATTGTCTTAAGTTTTAAAGGCTCTTATCAGGATATTTTAACGATTGCACATGAAGCAGGACACAATGTTCATCATCAATTTATCCAAGAAAATAATCCTTCTTGGTACTGTGATAGTTCTACCTTTGTTGCTGAAGTAGCTTCTTTAACCAATGAATTTTTATTAAACCACTATATGGCTAATCACGTAAATGACCAACATTTGCGAAGAAAAAGTATCGAACATACTCTAAAGACTTTTCAAAATAACTTCTTTGGAGCAATAATGGAAGGTGAAATGGAACAAGAAATGTATGAACATGTGGAAAAAGGCAATCTTTTAACTGCAGAATACTTAAATAAATTAGCTCGAAACGCCCAAAAAGAATATCAAGGCCTAACCATCCAATATGATAAATATTCTGATTTAATGTGGGTAACAAGAAGTCACTACTATATGAATTTCTACTTATATAGCTACGCAGTTTGTGTAAGTATTGCAGCCATATTAGCTCAAAAAATTATTGCAAATGAATCTAGAATATTAGAGCAATATCAAACTTTTTTATCATGCGGTTCTAATATGTATCCTGAAGAAATTTATCAAACTCTAGGTATCGATTTAAAAGATCCTAACGTTTTTGAAAATGCAATTCAATATTTTCAAGAACAATTAACGTTATATCAAGAATTAGAAAAAGAAGGTGTAAAAAATGAATAAAAAAGACTATTATGAAGTTTTAGGTCTTTCCAAAGGAGCAACAGATGAAGAAATCAAAAGAGCCTTTCGAAAACTTGCAAAACAATATCATCCAGATGTCAATAAAGATCCTGGAGCGGAAGAAAAATTTAAAGAAATAGGAGAAGCTTATTCTGTCTTATCAGATCCAGATAAAAAAAGACAATACGACCAATTTGGTCATGCGGCTTTCCAAAATGGTGGCGGAGCTGGTTTTGGAGGATTTAACGCAGAAGACTTTGATTTTAGTAGTATTTTTGACGATTTATTCGGAGGGTCTTTTGGAGGATTTTCATCCTTTGGTTCACAAAGAAAAAGCACTAACCGTCCCCAAAAAGGCCGTGACCGTTTAATCCAAATCAACTTAACTTTTGATGAAGCAATTCATGGTTGCAAAAAAACAGTTGCTCTTTCGCTAGAAGAAGAATGTGATAAATGTAAAGGTAAAGGCGGATTCGGCGAAAAAACTTGTTCACATTGTAACGGAAGAGGAAGAGTAATCGAAGAACAAAGAAGTTTTTTAGGCATTTTTCAAACAGAAACGACTTGCTCTTATTGTAATGGCAAAGGCAAAACATATGAAGAAAAATGCAATAGTTGTCGCGGAACAGGCCACGTAAAAAAAGAAAAAGAATTAGAAATAACCATCCCAGAAGGTGTAGATACAGGTCACCAGCTAAAAATAACAGGTAAAGGAGAAGCAGGTTATAACGGAGGCCCTAATGGAGATATTTATTTTGAATTTAAAGTAAAAGAAAGTCCTATCTTCATACGAGAAGATCTAGATCTTTATTTAGAAGTGCCAATTACCATAACAGATGCCATTCTTGGCTGTAAAAAAGAAATTCCTACTACAGATGGAAGTGTTATATTAGAAATAAAAGCCGGAACTCAAAATGGAAACAAACTTAAACTAAAAGGCAAAGGCGTTAAAAACGTCAATGGACGTAATAAAGGTGATTTATATGTTATTGTTAAAGTAATCATCCCAACAAAACTAACAAGAGAACAGAAGAAAATCATTGAAGAACTTAGAAAAACTAATCTAAATGAAGAAAGCGAAATCCGAAAATTTAATCAATATTTATAAAAAAAGTACAAAAAAAGTGTACTTTTTTTAATTTTTTCTGAAATTTATTTGACAAAAAAATAAGACGCCCCTATACTTAATATAATAAGGATGGAGTCGTATGCAAAAAAAATATACAATCACATTATATATATTAATCATAATCATGATAGGTACAATTGGAATAGGATTAGGGTATTTATCTTTTAACCCCATAGAAGAAGAAAAAGAAAATGCATATGTATATGTAGACGGCAATCTCTCTTTTAATTTCTTAGAGGGCAACAATATTAATACAAAAGAAACGAAAAAAAATTATTCTTTTTCCATCACTAATACTTCAAGCGATACCTATTATTACAATATTTCTTTAAACGATGTTGTGGGTGGAACCAATTCTGAATTTATTGTGGAAAGTAATCGAGAAGGTTTTCAGACCATTACTAAAAAATATCCTGAAAAGGAAACAATTATAGCTCAAACTATTAAAATCAATGGCAATGAAACTCATAATTACACCTTACAGTTAAATAATCCAAACCAATCAACAATAAAAGGAAAAATCAACGTCGAAATCGAAAAAGACATGAATAATTTTGGAAATATCATTCTTAAAAATAACATTGTAAATTCAACAAGTAAAACAAAAATAAGTGAAGAAATTGCCACCGAAGAAGAAGGATTAATAGAATCTACAGATGATTTAGGAACTAGTTACTATTTTCGAGGAAATATCTCTAACAATTATGTAAAATTTGCTGGATTTAATTGGAGAATTGTAAAAATAAACGGGGATGGAAGTGTAAAGATAATTTTAGATGATCTCATTAATAACAATACCCAGTTTTATCAAAAAGATTATAATTTAAACTTTGAAAGTTCAAATATTTATCAAAATTTAGTTGCATGGTACCAAACCCATTTAAAAGAATATGACAACATCATTGCAAACTATAAATTCTGTACAGATGCCACCACCGATGAACGAGGTTACAAAACATTAACTCGAATTTATATCGATCACGACCCAATCTTCCATTGTATTGGCGATACTTCTACATTAAAAATAGGACTTTTAACTGCTGATGAGGTTGCTTTTGCAGGAGGAACGAATCAAATCAATAATCAAAAATATTATTTATATCAACCAAATATCAAAGGTGGATGGTGGACCATGAGTCCTGCAAACAATAAAGACAATCAATATAGTTTTGTAGAAATGAATCAATTTGGAAAATTAAATGATGGAACCACAGGCACATTATTCCGTGGGAGTAGACCTGTTATTAACCTAGTAAGAAAATCAAGTGCAAGCGGAACTGGCACTCAACAAGATCCTTATATAGTTAACAATGTGTAAAGAACGCTAAAAGTGTTCTTTTTATTTACGATAACAAAATGTAAATGGTATAATGTATATATGCCAAAGAAAAAAATGTGCTACAATATGATTTAGGAGTGAGCTTATGGGCCATTTTATAAAAGATATATTTTCCTTTTTAAAAACGTTATCGACCATTGATTTTATTTTATACTTTGCAGTTTTAATTTTAATGATATTAATCATTTCATTAATTTATGTAATAAAAAATAGTGAAGAAGGAGAAAAAGAATTGACGTCTGATGAACCAGAATTATTAGATTTACAGACAATAGTAGACACGATTGATGAAAATCCTCAACCAGTGATTGATATGACAACATATGAAGCCGAACAAGAAGAAAAAGCAATTATAAGTTATGATGAATTAATAAAATCATCCAAAAGAGAACCCATTCATTATGCAGAAGAAGAATTAGTCGACAATGAAATAAAAGTAAAAAAAGTAAACTTAAACCAATTAGCTGTTCCTATATCTACTGAAGAATTGCCAAAAGTTGAAGTAAAATTATTTCACTATGAAAAAGAAGAAGCTTTTTTAAATACGTTAAAACAATTAAATGAATTATTAAATTAGACTTTGCAAAAGTTTAATTTTTTTATATAATAAAAGCGAAATTGAGGGAATTATATGACATTTACCATTATAACTTTAGGTTGCAAAGTAAATATTTATGAGAGTGAAATGATGCGAGAACGCTTAGAAAAAGCTGGCTATCATTATCAAAAAGAAAACCCTGATATTACAATAATTAATACTTGTTCTGTAACAAATATGGCCGATAAAAAATCTGAAAAAATGGTGCGCCAAGCCAAAAAAAACAATCCCCATACTATTTTAATTGTCGCAGGTTGTAGTAGTGAAAACAAAAGAATAAAATATCAAGATTTTGACATTGATATTCTCTTAGGCAACAAAGACAAAAGTAAAATTGTGGATTTATTAAAAAAATGGGAACAAACAAAACAAAAAATAACTCAATTTTATTCTACGAGAGAATTACCTTTTGAAAATATGACTATAGAAGAATTTCATTCTCATACTAGAGCATTTTTAAAAATTCAAGATGGATGTAATAACTTTTGTAGTTATTGTATAATCCCCTACGTAAGAGGTACAGCCCGTTCTAAAGATTTTCAAGAGACGTTAAAGGAAGCAAAAAAGATCGCTCAAAAACATAAAGAAATTGTTTTAACTGGAATTCATACAGGATCCTATTTCACCACCGATGGCCATGATTTAACTGATCTAATTCATGAAATGAGTAAAATAGACGAATTAAAAAGAATTCGAATTTCATCGATTGAAATAACAGAATTAAACGAGAAATTTATGACCGAATTAAAACAAAATTCCAAAATATGTAATCATTTACATATTCCCCTACAAGCTGGAAGTGATGAAATTTTAACACGAATGAATCGCAAATATGACCTAAATTATTTTGAAAATAAAATAAAGCAAATTCGCAAAATTCGTCCTCAGATAAATATTAGTACTGATATCATAGTAGGACATCCTTTTGAAACAGACGAATTATTTGAACAAACACTAAAAATTGTAAAAAAATTACAGTTTACAAAAATTCATGCATTTCCATATTCCAAAAGAGAAGGAACGAAATCTGCCAGTATGGAACATCAAATCGATAATTTTACTAAAAAAGAACGAAATCAACGCTTAATTGCATTATCAAATCAATTAGAAAGAGTTTATGCATCCAGTTTTAATCAACAAATTGTAGAAGTATTAGTCGAAGAACAAAAGGATGCATATTCCATTGGCCATACAAGTAATTATTTAAAAATAAAAATCTATGAGAGCTTAACAATAAATCAAATCTATCAAGTTAAATTGACAAACTTGGAAAATGATGTTTTAATAGGTTCTACACTGAAAACAAAATCCAATCAGTAGAAAGAAGGAAAAAAAATGTTTAATTTACAAAACTTATCCACTGAAGAATTACAAAAAATATTACTTTTACAATATGAACTTTTGGATAAACGATATTACGAAATATTATGTTTAAATAATGCGAAAATGATTTCAAAAAATGATTTTAAAATTGAGCAATTAATTGACATTACTTTATGCATTGCCACTGTAACAGCAGGTGAAACAGCTATATCTTTTTTACATGATGCAACTAAGATAGGATTCTCGTGCGCAATGCTAACCTTAATAATATTTTTATATAGCAACAAAAAGATTTTAGATATGCAACAACAAAATAAACTCCAATTGAAAGAACTATGGAAACAATATCCAAAATATAGGGGCTATCATCAAGTCGGATTATTATTAGACCAAATAAAAAAAGATAAACAAATTAAAATAGACCAAACTGCCCAATTAAATCAAAATATAATCTTATTAAAAAGTCAAAAAATATTACTGGAATATTTAAAATCTCAAGAAAATGTTCGTGAAGTTCATCAAAAAGACATCTTTAATAGAAATATCTATAACAAAACTAAAGCATTAAAACTAGAAATAACAAAATAAGTTTTTTTTCAAAAATAATTTTAGTGTAAAATACCTATATTTTTGCTATAATAATAAAAGGTGAGGGTATGTTTACGAAGTGTGATTTTAAAACGTTACAATTAAAAGATGGCGAAAAATATGTGGGACTAATTCGAATAAATGATTTAGTCTTACAAAGAGGTCCTTTTACAAGACCATTTCAAAGAGAAACCAATCAAAGAATAATTACTTCGATTGGCAAACGGGATTATAATCAAAATGATCAATATATTATTGCAGCCTTAAATGATTACTATAAACAAATTAATATGGCAAAAAATGCAGAAGAACGAAATCAAATGTTAGAAAATTACAATCGATTATATAATTCTTGGATGATATTAAATCAAGCAAAAGCCACCCATCAATATAAAGTAATGGAAGATGCATATGATGAAATTTCTTATCAATTATACTTAATTGGATATAAATTGTCGAATCATTAAAAGCGAAAAAACTTTCGCTTTTTTACTTGTTATGATAAAATGAAACAGGTGAAGTAATAATGTATTACATCAAAGGCAAAGTAAGACAAGCAATCTTCCAAAGTGAAAATGGATTTTTTGTAGGTACTTTTAAAATAAAAGAAACAGAAGAAGAAACTCTAAGAGAATTCTTAAATAAAACCATTACTATCACAGGAACTTTTGTTGAAATAAACACGGAAGACACTTATATTTTATACGGCGAATATCAAAAACATGATCGATATGGTTTTCAATTTCAAGTCGCGAAATATGAAAAAGAAATACCAACCGGTAAAGATGCAGTAATTGAATTTTTAAGCAGTCCTTTGATTAAAGGTTGTGGGGAAAAAACAGCGATTAAAATTGTTGAAACTTTAGGAGATAATGCGATATCCTTAATAAAAGAAAATATCGCTAATCTTTATTTAGTTCCTAGTATGACTGAAACCAAAGCAGGAAAAATATATACCTCTTTATTAGCTTACTCAAGTAGTGATGATTTAATGATCCAATTAAAAACAATGGGATTTCAAATCAGTGAAGCTACTAAAATTATAAATCGCTTTAAAGATAAAACGGCAATCCTATTAGAAGAAAATTTATATTCGTTTGAAGAAGTAATTGATTTTAATAAACTAGATCAAATATTTATAAAAAATTATGATACCGAAAATCCTATCCGAATACGAGCTTGTATATTAGAAACAATGAAACGATTAAGTGATTCAAATGGTGATATATATTATGAAAAAGAAGAAATTTATTCCAGCTTAAGAATAAACTTTCACATTTTTTTAGAAGAAGAAACCTTTGAAGACTATTTAGAAGAACTAAAATCAAAATATCTCATTATTGAAGAACAACAGCGCTTTTATTTAGAAACAAATTATCAAATGGAAAAAGCCATCGCAGAAGATCTATATGCCATTCATTCCTTACCGAAAAAAAATCATCAAAAATTAGATGAAAAAATTAAGAATTTAGAAAAAAATTTAAATGTGGAATACAATAATACGCAAAAAAAAGCGATTAAAACTGCATTAAAAGAACGAATCACCATTATTTCTGGTGGTCCTGGAACGGGAAAGACAACCATTGTAAATGCAATTGTGAGATTATATATTGAATTATATCATTTAACTCCAATTGAAATATATACCACTATTGCTTGTTTAGCGCCTACCGGAAGAGCAAGCAAAAAATTAGCTATGAGCACAGGCTTACCTGCCATGACAATTCATCGATATTTAAAGTGGAATAAGGAAAATAATGAATTTCAAATCGGCGAAAAAAATAAAAATCAACATCGTTTAATTATTGTAGATGAAGTGAGTATGATTGATACTTTTTTACTTTACAGCCTTTTAAAAGGTATTGAAAATAACATTCAAATTGTTTTTGTAGGAGATACCTTTCAACTTCCAAGCGTTGGAGCAGGGCTTATTTTGAATGATTTAGTTGCAACTGAATTATTTTCTTATTGTCCTTTAGATAAAATATATCGTCAAAGTGAAAACTCTTATATTCCATTTCTAGCCAAAGAAATCAAAGAGCGCAATTTAAGTGATCATTTTCAAACGAAAACGGATGATTATAATTTTATTCCCTGTGATAACATTAATATGAAAGAAATGATTTATCAAATATGTGAAAAAAGTCAAAAAAAAGGAATATCAATTGATGACATTCAAATATTAGCTCCAATGTACAAAGGAGAAAATGGAATTGATAACTTAAATATAATCTTACAACAACTATTTAATCCATCAACCAAAGAACGAAAAGAAATTCAAGTAGGAGAGATAGTATATCGAGAAGATGATAAAGTTCTTCAGTTGGTGAATAATCCAGATTGTAATGTCTATAATGGAGATATTGGCTATATAAAAAAAATAGAAACCATCAAAGACGGAAAAAAAAGCAAAGATTTAATAACCATTAACTTTGATGGAAATTATGTCATATATAATAAAGAAGACTTATATCATATTAAACACGCTTATGCCATTACCATCCATAAAAGTCAAGGCAGTGAATTTCCACATGTTATTCTGCCTATTAGTAAAAGCTATCATAAAATGCTTTATAACAAATTAATATATACAGGTGTTTCTCGAGCAAAAAAAAGTTTAATCATCATGGGAGAAGTAAATTCTTTTTTACAAGCCATTCAAAATGATTATTCAGATAATCGAAAAACCACTTTAAAAGAAAAGATTTTAAAACGATTTCAAATATCAGTATAAAAAAAACTAAATAGTAAATACTATCTATTGTGAGGTGGAAATATGAAAAGTTTTAAAAACATGTTATTTGTTTCAGCATTATCAATGATGGGTGGAGCGGCTTTAGCAACCTATACCCTAACAAATACCAACACAAAACAAAAAGCAGATCGCTTATTAAACACTGCAATGGATGGTGCTGAGGAATCATTACAAAAAATGAAAAAGAAAATGAAATAAAAATTATATTTTCTTTAAAAAACTGGAAATTTTGTCCAGTTTTTTTTGAATGTTCTAAGACTTAATGATATAATACAATTTATGAAATGTACGGTGAAGAAGTATGAAACGAAATGAAGTCAATCGCAATGAATTAAGTCCTATGATGAAACAATATATGGAAATAAAAGATCAATATGAACATGAATTATTATTTTACCGATTAGGAGATTTTTATGAATTATTTTTTGAAGATGGGGAAACAGCTAGTCGAGAATTAGAATTAACCTTAACGGGCAAAAACGCAGGATTAGAAACAAGAATTCCTATGTGTGGTGTTCCTTTTCATTCAGTCAATCCTTATATTGAAAAATTAGTAATGAAAGGATACAAAGTTGCACTTTGTGAACAATTAGAAAACCCGAAAGAAACTAAAGGAATGGTAAAAAGAGGAGTTGTTCAAGTTATCAGTAAAGGTACTATGATCGACTCAGATCTTTTACCCGAGCAAGAAAATCATTACATTGCTAGCATAATGGATTATACCTACATTTATGTGCTATGCTATGCAGATATTAGAACTGGTACCCTATGTGTAATGGCCATACCTCATTCAAAAGAAAAGTTAATGAGTGAAATCTTAAACCTAGGAATACTAGAAGTAATTTTAAAAGACAATAACGATTTAGAACTAATTAGTTTACTGAAAGGAACTTATCATATTGAAGTTTCTTATGAAGAAAATAGCTTAAAAGAAGAATATGCTCATCTATATGAAAATATTGAAGAGGAACACTTAAAAATGAGCATTAAACACTTACTATACTATTTAGTTGTCCGCGAATTAAAAGATCTATCCCATATGAGTCCTGCAACGATTGTATTCCCAGATGATTATTTAGAAATGGACGTCCATACCGTACGAAATTTAGAATTAATGGAAACTTTACGTTTAAAAGAACGTACATATTCTCTTATTTGGCTTATTGACAAATGTAAGACTAGTATGGGAAGTCGTAAACTAAAAAAATGGTTAATGAATCCTTTAAAAAATAAAACATTAATTGAAGACAGATATAACAAAATAGATGTATTAAATACAGAATTCATATTAAAAGAGCGACTTCGTGAAGCTTTATACAATGTATATGATATTGAACGTATTTGTGGGAAATTAGCTTGTGGTAATTTAAATGCACGCGATTTACTTCAATTAAAAAATAGTTTAAAATATTTACCAGAAATAAAAGAAATTAGCCAAGATTTAAAATTTAATTTTGAAATAAATACGCATCCTGATATTTATGATTTGCTAGAAAAAGCGATTTATGAAAATCCACCTATTACTTTAAAAGAAGGGTATTTAATAAAAGAAGGATATCATAGTGAATTAGATGAACTAAAGCAAATCAGAAGTGGGGGAAAAAGCTTTATAGCAGATTTTGAAAACAAATTAAAAGAGCAAACAAAAATCAAAAATTTAAAAGTTGGCTACAACAAAGTATTTGGATATTTTATTGAAATCACAAAAGGACAAATTAATTTAGTGAATCCAGACCTACACTGGGAAAGAAGACAAACTCTCACAAATTGTGAACGATTTATCAGCCCTGAGTTAAAAGAAAAAGAAGCTTTAATTTTAAACGCGGAAGAAAAAATCATTGAATTAGAATATAATCTATTTATAGAAGTGAAAAACAAAATAAAAGAAACCTTAATGGAATTAAAAGCAACTGCTGAAATATTAAGCGAATTAGACGCTTTATCATCATTAGCTGTCTGTGCCGAAGAATACCATTTTGTAAGACCAACCCTAAATGAAAATCATATCATAGATATTAAAGAAGGACGTCATCCAGTCATAGAAAAAGTCAATAATTTTCAATATGTCAATAATGATTGTTCAATGGATGCAAGTATCAATACCCTTTTAATTACTGGTCCTAATATGAGTGGAAAAAGTACCTATATGCGTCAATTAGCCGTTATCATTATCCTTGCTCAAATGGGATCATTTGTACCAGCCAGCAAAGCTAATTTACCCATCATCGATAAAATATTTACAAGAATAGGTGCTAGTGATGATTTAGTAAGTGGTGAGTCCACTTTTATGGTCGAAATGAAAGAAGCTAAAAACGCCATTTGTAATGCAACCGAAAATAGTTTAATCTTATTTGATGAACTAGGAAGAGGAACTGCCACCTATGATGGAATGAGCTTAGCAAAAGCCATTTTAGAATATATTAGCAAGCATATTCGTTGCAAAACTTTATTTTCTACTCATTACCATGAATTAACAGAATTAGAAAGAACCATTGGAAGTATAAAAAATATTCATGTAAGTGCAAAAGAAGAAAATGGTACCATTACATTTTTACATAAAATAAAAACAGGTGCAGTTGATAAAAGTTACGGAATTCATGTAGCAAGATTAGCAGGAATGCCAGAAGAATTATTAAATCGAGCGGATGAAATTTTAAGTTATTATGAATCCAAAAGCAAAAAAAAGAAAAATGAAGAAGACAATATACAACTTACCATCGCTTTTACAGAAGAAAAGGAATGTGACGTATTACAAGAAAAATTAAAAGAAATTGATCCCTTACGACTAACGCCAATGGAAGCCATAAACAAATTATATGAATTAAAAGAATTAACGAAATAAGCAAGTCTTCTTGAAGAAGGATTTGCTTTTTGTTATAATGAAACAGGTGATGTTAAATGACTTTATCCCGTAGCGAATTAAGAGAAAAAAGTATGATTATATTATATCAAATAGATATTCGAAACAACTTAAAAACCCCTTATGAAATTGACGAAATAATCAAAGATAATATTTCTATAGAAAATGAATTTGTAAAAGAAATTGTTTTAGGAGTAATTGCCCATCAAGAAGAAATTGATACAGAAGCGAACCGACATGTAAAAGATTGGACAATCAATCGTTTAGATAAAACCGGTGCTTCTATTCTGCGTATAGCCATTTATGAACTAAAATATACAGATACACCCCCAATCGTGATCATTAATGAAGCTATTTTATTAGCCAAAAAATATAGTGATGATTCAGTACGAAAAATCATAAATGCAGTATTAGACAAAATAATCAAGGAATAAACATGGAACAACAAAATCATTGCATGGATATAAATGACAAATTAAAACAAATATTTAACAATTCACATATAACCTCTAGTTTGTGGATTAATAATATAAATGGAAAAAATTATCTATTAAAATTTTGGGAAGAAAACAACCAAAAATATAGAGCCTTAATTATTGAAAAAATGGCCAAAATAGCCCAAATTCCTACACCTCATATAGAATTAATATCATACAAAGATTATCAAGGAGAGTTAATAGAAGACTATCGACAAGAACATTTTAAATACATTTCTGGAGAAACTATATTATATGAATATTTTTTAGCAATGAAACACACCACCAATTTTCAATCAATTCTGCCCAAATACTTATTAAAAGATTGGTTAACAAAAGATGAAAAAACAGAACTAATAAAACGTCTAAATAATTTAGAAACGATTTGGAATGCAGTGGAATTTCATTTTAGAAATTACCAACATAAAAATAAAATAGTCTACAATATTCTAACAAATTTAGCAAATCGTTTTGCTTTTGATTTTTTAACCATGCAAAGAGATCGACATGCCGCTAACTGGGAAATTGAAAAAAATAGAACAAGTGCTACCTTGACCCCGCTCTTTGACTCCAATCGTTCTTTTTACTTTCCTTCTTTTAACTTAGAATTCCATATTAATGAACATTATAAATTAAGCGATATATATGAAGAATTAGAATACTTTTTAACTTATTCTGAGCGCATATTTTGCGCATATTTTTACAATCTTTATAATCGTTTTTCGCTTACTCAATTATCCAATATAATAAATCAAATTGAAAAAAATATAAATGCTGAAATTCCCAAGGATATTAAAATAGAAATCATGGGTTCTTACGAAGAACATTATGAAAAATTAACAGAAATAATAAAGAGGAGAGACAAAAAGAAATGATTGAAAAAAATTATATTAAAGTTAGTGCTCTAAATAATTATATTAAATTATTATTTGATGATAATACTTTTTTAAGAAAAGTATATTTAAAAGGGGAGATTTCTAATTTTAA
>JAAVZT010000025.1 GCA_022791775.1 Bacilli bacterium
TTATGCTGCAATCGATGCTGCTCCAGAAGAAAAAGAACGTGGAATTACTATCAACACTGCACACGTAGAATATCAAACTGATACTCGTCACTATGCACACGTTGACTGTCCAGGTCATGCTGACTACATCAAAAACATGATTACTGGTGCTGCACAAATGGATGGTGCTATTTTAGTAGTATCAGCTGCTGATGGCCCTATGCCTCAAACTAGAGAACATATTTTATTATCTCGTCAAGTTGGAGTGCCTAAAATTGTTGTTTACATGAATAAATGTGACCAAGTAGATGATCCAGAATTACTTGATTTAGTAGAAATGGAAATTCGTGAATTATTAGGTGAATATGATTTTGATAGTGAATGCCCTATTATTCGTGGTAGTGCGCTTAAAGCTATTGAAGGAGATGAAACAGCTGCTCAATCTATTCGTGATTTAATGGCTGCAGTTGATGATTATATTCCATCACCAGTTCGTGATACAGATAAACCATTCTTAATGAGTATTGAAGATGTTTTCACTATTTCAGGACGTGGTACTGTTGTTACAGGACGTGTTGAACGTGGACAATTAAATCTAAATGATGAAGTTGAAATCGTTGGTCTTAAAGATACGAAGAAAACAGTTGTTACTGGAATTGAAATGTTTAGAAAATCTCTTGATTTTGCACAAGCTGGAGATAATGCTGGAGCTTTACTTCGTGGTATTACTCGTGATGAAGTAGAAAGAGGACAAGTTCTTGCTAAACCGGGAAGTGTTCATCCACATACTAAATTTAAAGCTAGTGTATATGTCTTAACGAAAGAAGAAGGCGGACGTCATACTCCATTCTTCTCAAATTACAGACCACAATTCTATTTCCGTACAACTGATGTTACTGGTGTTATTGAACTTCCAAGTGGAGTTGAAATGGTAATGCCTGGAGATAACATTGATATGACAGTAGAATTAATTGCTCCAGTTGCAATTGAAAATGGAACAAAATTCTCTATTCGTGAGGGTGGACGTACTGTTGGTGCCGGAGTAGTTGCTGAAATTATTGAATAATTTTAAACTGAAAAACAATTTAAGTTTGACTTAAATTGTTTTTTTGTTTGAAAAATAGATTAATTTTAGATTTTATTGTTGAAAAGAAAGGTTTGGTGATTTTTGCATGTAAAAAATTTATATATTTAAGAAAAAAATTTTTTTAAAAATTAAATTCCTTTGTTTTGCTAATCCTTGTTTATTTTAAATTTGATTTAAGCAAATAGGTATTTTAGAGATTTAAAATCTTTTCATATAAACAATAATAAACAGCAAATTTTGTCATGATGATTTTCTTGGTTTTGTTTTTAGCTATTGGAGAAGCTATTTATCAAAATTATGCCATTTGGAATTATAACGTATGGAACTTCGAAATGAAGGAGTAGTTTGTGATATAATAGCGAAGCTGTTTTTGTTTTAAAAGAATGTCCTTAGTTTTTAAAGAAAAGTTTTGTAGATTGTGGATAAAAGATGGATTTTTGCCTTTGCTCTGCATGGATTTCGTATTGTATTGATTTTAAAAAAGAGTGTTATTAATTGTATAAATTTAAAAAAAACCTTTAAACTGAGGATTAGGATAGAGGTTTTTTTATGGAATTAAAGTCGTACCATGAAAGCAGAAAAAAACAAAAGATTATTTTGGGATTAAGTATTGTTAGTTTTCTTTTTTTAGTTGGAATGATATTATATCGCAGTTTTGCATTGTATGATCAAAAAGAAAGCTTTGATGTTATAAAGGGAAGTATTCCTTCTTTTCTGAGTAATTATGATGTGAAAGTATCTGTTTTGGTAGATGGAGTAAGTACAGAAGTTATCCCAGGAAAAGAAAGTGGAAAAGCAGTAGAAAAGATAAATTGTACGAATGAAACCATTGGAACATGGGATTATCAAAATTGGAATTTGATTGTAAAAAATTTAAATCATACTAGAACGAAATGTGAGATATCTTTTCAAAGTAAGTATACAGAAAGTATATTAAATGGAACAGATCCAGAATTAAAAGATGGTTTGATTCCAGTGATAATAGCTTCGAATGGAGAGGTGAAGAAGGCATCGCTTGGAAGTGAATGGTATAATTATGGAAAGAAGAGATGGGCGAATGCAGTTATATTATTAGATGAGAGTGTTGCATATGGAGAAGGAGAAGTAATACCTGAAAGTAATATAGAATCCTATTTTGTGTGGATACCAAGGTATCGATATCAGTTATTCAATATGGGAGAATATGATACTTATAAACGTGGTGAAGTAGTAAATATGTATGAAGAGAAATCACAAATCATTGCGATTGAGTTTGAGAATAATGGTACAAATGAAAGTGATGGAAATACAGTAGGTTCATGGTTAACACATCCAGCCTTTCGTGCATTTGATACGAATGGAATTTGGGTAGGTAAGTTTGAGACAGGATATCAAGGTTTTACTGATCAATCATCTTCAGAACGTGATGAAGTAGATGTGGGAAAAGTACAAATTAAACCAAATGTATATAGTTGGAGAAATATTAGTTTTCTAAATATGCATTTAAACTCCTACAATTACAAAAGAGAATATAATAGTCATATGATGAAAAATACGGAATGGGGGGCGATTGCGTATTTGTCACATAGTCAGTATGGGATAGGGAAGCAAATTCGCGTGAATAATACTTATTTTACAGGAAATGTTTCAAAGTATGAACCGGATGATGATCCTTTTACGAATGATATGTATGAAAATAATGAATCTGTTTTATATAATACAGATATTGGATATTTAGGAAGTACAACTGGGAATATAAGTGGGATATATGGTATGAGTGGTGGAGCTGGAGATGTAATGATGGCTTTTATGAAGACTGAAGATAGTAAGGGTATTTTGACTTTACAAACTGGATTTAAAGGTTTTAAATGTATAGATGGCAATAGTTCTATTTGCGAGTTACAGGAAATGATGGGAATGGAATTACCGAATGCGTCTTATTATGATTTATATGATTATAATGGTAAAAATGCACAGAATGAGCAAGCATATCGTCGGCGTATATTGGGAGATGCCACAGGAGAATTAGGACCATTTTATAATCCGCCAGTTTTGGGGAGTCTTTATCAAAGATCTTCTTGGTATCACAGTCGCTTTCGTTTCCTTACTACTTATAGTTTAACATTTGTCAGAGGAGGCTTTAGTAATGGTGGAAGTAGTGCAAGTCAATTTACATCTGATCTTGCATCTGCTCTCGGTGTTCCTTGGGAAGGGTATCGAATTACCTTGGCTTTTTAAAAAAAACAATCTAAGTATATTAAGATTGTTTTTTTCCTTCTTTGTTATTTGGTTTATTAAATGTTTTAGCTAGTGTTCCTTTTGATAGCAATGATCTGTATTTTTTTTCATCAATAATTAAATCATATTCTCCAATGAATTCATATATTTTAGGTGCAAATCCTAGTTTAAATTGGTTTAGGCCATAATATGGATTTTCTTTCGTGAAATCTCCAGTTAAGCCATTTAAATCGAAATAGGTATAATCATTTTTATAATAATCCATTATTTTATAGTGTAAAAAGTAATTGGGATTAAATCGTTTATATTTTTTATCATATCCACTTGCTATAATTTGTACTCTGTTTTTATATTTTATTACTAAGGCTCCTGCGATGTAAATTTTCTCTTGTTTACTGTTTCGTTCGGTTGCTTCTAGAACATCATTTTTATAGGATAACAGTTTTCGATCGGAGCTCATTTTTAAATTTATATTTTTTTCATTGTTATTTTCAATTAAGCTATGATTTAATTGAGTATTGATTTCTAATTCTTTTTCATAAAGTTCTCTAGCGTTATATAAGTATTCTTTTGTATTTATGCTTACTAAAAATAAGTCAATCATTTCTTTGGGATGAAAAATATTATAATAATTCTTGTAATAAAATTCATTGTGTTGTTGTTTTTTTTCAATGAAAGGATATAGAATGTCTAATCCACTTCGTTCAGAAATTTCTATTTCTAATCCTTTTTTGATCGCTCTTTTAATTTTGTTTCGTGTGTTTTTAGAAAAGTTATTTGGTGTAAGCTTTTTTAAATTTATAATGCCACCGAATCTTGGGAGGAGTGATTCAAAGTAAAGATTGTCTTTTAGTTTTAAATAACCATTGTCATTTAAATAATCTTTAATTTCAACATTCCAATTATAGGTTTTGGTAAAGTTTTGAGATTCAATCTCTGCAATGGCAAGTTCGGGATTTACTTTGATAAATACTACGTTTTTCTTTAAATAATACTCTTTTAATTTTTCTGTAAATTCTTTTACTAGATTTTGATCAAAATAATCTAAGATAAAACCTTTTGGGGCATAGCCATATTTCATTTTTAAACCTATCTTTTTAAATAAAATTAAAGAAGCAGCTTGAATGTTTTGATATTCGTCGACGTATCCAATTAATTCATACTGATACCCTTCTTCTCCCATTAATATTCCATAGCTTGATGTTTGATAATGATTTCCTAATGGATTTTTATGAACAAATTCTTCAAATTCTTGAATGGATAATTCTTTTATTTGCATAAAAATTCCCCCTTTTTAAGTTTGCTATTATATCATATTTTGGAAATAAATCAACTATTTCTGTCCCTTTACTTGCTTGCTTTAAGGAAGCATGATATAATAGGAGCGTTTTTTAGGAGGTCTTTTTATGTATTCCGATCAAGATTTAAAACGAAAAGTAAAAATGAATGTTCGTCGTAAACCAGCTTTTTTTTCAAAACAAAAGTGGGATTCTCATTATGTGACTTTGAATGCAGCTTATTCTTTATTTGTTTTGTTATTTGGAATCATTTTACTTTTGTGGCCTGTCTTTTCTTTTTTTCTATTAAAATTAATTTTAGGCTTTTTGATTTTCTTTTTAGGAGGTCTTCATATTTTTTGCTTTTTTCATCGTAAACTTTTTGTGGTATTTGGAATGCTCTTATGTATTCTCGGCTTGGGCTTTCTTTTTCCTTCCGATTTTATATCTTTAAATTATTTATTTAGTATATATATTATATTTCATGCAATTGAGCATTTTTATGAGGCTTTTTGCTTTTATCGTCACAAGGAATCTGGGTTTTGGGTTTTAATATTTGGAAGTATTTTATTGCTCGTTTGTGCAATATTATTAATTATAAATCCGTTTTTACAAATGAATTTTTATGAGATATTGGGGTCGTTTTGTATTTTATTTGAATTAATACATTTAACATTAGTTTCATTGATTCAAAAAAAGAGTGAAATATTAGGTTATAATTAAGAAAAGGTGATTTTTCATGAAAATTAATTCAGTTGAATTAAAAAAGATAGCTGTTCGACAAAGTCAGTATCCGGAAGAAGGAATTCCAGAATTTTTATTAGTTGGACGTAGTAATGTTGGGAAGAGTAGTTTTATTAATACTTTAATTGCTCGTAAAAATTTTGCTCATACAAGTAGTAAACCTGGTAAAACTCAAACTTTAAATTTTTATTTAGTGAATAATCAATTTTATTTTGTTGATGTTCCAGGATATGGATACGCAAATGTCTCTAAAGAGAAAAATCAAAAAATGGGTTTAATGATTGAGGAATATTTAAAAAGTAGAGGAAATTTGACGCAAGTATTTTTATTAATTGATTATCGTCATAAGCCAACAGAAGATGATGTATTAATGTATGATTTTTTGAAATATTATAATATAAGGACAACTATTGTGGCGACAAAATATGATAAAGTCTCTGCCAATAATCGAGTGAAACAGGATAAATTAATAAAAGAAACCTTAAAATTGGGTAACGATGGATATTTTATTCCGTTTTCTTCTATTACCAAAAAAGGTCGAGAAGAAATCTATCGATTGATAATAGATGTGCTAGATCTTGATTAATGTATGATTTTATGATAAAGTGTTTAAAGTTTAGGAGGTAACTTATGTCAGAAATTTTAGAAACTATATTATTAGTTGTTTCCGTTATTTTAATTGCTATTGTTCTTTTACAAAGTAATAAAGCAAGTGATGCTGGTCAAATTATTACAGGAGGAAATGAAGCTTTATTTGGAAAAATGAAGGAAAGAGGTTTAGAATTATTTATTAGTCGTTTGACAATGATTTTAGGATTGTTTTTCTTTTGTGTTTCCTTTTTCTTGTTTGTAATGTAATCTTGGAGAGAACGGTAGATTCGTTCTTTTTTTATTTGTCAACTTATTTTGATTTTTTTGCCTTTTCTTCTTGAAATTGGGTATAATAATTATGGTGGATGGTCATGACAAATAAAAATGGATTTACTTTAATTGAATTAATTGCAACAATTGGCTTAATGGTGTTGATGGGAATTGTCATTACGAATAATTTATCTTCTTTATTTAGTCAGCAAGAAGATGATGAGATTGAGTCTTTTCAAGAAGTTTTAGAAAGTGCCGCGTGTACTTATATCGATTTAAGTGATCCTCAAATAAAGCAAAAAAAAGCAACTTGTAAGACTAATGGCTGTTCGGTAACAGCGAGTATTTTAATTACGAATGGACTTTTGGATGAAGATTTAATTAATCCGTTAACGGGCAAGAAAATTACAGGATCAGAAGTGATTCAAATCGCTTATCCAAATAAGGAAAAAACATGTACGTATCATGTGGGGTGAAAAAATGAAAAAAGAAATTTTAAATGTATTAGAATCGATTCATGAAGCGAAGACTGCTATAGAAATTAATGATTTATTGGGGCTTCAGACGGCTTTGGAATATCGTGAACTTTGTGAGGAATTAGAAGCATTAGTGTCCTCATATGAGGTTTTTAAAACAAAAAAAGAGAAATATATTTTATTGAGAAATTGTCCTAGTTTGAGGATTGGTAAATTATCTTTAAATAAAAAAGGGTATGGATTTGTGCTTTTGGAAAAAGAAGAAGATCTATATATTCCAGCGGATATGTTAGATAAGGCAACTCATGATGATGTTGTTTTGGCAGAAATTACTCGAGTTGGAGTAAAACGAGAAGGAAAAATAATACGCGTTTTAAAACGAGATCTTCATGATATGGTAGGGGAACTATACTTGTTTAAAAATAAATTTCGTTTGAAATTGGATGATGATAAGAAAGATTTTATTGTGGTGTTGGATCCTAAAAGTACCCAAAATTGTGTCGAAGGACATAAGGTGTTAGTTCATTTGGTGCGGCAGTTAGATCATAAGAAATACTATGGAGAAGTAAAAAAAATATTAGGTCATAAAGATGATCCTGGGGTGGATATTTTAAGTATTGCTTATAAATATCAAATTGAATCAGATTTTGGAGTTGAAGTTGAGGAAGAATTGAAAGATATTCCAAATGATGTAGATGAGGCTTCTTTTATTGGACGGCGCGATTATACGAATGAGATGGTTTTTACCATAGATGGTTCACATACAAAAGATATTGATGATGCAATTAGTTTAACTCGTGATCATCAAAATTATATTTTAGGTGTTCATATTGCAGATGTTTCTCATTATGTTAAAGAAAATACAGCATTAGGAGACGCAGCGTATTTAAGAGGAACTTCAAGTTATTTAGCAGACACGGTTATTCCTATGATTCCTCATCAATTATCGAATGGAATTTGTTCTTTGAACGAGAATGAACTTCGATTATCGATGTCTTGTGTTATGACAATTAATCCAAGTGGGGAAGTTATTGATTATGAAATTACACCAAGTTATATAAAAAGTATGAAGAAGATGACTTATGAAGCGGTGAATGATATTTTAATGCGAGATATTGTTTTAGATGGATATGAGCCTTTCGTGGATGTGCTAAGAAGTATGAATGAATTAGCTCATATTTTGCAAAGGAGGAGTCGAAGTAGAGGATATATGGATTTTGCCTTGGATGAGGCAAGGATTGTACAAGATGAGTTTGGAAAAGCAATTGATGTTGTGGTAGATGAAAGAGAAGATGCGGAAAAGCTGATTGAATCTTTTATGATTGTAGCTAATGAAACTGTAGCGACTCATATATACAATATGGAGTTACCTTTTTTGTATCGGGTTCATGGAGAACCAAATAGTGAGAAAATTGATGATTTTGTGAATTTGGTAAAATTACTTGGTTATGAATTAAAATCAAAAGTAAATGATTTGACTCCTAAAACGATGCAAAGTTTGTTAGAGGAATTAGATGATAAACCAGAGTTTAAAATTTTATCCAGTTTGCTTTTAAGGAGTATGCGTAAAGCTATTTATAGTAAGGATAATATTGGTCACTTTGGGTTAGCTTCAGAGGCTTATACACATTTTACTAGTCCAATTCGAAGATATCCTGATTTAGTTGTTCATCGTCTTTTGAAAAAGTATTTAGTTGAGAAGGATTTTTCAATGAGTACGATTGCCTATTTGGATCAAAATTTAGTGGAAGTGGCAGCTCATTCTAGTGAACGAGAGCAAGCAGCAGATGAAGCCGAACGCGATGTAGATGATATGAAAATGGCAGAATACATGGAAAGTCATGTTGGTGAGGAATATGATGGAGTTATAACAACGGTGACTAATTTTGGATTTTTTGTAGAACTTCCTAATTTGATTGAGGGACTTGTGCATGTTAACTCTTTAAAAGGAGATTATTATAATTATGTTCCAGAGTCTTTGGCATTAATTGGAAATAATACAAAGAAAACTTATCGAATTGGTGACCATGTACGGGTTCGCTGTATTTCTGCTTCTAAGGAAACTGCGATGATCGATTTTGAATTGGTAGGAGATCAACATGATCGAAATAAAGAATAAAAAAGCTTATTATGATTATACTGTTTTGGAAACTTATGAAGCTGGTATAGTTCTTTCTGGAACTGAAGTGAAAAGTATTCGAAATGGTTCAGTTGATTTAAAAGATAGTTATGTTCTTGTTCGTAATTCTGAAGCTAGCATTCTAAATTGTTATATTGCTTCTTATTTTGAAGGCAACCAATTTAATCATGAGGAAAGACGGACACGAAAATTGTTGCTTCACAAAAAAGAATTACAAAAATTACATCAAGCTGTGATTCAAGATGGGGTGACATTAATTCCGTTAAAGCTTTATTTTGTGCGAGGTCGTGTAAAAATTTTAATTGGTGTGTGTAAAGGAAAAAAACTTTATGATAAAAGAGAAACTATTAAAAAAAGAGATTTAGAACGCGAGATGCGGCGCTCATAAGAAAAATACGTTTTTTCTTTTTTTTGTGATATAATAAGAAAATAGGTGGTATCATGAAAAAAAGAATGAAAGGGAAAGCTTTTGGAATCGTGACTTTTGTTTTATTTTTTATTGTTTTAGCGATTTGTTTGGGTTTAAAGTATTTTAAATTGGAACCATTACAAGAAAAAGAACAGATGGAAAAGCCCAAAGTAAAGATTGTTTTGGAAGATTCGACTTCGAGGCCTTATGCTGTAATGATTAATAACATTGCCGTTGCTCGCCCTTATCATTCAGGTTTGCAAGATGCATATTTTGTTTATGAGATGATTGTCGAAGGGGGAATTACTCGATTTTTGGCTTTGTTTCAAGATACCGCTATAGAGCGAATTGGACCTATTCGAAGTGCTCGTCCCTATTATTTAGATTATGCGATGGAACATGATGCATATTTTGTTCATTGGGGTTTTAGTGAGCAGGCGAAGAAAGATATTACCTATTATGGTATTCAAAATATCAATGGACTTTATCAGTCAAATTATTTTTGGAAAGATCATTCTCTTTCTGTTGCTACAGAACATCGTGCTTTTACAAGTATGGAGAAGTTAAAAAATGGTGCTATGAAACTTGGGTATCGTGAAAAGCGAAAAGGGGATTATATCATGTCTTATTCTGCAATCCCTTTAGATTTTTCTTCAAATGGAACTATAAAAACCGCAAATGAAGTGGTAATTCCTTATTCTAATAGTACGAAAACGATGTATCGTTATGATGAAAATAAAAAAGTATATGTTCGTTTTGTGAATGATGTTGCTCATACGGATTATGTAACGAAAGAACAGTATTTTGCTAAGAATATTCTTGTGTATCAGGTTTCGAACCGTTCGATTGATTCTTATGGCAGGCAAGCTTTGGATTTAATTGGTAGAGGTGAAGGATATTATATTACCGATGGGATAGCTGTTCCAATAATATGGGAGAAAAGCTCGCGTAATCAGAAGACAAAATATTATTATGCGGATGGAAGTGAAGTTGTATTAAATGATGGAAATACTTGGATACAAATTGCTCCTTTTAATCAAAAGATAAGTATTTCCTAGAAAAGGTGATTTATGGAAATGATAATTGATTTTTTAGCAAATAATTATATGTGGTTTTTACTAATAACCATTGTACTTATTTTTGCTTTAGTTGGATATATTGTAGATAGTAGAGAAAAAAAAGATTTGAGCATTTTTGAAAGTCCACAAGAAATGGCTCGAAATTTAGAAATGTTGGCTATGTCTGCGCAAAATAAAAAAATTTCGGAAGCAGTTTTACCAAAACAAAATTCGATGATAAATCAAAATGCTCCTGTGAATAACACGATTTATGAAAATCAAAATCCGGCTTTTATGAATCAAATGAATTCTCTTTCTAATCCTATGGAGAATCCTGCTAATCAAAATACTTCTTTTGAGGTTTTAGGAAAATAGATTTCTCGTGGACGAATGATATGGATGATGATATAATGAAAAGACGAAATAAAGAGGAGTGAAAAAATGACATTAGCTGGACTTTGGTCAATTTGTACAAAAATATTCGATATTTGTATTGTATGGCTGTTATTTTATTTTATTTTGAAAAACATCAAGAATAATGTCAAAATGGTGTTAATTTTAAAAGGTGTTTTATTAATATTAGCTATCGAAGTAATTAGTAAAATTTTAAATTTATATACTGTAGGCTTATTATTAGAATATGTGATTGAATGGGGACCAATTGCAATTATTGTAATTTTTCAACCTGAGATTCGAGGAGTGTTGGAAAGTATTGGTCGAACTCATTTACTAGGGCGGCATAAGATATTAACCGTCGATGAACGAGAACGAATGATTTGTGAGATTATGGAAGCTGTGGAATATTTAAAACGAAATCGAATTGGAGCTTTAATTGTGATTGAACGTGATGTTTCTTTATCAGAATATATTGAGCCAGCAACGAAGATTTATGCAGATGTTTCAAGTGAACTTTTAAGTAATCTATTTTTTCCAAATAGTCCGCTTCATGATGGTGGTGTTATTTTGGAGGGAGATCGCATTACTTGTGCTAGAGCAGTATTTAAAACAAGTATGAATCCAAGTATAAATAAACGTCTTGGAACTAGACATCGTGCTGCTCTTGGAATTGCAGAAGAATCTGATGCTATTGCTCTTGTAGTTAGTGAAGAAAATGGTCGGATTAGTATTGCTAGTAATGGAGAATTAAATTATAATTTAACTCTTGATGAATTTCGAATGAGATTGGTAGATGAACTAAAGCCAAAAACAGAAGTGTTTTATGAAGCAGATAGTCATCGAGAGGAGGATTTGAATGATGAATAAAATAGTTCGTTCTATTGTTGCTTTTTTTAAAATGATTTATCGTGGGTTAGATCGATTTATTGTTACACCGATTAGTCGGTTTATTTATCATGTTGGGGATCGTCTAAAAAATAATCCAAGTCATATTGAAAAATTTTTAAATCGTCCTCATATTCTTTTGTATTTATCACTTTTTTTTGCAGTTGGAATTTTCTTTTTAGTGGATTCTCAAGTGATTACTTTGGTGGAAAATGAAGCTGAGATTTTATCTAATCAAGCTGTCAATGTTTTATATAATAAAGAGGCATATGTTGTAGAAGGATTAGTAAATCAAGTCGATATTATTTTAACGGGACGTAAAAGTTCTATTTATTTAGCGAAGCAATTAGGTGATCATGATGTAGTATTAGATTTGTCTGACTATGAAGCAAGTGATACACCAGTAAAAGTGCCACTTAGTTATAATCAAACAGTAGATAATATTAGTTATAAATTAGATCCATCTTATGTTATGGTGACGATTAAGAAAAAAGAAAGTAAAATTTGGACGAATGTTTCTTATGAATTATTAAATGAAAATAAAATGGATGAAAAGTTAAGTGTGGATTCGGTAGAATTGGATAAAACTGAGGTCATTATTAAAGGAAGCAATGATATGCTTGAAAAAGTTGCAACGGTAAAAGCTTTAATTGATTTAAGTAATAAAAAATATACGGATGCTGGAACTTATGATATTACGGATATTCGTTTAGTGGCTTATGATTCTAATGGTGCACTTTTACCAAATGTTGAGATTGTTCCAAATACCATTACAGGAACGATTACACTTGGAACATATTCTGCGGTAGTGCCAATTAAAGTGTTAGCGACTGGCGATTTGATTACGGGTAAATCTATTTCATCTATTACAATCAATGGTAAAAGTAGTTATTCTTTAAATATCTATGGAGAAAAATCAATTATTGATGAAATAAAAAGTATTCCAGTTACGATTGATGTTGCAAACCAAGGAAATAATGGTGCTAAAACTTATAATGTTACCATCTCTAAGCCAAATGGTGTGCGTCATATTAGTGAAGAAAATGCTAAAATAGTAGTTAGTTTTGGAGATGAAAAACAAAAAACATTAGATTTATCTAATATTGGTTATAAAAATTTAGGAAATGGCTTGAAAGCAAATTTAGTGGGTTCTACCTCGGTTCCTGTGCAAGTGAAGGGTGTACAGTCTGTGATTGATTCGATTAATGCAGATAATATTTCTGCTTATACTGATTTGTCGGGATATGGAGCTGGAGATTATGAAGTAGAAGTCAATATTGAAAGTGATGATCCACGCGTTAATTATGTTGTAACCACTAAAGTTAGAATTAGTATTACTCAAGGATAAGGAATGAAAATTCCTTTTTTTTATGTTAAAATTTGAATAAGTGGTTTTAAAGGAGGAAATGAAATATGTTAAAGGATTATGAAATAGCCCATCAAACGAAAATGAAAGATATTTTACAGGTTGCTGATAAGCTTCATTTGAAAGAAGATGATTTATTTTTGTATGGAAAATATAAAGCTAAAGTATTTCCTATTCAAAAAGAACAGACTGGAAATGTAATTTTAGTTACCGCAATAAATCCTACACCCTATGGGGAAGGAAAAACGACAGTTGCAATTGGTTTATATGATGCGTTATGTCAATTACATGTTTCTTCTTGTCTTACTCTTCGTGAACCATCTTTAGGACCTGTTTTTGGAGTAAAAGGTGGAGCTACTGGCGGAGGATATGCGCAAGTATTGCCAATGGAAGATATTAATTTACATTTTAATGGTGATTTTCATGCCATTACGAGTGCCAATAATTTAATTAGTGCAATGATTGATAATCATATTATGCAGGGGAATGACTTAGAGATTGATTTAAATAAGATTTCTTTTTTAAGAACGATTGATATGAATGATCGGGCTCTTCGTCATGTTGAAGTAGCACTAGGTGGAAAGATGAATGGAATTCCTAGAAGGGACCATTTTACGATTACTGCTGCAAGTGAGATTATGGCTGTATTTTGTGTTAGTAAAGATTTAGATGATTTGCGTAGAAGAATTGATCAGATTATTGTGGCTCAAAATGTTCATGGGAATTTTGTTACTGTAAAAGATTTGGGAATTACAGGTTCTGTTGTTGCTCTTTTAAAAGATGCGATGAATCCCAATTTAGTACAGACTTTGGAAGGAAATCCTGTTTTAGTTCATGGAGGTCCTTTTGCTAATATTGCTCCAGGAGTAAATTCGGTTTCGGCTCTTTCTTTAGGAAGAAAACTTGCTTCTTACGTTATAACGGAAGCCGGTTTTGGTTCCGATTTGGGAGGATTTAAGTTCTGTGATATTATTTGTCGTGAGAATCAAATAAAACCTTTGGCTGTTGTGCTCGTGGTAACGATTAAAGCATTGAAATATCATGGTACCAAACTAGGATTATTAGATGAGTGGAAGATGTTGGAACGAGGCTTATCTAATTTAGAAGCTCATATGGACAATTTGGATTGTTTAAATCTTAATTATGTTGTAACTTTAAATAAATATGCGAGTGATTTGGATTCTGAAATTCAGATGGTTCAAAACTTTGTGGTAAAACGAGGAAAACCTTTTGCTGTAAATCAAGTTCATGCGGAAGGAGGAAAAGGGGCTCTTTTATTAGCGAAAGAAATATTAAAATTTAAAACGCCATCTTTAAAGTTGTTATATCAAATAGATGATTTATTGGAGGATAAAATCTATAAAGTTTGTACAAATTTATTTCATGCGAAGGAAGTTATTTATTTAGAAGAAGCAAAAGAAAAGTTGGCTTTGTATCAAACTCATTTTCCAAATTTTTCGATTTGTGTAGCCAAAACACAATATTCTATTAGTGATCAAAAAGAATTGCTTGGTTATCCGAAAGATTTTACAGTGACAGTTCGCGATTTACATGTGTCTGCGGGAGCTCAATTTATAGTAGTTTATTTGGGAAATATTATGACCATGCCTGGTCTTTCAAAAAATCCAGCAGCCTTAGATATTGATGTTACTCCAAATGGGGAAATTAGGAATATTTTTTAAAAATAATAAAAAAGATCTACGAAAGGTAGATTTTTTATTTAATTGGATCATCAGTATAATGCTTAAATAATAACCAAATATTTATAATTCCACAAATTCCAATTAAATCATAGATGATATTTACAATCATACTGGATTCTTTAAATAATGTTGTGACTAGATTAAAATCAAAAAATCCAATCAATCCCCAGTTAATTGCACCTATAATTGTAAAAACCAAGCAGGTTTTATGCATTGTTTCCATAAATTCCTTCCTTTCTTTTATTTCTATTATTTCTCAAAATTCGATTTTTATACGTAATATTTTTATCACATAATAATATAGTTAATTAGAAAAGGAATGAGGTTAAAAGTGAAAAAAATTTGGTGTTTTGTCTGTGCTTTTGTTTTGCTTTTCATTACGGGGTGTGGGAAAATGGAAGCAACAGATGTGGTAAAAGAGTTTACGGATACGGTTAATAATTCGAAAAGTTATGTTTTAAAAGGAACTATGGAAATATATAGTGATGAGGACACATTTACTTATAGTGTGGAAGCAAATTATTTGAAAGATAATTATTATAAAGTATTGTTAGTGAATCAGACGAATAATCATGAACAAGTTATTTTAAGAAATGGGGATGGGGTTTATGTCATTACACCATCTTTAAATAAGAGTTTTAAATTTCAAAGTGAATGGCCTGATAATAGTAGTCAATCTTATTTATTGCGGGCAATTGTAAATGACTTAACAAATGATGCAGAAGTTAGTATGGAAACCTCTGATTCAAAATATGTAATTCGTTCTAAAGTTAATTATCCGAATAATTCTGATTTAGTTTATCAGAAAATTACATTAGATAAGGATATGAATTTAAATAAGGTGGAAGTATTTAATAATAAGGATGCTGTAAAAATTAAGGTGAATGTTGGTAGTGTGGATTTAAAAGCGGGTCTTTCTGAAAAAGATTTTAAATTAGAAGATTATGTAAAAGAATCAGAATCGACTCCTGATGTTAATAATTCTAATAATGCTTCTACAAATAAAGCAGAAGAGAGTAAAGAATCTTGTAAGGATGGCGACGCAAGTTGTAAAACAACCGATCGTGAGCTTTGTGATCCGAAAGATGTGGATTGTAATAATAAAAGTCAAACGAATGGTTCTACTTGTGAAGGAAGTAATTGTAAAACAAATGATAAAAATAATACAAATGAGTCCAATACAACGAAGCCAAAGGATAAAACTACAGGGGTGCTAGAAGATATTATTTATCCATTATATATTCCAAGTAATACTTACTTGTCTGGTAAGGATAAGGTTGATACAGATACTGGAGAACGTGTTATTTTAACTTTTGGAGGAGATAAGAATTTTGTGTTAGTGGAAGAAGTAGCAATGGCAAGTAAAGAATTTGAAATTATTCCCGTTTACGGAGATCCATTAATGTTAAATGATACAGTGGCAGCATTAAGTGAAAATTCTCTTTATTGGACAAGTAATAATGTTAGTTATTATTTAGCAGGAAATGACTTATCGACAGAGGAAATTTTAAATATTGCTAAAAATATGAATCAAACCACAACAAGTGTTGTAAATAATAATGTAAAAAATGAAAAATAGTCCAAAAGCTGGACTTTTTTCCATTTTAATAATTCTTTTTTTGAAAAGTGATATGATTTCTTTTCGGTTAAGATAAACTTATTTTATTAAAATGTAGTATGATTTTAATGGAATTTTTAAAAAAGTTTACAAATTTTCTTTCGATTGTTATAATGTGAATGGTGAAATGTGATGGAAAAACAAATAAATAAATTAAAATATCGAACAGAAGAACAACAAGAAATGCTACATTTTGTAATTGTTCTACTTATTATTGTTGGAATTGTGCTAGTAGTTTATTTTGCTAGTAAAGTATTTGTGATGGATAAAAGTCTATTTCAGGTAGCTTATCAAGATGGCAAAATAAATAGTGAAAGAGCGATTGTGGGTACGATATTTAATCGTCCAAATAAGGAATATTATGTTCTTCTTTATCCAGAATCTATTTCAAAAGCAGTTTATTATTCTTCTCTTTCGACCAATTATACTTCCAAGCAGGAGAATGCCTTACCACTATATCATGTCGATTTAGATAATGAATTAAATAAGAAATATTATGTTGGATCAGATGGTGAGAGTAATCCAAAGGCCAAAAATGTGTCGGAACTGAAATTTAAAACGTTAACTTTGATTAAAATCAAAAATGGAAAAATTGATAAATATTTAGAAAAAGAAGAAGATATTCAAAAAGAATTAGCTGTTACAAAAAAGAAAAATAGTTAGTTCTTTTTTTTCACTTTTATGATAAAATAATTTGGTAATAATAAAAAAGGTGAATGTTTTGAAAAAAAATGGATTTCAATTAAAAGAGTTGATCATTATTATTGTGATTACGTCATTGTTTACAAGTTTAACGACTGGTGTAATTATGTATAATAATAGTCGAATTACAAATCATATAACAGCAAATGATTTAAGTGCGGATGAAAATTTAAAAGAATTCTTGAAAGTATACGCCTCTTTAGTGGGAGATTATTATCAAAGTATTGATTCGAAAGAGATGTTAGAACAAGCGATGAAGGCGATGTTTGAATATTTGGGAGAGGATTATTCCAATTATCTGAATCAAGATGAGACGAATATGTTATCGGAAAAATTAACGGGAAAATATCAAGGTATTGGTGTTCAGATTTCCGATGGCAATCGTATTTATAAAGTTTTTGAAAATTCTCCAGCAGAGGAAGTAGGTTTGCTAAATGGAGATGAAATTGTTTCGATAGATGGAACTTTTGTTGAGCAAAAGACAGCGAATGATGTAGCAAAATTGATTCAGGCTTCTAAAAAAGACATCATAGAGATTCAAGTGTTACGTAACAATGAGACTTTAAATTTTCAGGTGCCTATTCGTTCTTTGTATGTTCCTGCTATTAATTATCAAATTATACAAGAAACAAATATGGTTGGTTATTTAGCAATTTCTACTTTTTCTGATACTGTTTCAGAGCAAGTAAAAAATGCACTTCAAAGGATGGAAGAGCAAGGTATGAAATCCTTGATTTTGGATTTGCGTGGAAATACGGGTGGTTATTTATCTGCTGCTACGGAAATTGCGAGTATGTTTTTAGAAAAAGGGAAAGAGATTTATGCACTGGCGGAAAAAGATGAAACAAAACATTTTATGGATGAAACAGAAGAATATAGAGATTATCCTATTATTATATTGATGAATGAGGGGACTGCTTCTGCTTCAGAAGTGTTGGCCGCAGCTTTAAAAGATAGTTATGGAGCGACTTTATTAGGAGAGATTAGCTATGGAAAGGGTAAGGTGCAGCAAACGCGTTCTTTAGAAGATGGAAGTATGGTGAAGTATACAACAGCTCGATGGATTCGTCCGAATGGTGATTGTATTGATGGGGTTGGATTAATTCCAGATATAGAGGTTGATTTAGTTATTCCTTCAGATAAAACTGAGATTGTGGATGTCCAATTAAAAGAGGCTTTACGTATTTTGAATGAATTCTAATCAAAAATAGAGATGTGAAAAGCATTTCTATTTTTGTTTATTTTTTGTATAATATGATAAGAAAGACGTGATAGGATGGAAAAAGTTGTAGTTGGCGATCGTCTTAAAATAGAGTGTTATAAACATAATGGTTTGTTGGATTGTATTAATGATGAAGCTATTGTATTAGAGGTTACAGAAGATTATTTAATTGTTGCAAATGATCATACAAAGTTAACCGAACATGATGGGCGGAGTCATCGAACGAGAGAGCCAGCAGTATTATTTTTTTATAAACATGATTGGTTTAATGTGATTGGACAGCTGAAAGAGCAAGGTTTATTTTATTATTGTAATATAGCGACTCCATATTTAATTGAAAATAAAACGATTAAATATATTGATTACGATTTGGATTTACGTGTGTTTCCAGATGGTGGATTTCGAGTATTGGATCGAAATGAATATAAGTATCATAAAAAAATTATGCATTATTCTGATGAAATTGATCAAATTGTACATTATGAATTAGGCCGATTAATTGATATGAAAAAGCAGGAGAAAGGGCCATTTACGCCGAATTTAGTTGTCAATTTGTATCAAAGATATAAAAAAATGAAAAAAATGTGAATTTTTCTATTGCATTTACATATATTTTAGTGTAGAATGTAAAACGTGCTACTGAAAAGAAGCACAAATGTTGAAAATCTACTTCATTTTTTCCGAAGATATCGAAGAAAATGAAATTGTCGAAAAAAGTTAAAAAAATGTAAAAAACTTGTTGACAATGTAAAAAAGATTTGATATATTAACAACGTGCTTCTGAAAAAGAAGCAAAAGAAAATGATCTTTGAAAACTAAGTAAAAAAGTCAATTTGAGTAGCTTAGGACAAATGAAAATATTTTAGATTAACATAAATCTTTTTTATTGAGAGTTTGATCCTGGCTCAGGATGAACGCTGGCGGCATGCCTAAGACATGCAA
>JAAVZT010000026.1 GCA_022791775.1 Bacilli bacterium
GTCTATCACGTCTGCCTGTCACGCAGAAGATCACGGGTTCAAATCCCGTACGAACCGCCATGGCTTCATAGCTCAGTCGGTAGAGCAGAGGACTGAAAATCCTTGTGTCACTGGTTCAATTCCCGTTGGAGCCACCATAGAGGTTACAAGTCGCACCTTAAGCGATTACTGTATAGATAAAGTTCATAGTATTTGTTATTATGAGCTTTTTTCATTTTTTAAAGATGTTGATGAATAATTGTGAAATGATCATAAAAAAATTAGAATTTCCTTGTGAAATGAAGAAAAAACTAAAAATAAATATCTTACATTACAATATCTTAAAAAGAATCTAAATTATTTTTGTATGACAAAGATACTACTTAAGTAATTGATTGTGAAGATAACAAATTTACTTTAGATGTTGTAAAAAAAAGAAACAATAATGGCCTTATTACATGATATAGGAATTAATAGTTTTGTACATTATATTGATTATAAATGGAAAGAATTAAAAAAACAGTATGTCTATGTTGAAGAAATTCACAATCAAATATGTTGTTATAATTAATTCACAAAAATTGTTATAAGAAAATAAAAAGTCTATAATAGGATGACAAAATTGTAAGAAAATTATAAAAAAAAATAAGTTATAATAATCTAGGTGGTTATATGTCGAATTACTTAGAAATAATAAAAACAGCAATCTTTATATTTCCGATTATTGCTTTTTTGTTTACTTTACCTTATATGATGCATCAATATCATAAATACGGCTCTGTTTATGCCTTACGTTCTATTATAATTTATTCATTTATTTTATACCTTATAGTAGCCTATTTTTTAATAATTCTACCATTACCATCCATCGAAGAGGTTAAAAATTTAACAACTGATCGGTGGCAGCTTCAACCTTTTTCATTTGTTATTGATATTTTGAATAAAACAAATTTTCAAATAAATGATTTCACAACATATATTAACCTTATAAAAAGCGCCCCTTTTTATCAAGCGTTTTTTAATATTTTATTATGTTTACCTTTTGGAGTTTACCTATGCTATTACTTTAAATTTAATTTAAAGGAAACAATTATTTTATCATTTTTGTTAAGTCTGTTTTTTGAAGTTACGCAATTAACAGGTCTTTATTTTATCTATCCTAGAGGGTATAGACTCTTTGATGTGGACGATTTAATTTTAAACACCATTGGAGGAATGATAGGATATTATATAGGAAGAATTGCATCCAAAATTCTCCCAACTCGAGAAGAAATTGATGAAAAGGCATTCGCTTTAGGAAGTAAAGTGACATTCTCAAAAAGACTAATGAGTTTTTGGTGTGATTTTGCCATCTTTCATATAATTTTTTATTTTAGCCTGATTATAATACCAAGCAGTTTAAAAAATAACGGGTTAAATATTTTGTATTATAGTCAAATGTTTATATATTTTTGTATTATACCAATATTACATAATCATCAAACAATTGCTCAAAATTATTTTCATTTAAAATTTTGGAGATTAGATAATACAAAAGAAGTAGGAAAAAAGCAAATCATATTATATCAATTATATTTTTATTTTATCTATTTTGGCCTAATTAGATTAGTCTTTTTAATAATATCTTTCTTATCTCATCTTAATTTTATTAATACATCAATACTTAATTTATCTTTATTACTACTAATTTTAATATATGTAATTTTTATTATTGTCACACTCATCAAAAAAATAAGAGGAAAACCATTACTATACGAAAAACTGAGTGGTATAACTTTAAAAAGTACCATAATATGCCCACAAAAGTCAGAAATATAATGTTTTAATTTTGAGAGCATAATCATGTATAAGTTCTTTTACAAAAGAAGACGGTTTTTGATAAGGAGTTAATAAAAATACTTTTCCTTTAGTTCTTGTTAAAGCAACATAAAATAATCTTCGTTCTTCTTCATAAGCTATTTCATCTTGAAAGAAAAAGTTTGGAAAATAAAAAGAATAATTTTTTTGACATGGAAACCCATATAAAGCGTTTTCTAAATGAATGATAATAACCAAATCAGCTTCCAATCCTTTTGATTGATGTACAGTTAAGAATATGAATTCTTTATTTGGAAACGCCTTTAAAGAAAAGTGTTTTTTGTCCTTCCAAATAATTTCCTGTTGAGAAAAATAATAATTTAGATCAAAAGAATTTCGTCCTAAAAATAAAATGGTTTTAGCATAATAAGAAAAAATATAATTTAATATTTTATAAATGCTAGTAGTTTTTGCGTAAAATAATATTTCAATTGGAAATTCTAATGTTTTCAAAGAATGAATTGATTTTTTTATTTGTTTCGTATTTTTTTGAATAAATGAATTAGCAATCAATACAAGCTCTTCACTATTTCGATAAGTGTTAGATAAATAAAAATATTTACAATTTTTAAAAATCTTTGACAAATATGAAAAGCAATTTGTTTGAGTTCCACTAAACCGATATATGGATTGGCAATCATCGCCAACAACAGTAAATTCTAATTGAAAATGTTCAACTAATTTTTGAAATAATTGAATACGATTTTTTGAAGAATCTTGGAATTCATCAATTAGAATATGGCGAAAGGGAAAATTTGAAACGCAATTAATATTTTGGGTGGCTAAATAGATGAGGTCATCAAAATCTAATTTTTTTTGACTCTTTTTTTCTAATTCATAAAGATGAAATAAAATATAGCTTAGAATTAAAAAATTTTTTTTTTGAAAAGAAAAATGGTGAATTTTGTCATATATATCATTCAAATCGTAAGAATAGGCTTTAGCAAGATAAATAAATTGCATTAAATCTTTTGTTAATTGGGAAAGTTGTGATGAATTCAAATTTTGAGAAAAACAACGAGTAAAACTAAAAAAGTGAAATGTCTTCCATAATGTTTTTTGTAAAGCATTATTTTCTGAACAGATACCAAAAATAAATTCATGTGTTAAATAGGAAAAATCGTTTTCATTAGAAAGTAAAATATCATTTTTTATAGAACGGAGTAAAAAAATAGCAAGTTTATGAAAAGTAAAAACAGTTACAGAAATATTTAAAATAGATTTTATTTTGCGTTGCAAATCCTGTACCGCTTCATTTGTAAAAGATATTACTAAAATTTCTTTTGGCTTTAATTTCTTAACACTGATTAAATATTGAATTCTGCCAATTAGAGTATTGGTTTTTCCTGTACCAGCTCCAGCAATGATAACCGAGTAAGGAAAATTATGATAAGCAGCTTGCTTTTGAAAATGATCTAAATTCATAAAAAAAGTATGTCATATTTTATAAAACTAGTCAAAGAGGTAAAATGTAAAAATAGATCAATTGGAAACGAAAAAAGTTATGTTTTTGAATATAATTCTGACAATTAAAGGGTAAAACTTCCTTTTTTTAAGAAAATTAGCTATAATAAATAAATAAGGAATGATAAATAATGTATCGAAAGACCTATGTTGAAGTAAATCATGAAAATCTAAAAAATAATATATTAGAAATAAAAAAAGAATACCCGAATTATCAGTATTATATTGGTATAGTAAAAAATAATGCATATCATCATGGGATAAAAATAGTAAATGCGTTAAAAGAAGGCGGAATAAATTATTTTGCTGTATCATCTTTAGAAGAGGCATTAGAATTACGTAAATATAATCTCGATACACCTATTTTAATTTTAGAACCAATAGACTGTTCATGTATTTATGATTGCATTAATAATAACATTACCATAACAGTAGAAAGTTTAAATTATATAAGAGAACTAAAAAAACAAGAATTATCTTACGAATTAAAAATTCATTTGAAATTAGATACGGGAATGAATCGATTAGGTTTTAAAAATAGGCTTGAGTTAGAAAAAAGCATAGAATTAATCAAAGAAACTAAAAATATGGTATTAGAAGGAATATATACTCATTTTGCTACATCTGGAGTAATTGATAAAGAATGGGATAATCAACTAAAACGCTTTGAAGAATTAACTCAAAATATTAACTTAAAAGAAATACCTATTGTCCATATGGGCAGAAGTTTGACATTAGTAAATCATCCGAAAATTAAATTTTGTAATGGAATTCGCTTAGGAATAATTATGTATGGTTTTGCACAAAGTAAAAAAGAACAAAATGATTGGCGCTCTAAATTAAGAAAAATAAAGCAAAATTACATTCGAAAAAAATATCAAATTAGCGAAACAACATTGCAAAACGATTTAAAATTAAAAACGGCTTTTAGCCTTTTTTCAACCATAATAAGCATTCGATATGCAAAAAAGGATGATGTAATTGGTTATAATGCAAAGTATAAAATGGAAATAGACGGATATTTAGCAACAATACCAATTGGCTATGCAGATGGAGTAGATAAAAATTTTAAAATAGTATGTATTAATCAAAGATTTTATCCGATTGTTGCAGATTCAATGGATATGATAACAGTTTTAGTAGATGAGTCTGTCAAAATGGGGATGAGAGTAGAAATATTTGGAGAGAATATTTCGGTTGCAGAAGTAGCTTATAGAATTCAAAAGAATGCATATCATCTATTCAATCAAATTCAAAATAGAGTACCAAGAGTACATATAACAGAGCTAACAAAAGAAGAAACTAAATATTAAAGGAGGATAAAATGGAATTTGATATTCTCATATTAGGTAGCGATGCGAACGCATATTATATGGCACGCTGTGCTCATGAAGCTTATCATAAAAAGGCTTATATAATTGGTAGAGAAAGACTTGCTTTTACAAAATTTTCAAATATTTTAGAAATCAAATATGATAAAAATTTATGGCAGGAAAATCACTTTGTGCAAGTTTTAAATAGTTTTGCCAAAGTACATTCAAACAAACAAATTGTGACCATCAGTACAAATGAAACATATACAGAATTTTTAACTAAAAATCGAAAAAACTTAGAGAAAAATATAAAATTTGCAGCTCCAGATTTTAAAGTATTAAATTCTTTAACAAATAAAGAGCAATTTTATAAAACATATAAAAATCGAGGATTGGATTTTCCTGAAACTTATTATTTTGATTGTGAGAAAGACAGTATTTTGCCAACCCTAAACTATCCGATCATTCTAAAACCAGCAAACGTAGTGGATTATAATCATTTATCTTTTGAAGAAAAGCATAAAATTTATAAAATTGCAAATGAGCAAGATTTGGAAAAAATAATTGTCAAAATAATAAAAGCTGGCTATCGTGATAAATTAATTTTACAAGAGTATATTGCTGGAGATGATTCAAATTTGTTCGATTCAGTTATATATGTAGATCGAAATCAAAAAGTTAAAATGATTTCTTTTGCTCAAATAGGATTACAAGAGCATACAAAATCAATGGTTGGAAATGCTGCAGTTTTAATTAATGGTTTTAATACAACGAATGGAAATAGCTTAGAAATGATAAAAACAATAAAAAAATTTATGGAATCCATAGCATATCATGGCTTTGCTGAAGTAGACTTAAAATACGATGAAAAAACAAATACGTTTAAAGTACTAGAAATTAATGCAAGACAAGGTAGAAGTAGTTATTATGTATCTGCTTTAGGGGTAAATTTAGTTAAAACATTAGTAGATGATTTAGTTTACCAAATAGAATTAGAAGAAAAAATATTAACGGATGAAATACTTTTAAGTTTTGTGCCCAAGGGAATTATAAAGAAATATATTGAAAATAAAGCATTTAAAAAGGAAGCACTTTATTTATGGAAGCAAAAAAAGAAAGTTAGCCCAATGGTATATTCAAAAGATCGAAATTGGAAAAGATTTCTAATGCTAAAAAAAAGATTATGGCATTATTATAAAGAATTTAAAAATGGTTATTGGAGGTCATAAATATGTGTGGATTTACAGGATTCGTTGATTCAAATAAGAAAAAAGATAAAGAAAAAATTATTCGCCAAATGTCAGAAAAAATTATCCATCGAGGACCTGATGGAGAAGGATACTATATAGATAATAAAGTAGCATTAGCTCATCGAAGGCTTTCCATAGTGGATTTAGCAGGTGGAGCGCAACCGATGTATAATGAAGATAAAAAAATAGTGATTGTTTTCAATGGAGAAATTTATAATCATGAAGAACTTCGAAATATATTAAAGAAAAATGGACATAAATTTGAATCCAATTGTGATACTGAAGTTTTGATTCATGGTTATGAAGAATGGGGATTAGAAGCACTTTTAAAAAAATTAGTTGGTATGTTTGCTTTTATTATATACGATAAAGACAAAGATTACATTTGTGGAGCAAGAGATCATTTTGGAATAAAACCATTTTATTATTATAAAAATAATGATAATTTTTATTTTTCTTCTGAAATAAAATCTTTTTTAGGGCATCCAAATTTTCAAAAAGAATTGAATGAAAAAGCGTTAAAAATGTTTTTAATCTTTCAGTATTCTGTTTTTGAGGAAACCTTTTTTAAAAATGTTTATAAACTAAAACCTGGCCATTTTTTTACTTACAAAAATGGTCAGCTAGATATACAAAAATATTTTGAAATAGATTATGAAAAAGTGAAAAAAGATCCATCATTGATGGAAAAGGAATTATCGAAAATTTTAGAGGATTCCATAAAATATCACCAAATGTCAAGTGATGTTGAAGTAGGATCTTATTTATCGGGTGGAGTGGATTCATCTTATGTAGTGAGTGTCGCACGACCAAATAAGACTTTTTCGGTAGGATTTGATATGAAAGGATTTGATGAATCTCTATTAGCAAAAGAGCTATCCAATCTTTTAAAAATTCAAAATTATCGTAAAACAATTAGTGCCGATGAATTTTTTGACGCTTTACCGAAAGTAGAGTATTATACGGATGAACCAGAAGCAAATTTGTCAGCTGTTCCGTTATTTTATTTATCCAAATTAGCAAGTGAACATGTTAAGGTTGTGTTATCTGGAGAAGGATCAGATGAAATGTTCGCTGGTTATAATGAGTATTATGAACCGAAAATTTTGCGTATTTACTCTAAAATCCCATTGATAATAAGAAGAGTTATTCGAAATATAGTAAAACCTTTTCCACATTTTCCTGGTCAAAATACATTAATACAATATGGGCTACCTTTTGAAGAAAGATATATAGGCCATGGGAGTTTAATGGAAAGTGCTGAAGCTAATCAAATATTGTGTGAAAGACTAAAAAGTACTGAAACGATAAAAGATGTTTTAAAGCCAATTTATGAAAAAATAAAAAAAAGAGATATTTTAACAAAAAAAATGTTTATTGATATGCATTTTTGGTTGCCACAAGATATTTTATTGAAAGCCGATAAAATGACTATGGCTAATTCATTAGAATTACGTGTTCCACTATTAGATATTAATGTTTTCAATTATGCAAAGACCATTCCAAATAAATATTTAGTTTGTAATAAAGAAACGAAACATATTTTTCGGAAAATAGCTAATAAAAAAATACCTGAAGAATGGTCAAAAAGAAGGAAGTTAGGATTTCCTGTGCCATTTTCCAAATGGATTAGAGAAGAAAAATACTATCTAAAAGTGAAAGGATTATTTGAACAAGATTTTACTCAAAAATTTTTTGATCAAGATGTAATATTAAAGCTTTTAGAGGAACACTTTGAAAATAAGAAAAATAACGGTAGAAAAATTTATAATATTTATGCATTTTTAATTTGGTATCAGGTTTATTTTTGGGACTATAAAATAGTATAAAATTGGATAAATCACATAAAATTTATAAAACTTTATTGACATAATTAAACTATTCTGATATAGTTGATTATGTCGAAAGACGGGCGTTTAGCTCAGTTGGTTAGAGCATCTGCCTTACAAGCAGAGGGTCTGCGGTTCGAGTCCGTAAACGCCCACCATTTTTTTTGCCGACATAGCGTAATTGGTAGCGCAACTGACTTGTAATCAGTAGGTTGGGAGTTCGATTCTCTCTGTCGGCACCATTCTTATGTTTATATATGGAGGGATAGCGAA
>JAAVZT010000027.1 GCA_022791775.1 Bacilli bacterium
TAATATCACAATTTCTTTCACCAGTACCAATCATTGTAACAGGTGTATTAGTTGTTTCTTCTATCTTTTTAATAAAGTCTTTAACTTTGATAGGTAATTCATCATAACTGTTACACCTATATGCTTTCCAATCTATGTACTGAGCAAAATTTAAAACAATTTTAGTTGACTGATTTATCATCACATTATATTTTAGCCTATCCCAATTCATTTCAAAAACACGCCTTATTTTCTTTGTTACAGTTGTATACTCCTCTAAAGCAATATTACATCCACATCTATCTTTTACTTCATTCCAAGTAATTTCAGCACTACCTGCATAATTACCACTATAAATGTCTTCTCCAATGTTAGTTTTATTACTTATTCTAATAGGATATGGTCTTATAATCATATAAATATCTTTTACTTTAAAAGGACTTAATCCAGCATTTGCAATTAGTTGACTGCTACTGCACATTCTACTTGTAACATTGGGATAATCAAGTCCATAGTTAATATCTAAATCTTGTCCTTGTGCTCCCTCTATTAAAATGCTATCATTACATTCGTTTAGCAATTTTGCAGTATCTGTTATTTCAACACAATTTTTAAAATCATTTGTTAAATTTTTAAAATAATCTTTTGCTAAAATAACACTAGGATTTCTTATGATTTTTTCAGCTTGAGCTGAACCACAACCTTTAAATGTTGATTCACTCCTAATTATTCTTTTTTCTTCGTCACGATGTTTTTCTAAAATAATCATTGCTCTTGGATGAATATATATTTTTCTAGCTCCAATCAATTCTTTGTACTTTTTTATTTCCTCAAATAATATTTCTGGAGTTATAATACAACCTGCATTTAAAACTAATTTACAATTTGGATTTAACATTGCAATAGGTAAATGACTAGCTACTATTTTTTCTCCATTATCTTCTACATAAGTATGTCCTGCATTACTAGACCAATTATTGGTAGATAAAGAAAAGTTGTCATTTTTAGATAAGTAACCACAAATTTTACCTTTTCCACAACTTCCTGCTTGACCATCTATTACTATAGTAACATTTTTATTGTTCAAAAAAATCATCTCCATTATTCATAAAATTTTTTAATATTTTCTAAATCAAAAATTTCTTTAACAAATTGATTTAAATTGGATAATCCTGCAATTTCTTGATTATAAGTGTCCATAACGAAATTAATATCTTTCCACTCATAATGTCCTTCATAATTGTCTTTAACTGCTACTTCTTGAACAAAGTCATATATAACATTTAAATTTGTATTACTATTCATTATATTTGATTCGGGATATACATATGTTACTAGAAGTTTAGGATTTTCTAAAGCAATATTTGTTTCTTCAATACATTCTCTTTTAGCAGCTTCAAGAGGAGTTTCATTTTCTTCAATTTTTCCACCAATTCCATTCCAACAATCTTTATAAGGTTTTTTGTTTCTTTTTACTAATAACAATTTATCCTTATTTTTATTAAACAACATTATTACCACATAATTTTTATTCATATCAAGACCTCCAAAAAGAACTAAAACTTATTTTTATCATAATTTTACTACATTTATATGTTTTTTTCTATACTTCTATTGAAATTTCATGATTACACATATATAATACTTTTAGAAAGAGAACAAGAAAGTTTGTAACTTGTAAGAATATCGCTCCAATTAATAAGTCATTGTATTAGAAAGAGGTCTAATATAATGGCTTATTAATTTGTGTTCCTAACAAAAACTTGAAAACTTTATGTAAATATGATACTATATTATTATAGAAGCTATATTGTGAATTCAAAAAGAGAAAGGGGAACATGAATATGTCCAAGTTTCAAGTTTATATTAATTCGAAGCATTTTGGATTATTAGCAGGTCTAGTACACCAATATGACCATGAACGGTTTGTTTGCTTAATGGGAAATGTGGAAAAAGTTGGTGAATTTCAAGCGATAGTTATCAAAGAAATGCAAGTTTTGGACGACGATGACTACGAAGGGTTGTATACGGCACTCTGCAGACCCAAAAAATCTGTTATTCAGCAAATGCTACAGAGAGTGGAACAGAAAAGATATTCAGTTTATATCGAATATCATACGCATCCACTAGATTTTCCACATTTTTCTGAAACAGATAAAGCAGATGAAAAGGGAATGTGGGAATATTTCCATGAGATATTTCCCAATAAGTATTATGGAAATATGGTATTGGATATCAATGGATGTGGTCAAGCTGTTATTAGAGATTGGCATGATGGAAAATTAAAAAAGTTTGACACTATTCCATATTGAACACTAGTGAAATGCCAAAGAGAGACGTAGTAACTGTACTGAACCAAAAAAATTGGACATTTTTTGATTAGGTACTAGGCAACCTGGGAATGAACTCTGTATTGTACAGGGCTCATTCCTTTTAATTTGCAATTTTATGTAAAATATATTATAATAGTATCTTAAGCAAAATAATTGCGTATTGCAGTATGAGGACTTTCTATCATTTTTTAAAGGAGGCGCAAAAATGAATATTAATTTTTCAGGATTTTTTGCAAGGGGCAACAAATGGAAGGATGAAAAAACTAATATTGTAAAACAGGTAGACGATATGCAATTAAAAATTGTGTCTGATACAATTAAAGTTTCATTTACTTTTTAGATTTTATTAAAGATAATAATTTCTAATAGCAAAAAATAAGTATTGCAAAAAGAAAGAAAATGTGATAAAATAGCAATGCTTTAAAAATAAGGAAAAA
>JAAVZT010000028.1 GCA_022791775.1 Bacilli bacterium
TATCACGACTTTGGTAGTTATTGTATTTATGTATATGTCAATGACTTTGGCAATGATTCTTTTAGTGCTTGCAGGTATTCTTTATTTAACTCATTTATATCATGGTTTTATGGAAATATCTTCAATCGATTCGAATCGTCTTGGATATGTATTTGTTTCTTCGGTTGCAGTTGCTTCTTTCTTTGTACTTTATATTATGCCAAAAATATTTTCTTAAAGATTACGTTTTGTAATCTTTTTTCTTTTTATGATATAATGTGTTTGGGTTGTCCTTGTAACTCAGTAGGATAGAGTATCCGCCTCCTAAGCGGAAAGTCGGCAGTTCGATTCTGCCCAAGAACACCAGATTGATACCAAACTCGAACTATTCGAGTAACAATAGAAAACAACTTCAAAAAGTTGTTTTTTTAATTGAAATCTCAACCGCACCACATGATATAAGTTTAACAAATATAAAATAATAGTCAATTTATTCCTTTATTAACTAATTATTTTCAATAATAAGAAGTACTAATTTAATCATTGATAAAAAATGGATATATTATTATAATTATAGTCATGTCAAAAAAACTTAATACACTAATTCAATTTCGTATGAACTTTTAAAGCCAAATATTTTCCTTGGCATTGAATTTATATGAAATACTATATCATCTAAATATTTGTGGTTATTTTAAATGATGTTCCCTTTGGTAAATATCTTCTTACTAATGCATTACTGCTTTCATTACTACCTCTTTAAAATGAACAATATGGCTCACATTTATATAGTTTTACTCCCAATCTTTTTGCTGCTATTCCTAATGCTTTAAATTCTAGTCCATTATCTCTTGTACATCTATCTACTATAGATATTATTGCTTGTTGTTCCTCTTTTTTTCCTATTATAGAATCTATTTCTAAATGTCCTGGTTCTGTTCTTTTTTCTACATGGTTTGATCTTAAGTTTATTGGTAATATTGTTTTATTTTCTAAGTTCCAAACAAAATGTTCCATCATTCCACTTTTTTCTTTTGGTATTTCTTATAGCACAAATCTTTTTTCTTTAAATATATTTTCTCTTCATTTACCCAATTATATACTTGTTTTACACTTACACTCTTTACTCCGAGATATTCTTTTTTAAATCGATGATGACACACTTCTATCGAATGATCTCTTTTATCATAATGATCAAATAAATATTTCATATTTTTAATTTATATCTATTTTTCTCTTCATATATATTCCTGCTTTATACCTTGATATCCCTAATATTTTTGCTATCTTTCTCATTAATAATCCTTGCTTCAACAAAATATCAATTTCTACTATCTTTTTTTCTGTTAATTGTTCATAATTCATTTATGAGCTCTCCTTGCTGGGTTGGGCTCTTTTATTATATCAAAAAACCACACCCTTTGTGATGTGATTCATTTTTCAATTTAGGAAAAATAAATACTATTTATTTTTTTTCTTAGGAACTGGTATTACCTTTTCTATTTCAGTTAGAATCATTTTACTTAATTCCCAATCATCTACATCCAATATATAATGCTCTTTGGCTCCTTCATAAGGAAAACCAACTGACTGATTTTTCATCAGGGATTCGATGACATCCAATTTTTTTACATAAGCAGTATTATTACAAACAATAATAATTGGTTTATCATTAACATAAACCATGTATTCTCCAAACATTTTTCGATATCGAACTTCTCCAATTTCTTCCAAACGTTCACATAAATATTGAACAAACGATAATGCAGTTGCCATTTTATTCCTCCTTAAAACCTTTCTCTTCTTTATAAATAGAAGTAAATAAATCGGGATTAGAATCCAACTCTTTTGGTGGCAGTATAGAATTAATATCAGGAAGATCTTCTTTTGTTGCTAAGCCAAAATAATCCAAAAATTCTTTTGTAATTTTATACAAATTTGGTCGTCCAGGTAAATCACTTTTCCCGGCTTCTTTAATAAGTCCTTTTGCCACTAATTTACGTATTGTAAAAGAAGAACTAATTCCACGCATTTCATCAATTTCTACCCGAGTAATAGGTTCATGATAAGCAATAATAGCCAAAACTTCTAATGCTGCTGCACTAAGCGTATTATAATCGACAGCATTCGTTAAAAATTTTTGATAAAAAACTTTATGTTCTTCTTTCGTCGAAAGTTTAAAAGCATTTCCCAAATATCGAATTCTTAATCCTCGATTATCTTTTTCATATTCTTCTTTCAAAATTAATAGCAACCGTTTGACTTCTTCTTTCGAAACTTCTAATATTCGACTCATCTCATCTAATGTAACCCCTTCATCTCCTACAACAAACAAGACTCCTTCCAAAACACCTAATAAATTCATGATACTTCCCCTGCTCTTTCAATCCAAATCGTTGCAAAATTACTTTCTTGCTTAATGAAAACCTCGTGCTTTTTTGACATATCCAATAATGCTAAAAAAGTAACAACTATATATTCCCTCGTAAATATTTCAAATAACTCATGAAATTCAACTTTCTTTTTCACCTCTAAAACATGAAATATTCTTTTTCGACGCGATTCGACACTAATTTCTCGTTTCATAATTTTAGTATGAAGCGGCTCTTTAAAATGGATTCTCTCTTGTAAAGACAAAAAGGCCTGAAGCAAATGATCAACTGTAATCCCATCATTTACTAAAACAGGTTCTTGAACATATTCTTTTAAACTTTCTGGTGCTTTTGTAAAAATCTCATTTCGTTTGTTTTCTAATTTTTTTAAAACCTTTGTTACTTCCTGATACGTTTGGTATTCAATTAAACGATTTTGTAAATCTTCTTCACTTTGAATTTCAAACTCACTTTCTTCTTTTTCATCATCATGTGACTTACCAATTAACATTTTACTTTTTAAATGAACTAATTCAGCAGCCATTACCAAAAATTCACTAGCAATATCAATATTTAAATCTTGCAAACCATGTATATATCTTAAATATTCTTCAATAATAAGTCCCGTATTAATTTCATAAATATCCATTTTCATTTCTTTTACAAGATGTAAAAGCAAATCTAGAGGACCTTCAAAATCTTGTATAGATATTTGATAATTCATAAAGACTTCCTTTCCAAAACTCCTTAAAATAAAATTAACTACAATGATAATTCAAAGCAGATAATTCAAAAGAAACCACTTTTCCCTCTGTATTCAATGCATAATAAATTGGTTTATTTAAAACATTACGAATAGTTTTATTCATAAAGTCTATCTGATTTAAATCTAAAATAATAGTACTAGTAAAACCGGTTCCAATTTCAATAAGATTAGCTTCCACACCATTAATTGTATTATATTTACTCGTCTTTTGCCGATAATCTACTAACATTTCAGAATAACCTACCATCGATGAAGAAAAATTTGTCATATCAGAAATATAATATAATTTTCCTTGCTCATCAAATAAATATTCCACAGCATTTGTATCAGTTTTACAAATCAAGGAATAAGTTCCATCATCCCCTTGCGTCATATTTACAGGTGGATAATCTTTTTCATTTTTTTCTACTATCACAATTTGACGAATAGAATCCGTATTATTTAATGAAAATGTAACAGGTAAACTAGACCCTTTCCGAATATTATCTATTGGTAATTTTAACCGTTGTAATAAGGTTTTATCTTCATCATAAAGTTCTAAAAATAACTTATGTTCACTTAGATAACTTTGTACTTGTGAAACATTAGTAATTTCCATAAAAAACATATTATCTTGAATTTTAAATTTTTGATACAATAAACCATCCATAGAAACTTCTAAAGAATCACTTATATCATAAAAAGTAACTTCTTCTATTGGTTTCTCTGGATCATTTGGTTTCGGATTATTAGAAGAAGGATCATATGTAATATCAGACTCTCCTTGAATCCAAGTTGTGACTGTTGGCAAAGCAATTACAAAAGCAATTAATAAAATAAACAAAACCAAAACTAACCAACCACTTTTTTCTTTGTCATCTATTACCCCAATCACGCTTGGAATTAATTCCTGATTGCTAAGCACAATAGGAGCTTTTTGCTTCTTTTTCATAACGCCCTCCAATTCTTGTTTCAATTATAACAAAAAAAAAAAAGACTTTAAAGTCTTTCTTCTAATCTTTGGGTTTAAAAATCAAGGCAAAAACAAAAGCAAAGATCACTGCACTTACAATCGCTGCAGAAGATTTCATAAGTAAACCAGAAAAGAATCCTAATACTCCAAATTCTTGAAAACCTTCAACTCCTGCTTGATAAAGCAAATGTCCAAAATTAGAAATCACAACAGTCGCTCCTGCTCCAGCCCATTCAATCAACTTTTTATAAATTCCAAAAAAAGATAAAATAGCTCCAAAAACAGTAAACATACTTGTAACATGACCAGGAGTCAATTTTGTATTATCTAAAATTAATTGGCCAATCATACAAATAAATCCTGATAATAAAAAGGCATTGAGAAAAATCATTTTAAAACCTCCAAACTAACTGCATGTGCAATCGCTGGTATTGTAATCTTCTGATTTACAAAAGTCGGACTGTGTAAAGACCCTGTCGCAATAATTAAGATTTTTTTATAACGATTGTTTTTTAAAATTTTATTAAATAAAACTAAAGGTAAAGAAACCGGTCCACTTGCTCCTGCATATACATCTTGGCTTTCTAAAAAAATCTCTGTTCCAGCGTCCATATGATTCTTAAGTTTTACTCCATAAGATCGTTTCATATATTCTCGAAATATTTCACAACCAACACTTCCTAAATCTCCAGTTAAAATGACATCATAATAATCTACATTACGATTAAAATCGGCCAAGTGCTGTTTTAATGTTTGAGCTGCTGCTGGTGCCATAACCGCTCCCATATGAGTTGCATCTTTTATTCCTAAATCCACAACAGTTCCCACTGTAGCTCCTTCTACTTTTACATTAGAAGCTTCTTTTGAAAGAATTGTTCCCACACAACCTGTAGCAGTAAAAGTTGTAGTTTTTGGTTTAGGTGCACCATATTCCACTGGGAATCGAAATTGTTTTTCGGCATTTAAATTATGACTAGAAGTTAAAGCAATTGCTTTTCGACTTCCCTTACCATCTAAAAATCTAGCCCCAATTATTAAAGCTTCTGCAAAAGTGGCACAAGCACTATAAATTCCTAAAAAAGGAATATGATATCCTCTCGCAGTATAACTGCTAACACTAATTTGATTCGATAAATCACCTGAAATCAAATAATCAATATCACTTTCTAACAATTTATTACGTAACAATAAATTATCAATTACAACTCGTTGCATCTTTACCTCTGCTTGTTCAAATGTTTTTTCGTGATAATAATAATCATCCATTGTAAGATTATAATTTTTAATTTGCCCTTCTTTTTCCAAAGGTCCAGCAATACTAAAACTATCTTTTAAATATATATTGGTAAATTTCATACTATCCATAAACAATCACCCCAAAAATTGCTAAGAAAAATGATGCAATCATTCCATATAGCAAAACACTACCAGCTAATTTGAAAAAATTAGCACCTAAACCTGTAATTAAACCTTCTTTTTTATAATCTAATGCAGCACTCGTAATAGAATGTGCAAAGCCAGTAGTAGGAACAATTAAACCTGCTTTTGCTCGTGTAACCCAATTATCAAAAAAACCTAAAGCTGTTAAAAAACTTGCAAACAATATTACTAAAATGCAAAGCCAAGAACATGCTTCTACTTGTTCCATTCCAAATGATGTCATAAAAATTGTAACAATGACTTGTCCAACAAATCCTACAAGACCTCCCACTAAAAAAGCTATAATTGCATTTTTCACTTTGTTTTCTTTTGGTGTATACTCATCCACCAACTTTTTATATTCATCTTTATTCATATAATTCCTCCATTTTTAGTATGAAAAAAAAATTTAAAAATATACAAAAGAAAAAAGCACCAAAAGGTACTTTTAAGTAACATTTATATTTTGGCAAACAGAACTGCCACTCCACCCAGCTTTATCTTTTACCGTAGCACAGCATTGATAACTACCTGCTTTACTTACAGTAAGAGAATCACTAGAACTATAACTTGGTTTAA
>JAAVZT010000029.1 GCA_022791775.1 Bacilli bacterium
ATTTCAGTTTTGGGAGATGCTATGAGTGAAATGGGGCCTTTTTTCCAAGTATATTATGATATAGCTCATACGCAAAAAGCAATGATTGGATCTTGGTATGGAAATGGGAGTGGTGGAGCTCCTACACATGTTTCTCCTTGGGTTCAAAGAGGCGGGGCTTTGTATTCAGGAAAAGAAGCTGATATATTTGCATTTGCAACCCATACAGGGGCCGGTTATAGTGATAAAAGTTACCGAATTGTTCTTTCGTTATAACGTTTTTGAAACGTTTTTTTTTTACTGGAAATATGTTATGATATTTAAGATAGTAGAAAGTGATTCTAAAGGTGATGAGAGTGAAACGACAAAATAAAATATTTGTATGGGGATTAATTGGAGTAGTTATCGTTCTTCTTTTTGTCTTATCTGTTAGTTATGCTTATTGGATGCTCCGTGAAGTGCAAAAAAATGCCAATATTATTACGACAGAGTGTTTTCATTTAACTTTTGAAGAGCAAAGTAATAGCAACATTCAACTATTAGATGCTTATCCAATCAGTGATGAAGATGGGAAGAAGTTAACCCCTTATACTTTTCGAATAACCAATCAGTGTAAAATGAAAGCTAAATATACCCTGCGTTTGGAACTAGATGAAATTAGTACTATGGATTCGAAGTATGTTAAGGTTATGTTAAATCAAAATCCAATTTTAAAATTGAATGAATTTTCTGAAATTAATCCCATCGGAAAAAATGTAAAAGTTGCTTATTTAATGGAAGAAATGACAATTCTTCCACAAGAAGAAAAAAGTTATGAGTTTCGTTTATGGCTAGATGGGGGAATAAGCAGTGACAATATGGAAGTGATGAATCGTCTCTTAGAGGCTAAAATTACAGTAGATGGAGAATATGATTCTAGTTATACGGAGAGCTTATTAAATGGTGCAGATCCAGTTTTGAAAGATGGATTAATTCCAGTGACGATTGCTGCGAATGGGGAAGTTAAAAAGGCAAATTTAGCAAATGAATGGTATCGTTATGAAACTAAAAATTGGGCAAATGCCGTTATTTTAGAAGATGAGAGTATTCTTTATGAAGATGGAGACGTGATACCAGAAAGTAATATTGAATCTTATTTTGTATGGATTCCAAGGTATCGTTATCAAATTTTTAATCAAGGACTTTATTATGGATTATCTGAAAATAGTGATGCGACTCGAGAGATTCAAATTGTTTTTGAAACGAAAAAGGATAAAATTTTCCAGGGAACTAAAGAAGGAGAGTGGCTAACACATCCCGCTTTTACAGCTTTTGATGTAAATGGTTTATGGGTTGGTAAATTTGAAACTGGATATAAGGGAGCAACTATTTCGACTGAGGCAGAACATAATGAACAAAATCCGAGTAAAGTTCAGATTAAACCAAATGTATATAGTTGGAGAACAATTGACCTTGCTCATTCGCATTTAAATAGTTTTCATTATAAACGGGAATATGATTCTCATTTGATGAAAAATACCGAATGGGGAGCAGTTGCCTATTTGTCTCATAGTAAGTATGGAGTGATGGCTCCGATTCGGATTAATAATAATAGTTCATATTTAACGGGGTATGGTTCTGTAATTGAATGTGAACCTGGAAATTTAGCATCAGAATGTATGGTACATGGTACAAGTTCTGATATCACGGTTCCATATCAAGAAGGGAATGGTTTAAAAGCAAGTAGTACTGGAAATATTATGGGTATTTATGATATGAGTGGGGGTGCCCATGAAGGATTAATGGGTGTTATGTCAGATAAGCATGGGAGGCCATTTAGTGGTCGGAGCAGTCAGCTTCATTCAGGATTTAATGGTCCTCTTAGTTGTCCTACTTGTGACAATGATACGAGTGGAATTACAGAAATTACAAATGGAATCGATTTTCCAGCTTATCCATATTATGATTTGTATGCATATTCAGAAGATACTTTTGATGCTACTAGACGTATATTGGGAGATGCCACAGGAGAATTAGGTGGATTTAAAGCTCTTACTTCGGGCAGTTATACGAGAGGTCTTAATTCTTGGTATCAATCTGATAGTTTTTTCATTACAGCACAAGATCCATTCTTTTATCGAGGATATGAAGCGCAATTTGGAACTAAAGCGGGGATATTTCAATATACCTCTGCTACTGGTACATATTTTAATGGAACTAGTTTTCGAATTGTACTTGCGATTTAGGGAGGTGAATTATGAAAAACGAGAAAAAAATAATCGGCATTGGAATATTTCTTTTTGTGTTTGTAATCTTAGTTATTAGTAGTTCTTATGCTTATTGGCGGTTTCAAAAAAGTCAGTTAAATGCGAATGTGATTTCTAGTAAATGTTTTGATTTAACTTTTGATGAAACGAGAGGGAGTGATATTACTCTTTTAAAGACTTATCCAATTAGTGAGGAAGAGGGACAAAAAACAAGCCCATATATAGCGAAATTAGTTAATAAATGTGATAATGATTTAACATATCATTTTAATTTAGAAATATTGTCTGCGACGACATTAAAAGAAGAATTTGTAAAAGTACAATTTCAAAATGAATTAAAATTTTTAAATCTTTTTTCTTCTACAGATATTTATGTGAAGGGAGCTAAAAAAGCATATGAATTAGAAAATGGGGTAATTGGCGCGCATGAAACGAAGGAATTTCAACTCCGCCTTTGGCTAGATCAAAATGCTCCAGCTGAAGAGGCGATGTCAAAAGTTTTTGATTCGAAAGTTAGTGTGGTTGCAAGTTATCAAGATTATCGAGGAAAATATACTGAAGATATTTTGAATGGAGCAGATCCTGTACTAGCTGATGGTTTAGTTCCTGTTACAATTGCAGAGGATGGAACTGTTAATAAGGCTAATTTAGAAATGGAATGGTATCGTTATCAAAATAAAAGGTGGGCGAATGCTGTTATTTTGGTTGATGAAAATACGAGTTATCAAAATGGAGAAGTGATACCAGAAAGCAATATTGAATCTTATTTTGTGTGGATTCCAAGATATCGTTATCAAATTTTAGATGATGGATTTTATACAGAACTTTCTCAAAATAGTGTCAGTAGAGCTTCTGAAATTGCAATTGTATTTGAAAATAGAGATGTTAAAATTAGTTCTGGAAAACGAAAAGGAGAATGGTTAACGCATCCGGCCTTTACTTCGTTTGATGTAAATGGAATGTGGGTCGGTAAGTTTGAAACAAGTTATGGTGATGGCAGTTATGAAGATAGTCAAAAAAATGAAATTGCTCCAGAAAAAGTTCAAATTAAACCAAATGTTGCGAGTTGGCGAGGAATAAATGTTGCGAATGCATTTCAGACCAGCTATCAGTATCAAAGAAATTTAGATTCTCATATGATGAAGAATACCGAATGGGGAGCAGTTGCATATTTATCGCATAGTAAATATGGCATTCAAGATTCTGTTCGATTGAATAATACTTTTATTACTGGAGTGGCTGCTTTAAAAGAACCAACTTGTGGATACACTGGAAATAATGAAGAATGTAATAAATATTCGAATACTTTTTTAGAATCTCTTTCTGCTCATTATAATACTTCTACAGGTTATTTAGCGAGTACGACAGGGAATATTACTGGTATTTATGATATGAGTGGAGGAGCTTGGGAGTATGTAATGGGTGTGATGGCAGATAAAAATGGCCGTCCAATGAGTGGGCGCAGTAGTCAAGTTCATTCGGGATTTAGTGGAAGTTTAGGATGTCCTACTTGTGATAGTGATACTAGTGGTATTACGGAAATTACAAATGGCATTGATTTTCCTGAATCAAAATATTATGATTTATACGGTTATAATGAAAATACTTTGGTTTATAATCGGCGGTTATTGGGTGATGCAACTGGAGAACTTGGAGGTTTTATGAAAAATGAATGGAATCGATATATTAGTTCATGGTATCAAGATCATGCTGAATTTTTAAAACATTGGTATCCTTTCTTTTTCCGAAGTGGCTTAATTTCTTATGGAACAGGAGCTGGAATTTTCTTCTTTAGTGCAACAAGTGGTCTTGGAAATTCAGGTGGTTCTTATCGAATTGTATTAGCATATTAAAAAAGCAAATGTTCGCTTGTAATAAAACCAGAGTTTTTATCTCTGGTTTTATGAATTTAGGAAATTAATTTGGCATGGACTACAAATCTTTGATTGTCTCCTGTACAGGTCGAGAGAGTTAAGATATGATCGTCGTTATTTATTTCTATTTCAAAATTATGAATACTTCGGTTTTTGACTAAATTAATATAATTTTGGAAATCTTCTTCCGTGGCAAAGTTGGTCATTAAATAATCCGAAGTTTTATCTATCTTATATATGGAAAATATTTTCCAATTCATTGTTTCGTACATCGTATTAAAAGAAATCGTCGTATTTTCATCATTTGTATACCAACTTCGATTGGCTACTTTGTGGAGTGTTCCAAACATGACTCCGCTATAGTACATGTTGTGTCCATAAATAATGGTGTTTTTGTTTAATTCTTTTTCATTGTTGCGATAATCCATATAAATCCAACCATTTATATCATAATCTTTATATAAATTATTTTTTAGATAGAATTCATTGTCTTGACCTTTTACTACAGGATAATCGATATTCGTATTATTTATTTTTAACCAACCGATAGTATCTTCGTTTATGGCTAGTAAAGAAGCAATATAGTTATTCTTGATTATATGATCGTCATCATTTTTAATATTACTGTCTAGAACGTTGGATTGGATAATTTGTTCAATATTTTCTTGAATGGAAGTTACTTTTTTCATGGCAATGTAGTTTCTAGTTCCAATATAAGCTATAACAGAACCGACTAGAATAAAAATAATAATTCCACATATTTTCATAGTATTGATGATGAGTTGTTTGAATATATTTTCTTTTAAGTAATCTTCAGAGTAGTTTAAAGTGCATTTTAAATGATATTTTTTCCAATTTTTATTTAATTCTTTTAAATATTCCACTTGATTATCTTGAATGATTTGACCAGGGATTTGAATGAGAACGCCCTTTAAATGGTTTTCTTTTAATGTTTTTAGTAAAAATTCAATATCGTCTTTTATAAAACTGCTAATGCGAATGTTTTTTAAATACCGATTTATTTTTGTAAAGCTGATAAAATCTATTCGGTCTTCTTCGCTTAGAGGAAGTGTAATTCTAACATTCGTTTTATAATAAATTTTCGAATATTGAATTAAATTATTTTCTTGCATAAAGTTACTAATATAAAAAAATTCACTTCGTGATTCGACTTTAATATAATTTCGATCGAGCATTTCTAGCATATAAGATGGAATGTTATAACAGTTTACTGTTTTAATGTAATTGGAAGCAATAATTTCTTCACAGATCGTAAAAGTGATGGTTTCATCACTTTTAATTTCAAGAGTTTCAATGGATGAAATATTTTTAAAAAAGGGTAAGAGAAAACTCGTTAGTTCATTATTATCTATCACTACTTTGGTTAATTTTTTCATTTCGCATAGTTCTTTAATAAATAAGGAGACGATTTTTTGATTATTTTTTAAATAATCTAAGCCGAAAATCAGTTCGTTATCACTAATAATGTTGGTATTAATTAAATCTTCCCGCATTTTATGGTGATTTTTGTAAGATAGTTTTAGATTATTATTTTCAATGCTGATTAAAACTTTTTTCATCCTTTACCACCTTTTTTCTTATTGTTACCAATATCATATCATAAATTACTTCTTTCTTTGTAAAAAATCAAAAAAAAATGTAGAAATTCAGTATTTTTATGTTATAATGAGGACATAATAAATTTAGAAATTGAAAAGAGGTTTAATTTATGAAAAAGAAAATTTTCGGATTTGTGTTGGCACTAGTATTTGTAATGCTTCCAACTATAGTTCGAGCAGCAGATTTTGGTGGTAGTATTTTCTTATCTCAAGATGCAAATATGACTGTTACGACTTTAAATCCAGGTGTAACGGTTACTTGTCCTAAGGATGCATCTGGAGATAATGCAACATGTTATATTGGTCTTCGGGTAACTAGTGGAACAGCAAAGAATTTATCAGTTAAAGCAACTCTTACCAATTTAAAGTATGATTCAATTGAAGAAATGAATGGTTGGACCTATACATCTTCTCCAACGATAAGTGGAAATACAGTTACATTTAATTTAGCTAATCGTACTGGAACAACTGCTGGAAATACTATTTTAGTTGCCAAAGTTAGCTTTAAAGTAAATAATAAAGCACAAAATTGTAATTTGACATTAACTCCACTTGATAATCCAACAACTACACCAGAATCTTGTCGGGTAGAAGGCGGAAAATATTATTGTGAAAATGGAGTAGAATGTTCTAAAGAAGATTATGAAAAAAAATGTATTCCAGAAAATCCAACTACTGGTAGTGCAGTTCCATATCTTGTTGTATTAGGAGGACTTGGAATTGCTGGAGTGTTTTATTTTGTAACACGTAAAAAAGCAAAGATTTATCATGTATAATTTTTAAGAAAGTTCGTAGAGCTTTCTTTTTTTTTGGTGCTAAAAATGCTTTGTCTTCATATATTTTTTTAGGAGGACAATTACTCATGAACCAGAAAGGTGTTAAAACAGAAGATGTAGCTGTATTACGAAAAAAATATGGAAGCAATCAAATTAGTCAAGTAAAGGGGCATGGTTTTTGGAAGTTACTTTTAGAATCTTTGGGAGATCCTATTATAAAAATATTGTTGGTTGCTTTAGGAATTAAAGTTGTTTTTTTGTTTCGAGATTTTGATTGGTTTGAGACAGTTGGAATTTTAATTGCGGTTTTTTTAGCAACCTTTATTTCGACTATTAGTGAATATGGAAGTGAAGCAGCTTTTCAGCGTTTGCAAGAGGAGTCAAGTCAGATTGTGGTTAAGGTTTTGCGAGATGGTGTGGTGAAGGAAATTCCGATTGCAGAGGTTGTGGTAAGTGATGTAGTCTTATTGGTAAGTGGGGATAAAATACCAGCGGATGGATATTTAATTGAAGGTAGTATGGGAGTAGATGAGTCATCTTTAAATGGAGAAAGTAAAGAGGCGATGAAGTATGCGGCTTTTGCTAGTAAAGTAAATGAAAAAAATGAAGTGTATCGAGGAACTGTAGTTTTGACTGGAATGGGACGCATGTTGGTTACAAAAGTAGGAGATCAAACTTTTTATGGTAATTTAGCTAAAGAAGTTCAAGAAAGTGAACCAGAAAGTCCCTTAAAAATGCGTTTAAGAGGTCTCGCTAAAGTTATTAGTCGGATTGGATATATTGGAGCTTTTTTTGTGACGTTATCTTATCTTTTTTCGGTTATTGTTATTCAAAATGAATTTGATGGTGCTAAAATTTTAGCGATGTTACAAAATTTTCCTTTATTAATGGATCATTTGATTTATGCGTTAACTCTTAGTGTTACAATTATCGTGGTAGCAGTTCCAGAAGGGTTACCCATGATGATTACTTTAGTTTTATCTAGTAATATGAAACGCATGCTAAAACGGAATGTTTTAGTAAGAAGAATGGTAGGTATTGAGACAACGGGTAGTTTAAATTATTTATTAACGGATAAAACTGGTACTTTGACGAAAGGAAAGTTAGAAGTAACGAATTTATTTGATGCGAATTTAAAAACTTATCGAAATGAAGATGCTTTGAAACAACATTCTCTTTTTTATGAAAAAGTGTATCATGCCATTTTATGGAATAATGATGCGATGTATAGTGAATCTGGAGAAGTAATTGGTGGAAATTCCACTGATCGTAGTTTACTTTCTTTTGTTCATCCAAGTGAAATGACAGTTGAAGTATTAAATCGAATTCCTTTTGATAGTAAAAATAAATATTCAGCAATTACTGTTTCAGAAAAGGGAAAAACAATTACTTATTTAAAAGGAGCGATTGAAAAGTTATTACCGCATTGTACAAGATATTTAAATGCGTCAGGAGAAGAACGATATTTTGCTCATAAAGAAGGTATTTTAGAAGAAATAACACGGCTAACGAAGCAAGGAAATCGGTTATTGTTACTTGGATATATGAAAGATCGATTAACTGAAGGGGCATTTCAGGATTTGGTTTTCTTAGGAATAGTTTGTATTCGAGATGAATTAAGAGAAGAAGCAAGTTTAGGGATTGAACATATTCGTTCTGCAGGAATTCAAATGATTATGATAACAGGGGATCATCCAGATACTGCACGAGCTATAGCGACAGAATGTGGACTTATAGAATCCAAATCTGATTTGGTTTTGACGAGTAATGAGTTGCAAGGATTTTCAGATGAACAGATTGAAGCATTCATTCCTCGACTTCGGGTTGTAGCGAGGGCTCTTCCTCAAGATAAGAGTAGACTGGTACGCATTTTACAAAATATGGATCAAATTGTTGGAATGACAGGAGATGGAGTAAATGATGCTCCAGCTTTAAAAAAAGCTAATGTGGGATTTGCGATGGGAAGTGGGACCGAGGTAAGTAAAGAAGCAAGTGATATCGTAATCTTAGATGATAATATTGAATCAATTAGTACGGCAATTTTGTATGGGCGAACCATTTTTAAAAGTATTCGAAAATTTATTATTTATCAATTAACTTGCAATATGTGTGCTTTGTTTTTATCAATTGTAGGACCATTTATTGGAGTAAATACTCCCATTACGATTATTCAGATGTTATGGATTAATATGATTATGGACACCTTTGCAGGATTAGCGTTTTCTTTTGAACCAGCACTTTTAGAGACGATGAAGGAACCACCCAAAAAGAAAAATGAACCGATTATGAATACTTATATGTACAGTCAAATTATTTTTACGGGAATTTATTCTGCTTTGCTTTGTATTTTCTTTTTAAAAGCTCCTATTTTTAAAGAAATTATTCGAACAGGAGAAAATTATAAATATTTGATGACTGCTTATTTTGCATTATTTATTTTTATTGGAGTTTGTAATGCCTTTAATGCAAGGACACATCGATTAAATTTATTTGCGCATTTAAAAGAAAATATTGTATTTGTCATTACTATTATTTTTATATGTTCAGTGCAATGTTATTTAATCTATCATGGTGGAGATTTATTTCGAACTTATGGTTTAACGGCTTTTGAATTTGCTTTTGTTTTGTTGATGTCTTTTAGCGTTATTCCAGTTGATTTTATTCGGAAATATTTTATGAAGAAAAAAGGCTATGCGATAGGAGTTTAAGAGCTTATGCCTTTTTTCTTTTGATTGCAGATTTGAACTATGGATGGTACAATAAATTATATATTTTTTGGTGGGTGTTTAAAATGCAGTTTATGGAGTCATTCATTATTCTTTATATAGGGTTAGTGTGTTTTCTTATTTTATTTCATTTATTTGCAGGTATTCAAACGAAATTTCGTTCTGTTTGGAAGCGAAAAGAAAAGTATTTTTATAAAATGATTGTAGGAGAAGAACTCCAACGGTTAAATCGAAAAAAAGGAGTTTCTACTCATCATTTATCTCTTTTAAAGCGGCAATTGTTTCATGTCAATCATTTGTTATTGTTTGAAGATGTTTTAGTTGAATTTCAGAAGAAAAATAGTGGTTTAGTGGCATCTTATTGTAATCAAATTTCAGAGATTTTTCCAGAATTGGCAAATCTGTATCGTGAGAAAAGTTCGATGCATAAAGCTTATTTTACTCATTTTTTGTCTATTTTTCCAGAAGTTATGCAACAGGATGATAATTGTATTGAGTATGCTATGATGCATTTTGTTTATGATACTTCGGTCTATTGTCGAGAAAATGCTATGTTATTTTTTTATCATAAGGGAATTGTAAGTCAGATCATCAATTCATTAAAAAAAATTAGTACTCGTAATCTGTATTATAGTCCGAAACTTTTGGCTGATGATTTAGGAGAATTTCAAGGAGATCAGAACCTATTAGTTCAATCTTTATTAACAGAATTTGACTCGTTTCATGATTTAATTCAGTTAGGTATCATGAATTATTTTCGGTTTCAAAAAGTGGATTGTATAGAAGTTATTTATCAAAAGTTTAAACAAGGTAAATATCATAAAGAAGTCATTCTTTCGATGATTCGTTACTTTGCTACTTTTCGTTATAAATATGTAAAAGATGATTTATTAAAAATTATGAAAGATACAGATGAAAGCCGTTATGAATATCGTTTAGTTAGCGCTTTTGCTTTATCACGTTATGATGAAAAAAAGGTTCGTTCCGTGTTAATTGATTCTCTTTGTGATCGAAATTGGTATGTAAGAAAGAATGCAGCATTGTCTCTTTCTAAAATGGATTTGACACAAGAAGATTTTGATCATGTAAAAGCTTTACATGATCCTTATGGTCAAGAAATGTTTTATTATATGTGGCAGGATGCTAAAAATCGGAAGGAGGAGAATCTATGATTCAAAATGAAAAAATAATATCCATTTTTTTCTGGCTTTTTTGGGGTGTTTTCCTTTATTTTGTTGTTTATTCCATTTGGGTATTTTGTTCTTATTTTCATTTTTATTTTAAAATCAAACGTCATCAGAAACATTTACTTTTTCAAAATCGTCTTTCTCATGAGTATTTTGTCCCTATTTCCATCATTGTTGCTACTTATAATGAGGTCAATGGACTGGTTTCTTCCATCGAATCACTTTGTCATTTAAATTATAAATTGTATGAAATTATTATTGTAGATGATGGGTCTACCGATCAAACCATTTCTAAATTAGTTCATCAATTTCATTTAAAAAAAATTGAGCGACCGATTCGTAAGATTTTAAAAAGTAAAGAAGTTGTAGAGATTTATGAATCAAGTAGTTTACCTATTAAGATTATGTTATTAAAGAAGGAACATGGAGGAATGGCTGATGCTTATCATGCGGGAATTAATATTTCAACTTATCCCTATGTTACTTGTCTTAAGGTAAATCAACGACTTTCGAAAGATTCTCTTTCTAATTTAGCTCGACCTATTTTAGAGAATGAACATATCGTTATGTGTTCTGGAGTTACACAAATTGGGTATCAAGATGAAGAAGAAGCACTTTATTTTAGAACTTTTTATGAGTGGTTACAATTATTTTATTATGAAAGAAAGTCCATTACTAATATTGAACAATTGGGTATACCAACATTTCATTTGTTTCAAAAAAGTCTTGTTATGAAAGTTAGAGGATTTGATAAAGGAAGTATAGGAGAAAATTTTGAATTAGCGCGAAAAATAGAAACATATATGATTCAAAAAGGAGAAAAAATTGCAAAACGAAATGTATATGATGCAATTTGTTTTTGGAAAGTTCCTTCTACTATGAATGGCTTTATTCGTCAGGAAAAGAAATATCGTTTGGGCTTTGTTCGGTGTTTTAAAAAACATAAAAAGATATCGAATTCCAAATTTAAAAATTTAGTATTTTCCATTTATTATTATCTTTATGAACGATTTATGCCTATTTTCTTTCTTTGTAGTGTTTTGATTGGAATCTTTGGTTTAATTTATCATTTATTTTCTTGGCCCATTTTCTTTTCTTTTCTTGGAAGTTATTTCTTTTTGCTTGCCGTATTATCATTTTTTACCTTTTTAACACAGGTAAAATCCTTAGGTATTTCCTTGCAAGTTTCTACTTTAGTAGCTGGTTTTATATTTTGTTTTATTGAAGTAATCTGTATGCCATGGGTAATGCTTCTTCGTTTTTGTTTTCCTTTTTTCTTTCATGAAAAAAAGAAAGTTTCTTCTGTTTAAATCTTTTTTAAAATGGAAAAGCGTTTTTATAATGCTTTTTTTGTTTATCATTTGCAGATATGTTATAATTTAATTAGAAAATAGAAAAGAGTATTTTTTTAAGGAGTTATGAGATGCAAAAGAAAAAATGGGTTATAGGTATTGTCATTTGTTGTGCGATGTTTTTTGCTTTTGGGATAAGTTATGCTTTATGGCAAAAAAACGAATTTCAGAAGGAAATGAATCAAATAACAAGTGGATGTTTTTCTTTAACTTTCCAAAATGAGAGTAAAGGCATTATGTTAGATCAAGAGTTTCCTCTGTTGACAACCGATGGCCTTAATTTAACGCCATACACGTTCACGATTACAAATACTTGTAGCGTTTTTGCTTCTTTTGATATTACTTTGAATACTTTATTAACTAGTACATTAGATTCTAAATACGTAGCAGTTGTCTTAGATCGGAATGCAGTAAAGACGTTTGAACAATATGATTTGTTAGATACATTAGAAGGGTATCAAGAGAGTCGATTGTTGCAAAGTAGTTCATTATCTCCTAATGATAGTGAAACGTTTCATTTAAGAATATGGATGGACGAAAATGTTGGACCTAAAGATGCCGAAGCTATGGATAAAATCTTTCAAGCTAAGATTGCAGTAATTGCAAGACCAAGTACGTATAGTCCAGTGGCATTAGGTTTTGATACTTTAGCAGAAGCTATGCTTGTGAATGAATATCAATCGGCCAATATGGAGCATGCGAAAGAAAAAATAGAAACTAAACAAGCACCTGATTTTAGTAAAACAGCTCCGATTATCGATTGGAAAGAAAAACAAGAGGAAAATATAACACTTCTTACCATTACGATGCCTCATCCAGAAAAAGTTGGAGAATATGATGGTTTTGATAATATTGAAAAAAGTTATTTACGTGTTTCCAATCATTATAATTTTAATGCAGAAACAGGAAAATATGATTTAATAGATCCCTTTTTAGTCGATCCTACAGCGATTACGGATTATGATACGAAAAATTACTATTTTTGTTATGCAGGAACTAGTATTAGTGTAGATGATCGGGTGGATTCTTATCAAGTTACGACAAATTGTTCAGAACTTTATCGTATATCAAGTACTTCGAAAGAGGAGGCTTTTGAGACTGGACCATCTGGAAAAGTATTTCAAATGATTCGTTATAATTTAAGTTCTTACAAATATTATCAGCAAGAAGTTGTAAGTGATAAATCTGATAAGGGCTTATATCTGACTTTAGATGATAATGGTGAAAGTTATTATTATCGTGGAAGTGTTAGTAATAATTATGTCAAATTTGCAGGATTTTACTGGCGAATCATTCGTTTAAATGGGGATGGAAGTGTAAGACTTTTATATGCGGGAGAGACTCCTGATGCTAGTGGTTTATATTTATCTATTCAGAATCAGGCTTCTCATTTTAATTGGAATAAGGATTTGCCAGGATATGTAGGATATATGTATGGAAATAATTTAGATACATATGAGAATGCGAGTAAAAATGAGCAAGATAGCACGATTAAAACAATATTAGATCAATGGTATCAACAAAATATTTTTGAAAAAGGATATCATGATAAAATAGCCGATAGTATTTTTTGTAATGATCGTGAAATTTATAGTGGAGATGGATACAGTACTAATCTGCCAACTTATTATCAAACACATAATCGGATGATTACAGAAAAAAATCCTACTTATTTTTGTTCACAGCGAAATGATCGTTTTACAGTAAGTGAAGAAAAAGGAAATGGAGCATTAACGTATCCAATTGGACTTATTACATCAGATGAATTAATGTATGCGGGAATGGTAGAGGGATATTTAAATAAGTTAAGTTATGTCTTTTCTTCTTTTCGATATTGGACGATGTCTCCAGGTTTGTTTAACAATGGGGCCAGTGCTGCGATGGGAATTGATTTTCATGAATCTGGTCAATTTGGTTTTGATTACGTTGTATTTGGTTATGGAGTACGTGCAGTTATTAATATTCGACCGGAAGTTAAGATTACAAGTGGAATTGGAACTGCAAATGATCCGTTTGTAATTCCTTAAAATATTAACAATTTAAAAGCAATTTTTTTGCTTTTTTTTGTATATCATTTGTAGATATGTTATAATGAAAAAAATAGAGAAAAATTATTTATTTTTAAGGAGTCGTAATATGCAAAAGAAAAAATGGATGATTGGTATTGTTATTAGTTTTGTTTTGGTTTTGATTCTTGGAATAAGTTATGCTTATTGGTATGTGACCAAATCACAAGAAGGAATGAATCAAGTTCTTAGTGGATGTTTTTCTCTAGCTTTGCAAAGTGATAATAAAGGAATTGAGTTAGCGAAAGATCATCCAATATTAACGACAGAAGGTCTAAATTTAACACCCTATACATTTACTATTACAAATACTTGTAGTATTTTTGCATCATTTGATATAACTTTAAATACGTTATTAACTAGTACGTTAAATTCCAAATATGTAGCAGTTGTATTAGATCGAAATGCAGTGAGAACTTTTGATCAATATGATTTATTAGAAACGTTAGAAGGCTATCAAGAAAGCCGGTTATTACAAAGTGGATCATTATCACCAAATGATAGTGAGACCTTTAATTTAAGAATATGGATGGATGAAGACGTAGGACCTGAGGATATGGATGCTATGAATAAAATCTTTCAAGCTAAGATTGCAGTAATTGGAAGACCAAGTACATATAGTCCAGTGGAGCAGGGATTTGATACTTTAGCAGAAGCAATGCTTGTGAATGAATATCAATCGACTAGTGTGGAGCATGCTAAAGGAAAAATAAAAACGAAGCAAGCTCCTGATTTTAGTAAGCCAGCTCCTACTGTAGAATGGCAAGAAGCTCATGGAATTGCAACTTGGACTCCACGTCCTACTATGCCTCATCCAGATAAAGTTGGAGAGTATAATGGCTTTGATAAAATAGAAAAAAGTTATTTACGCTTTTCGCATAGTTATGGTTTTAATAGAGAAACTGGACGTTATCATTTAATCGATTCTTTTTTAGCAGATCCCAGGACGATTACGGATTTTGATACGAAAGATTATTATTATTGTGGTGGAGGGACCGATATTAGTGCCAATGATTGGTTAACAGTATATCAAGATTATCAAAATTGTTCTTCTATCGTTAAAGTATCTGGTGTGATAGCGAAGGATTTGGAACAGACAGGCCCATCTGGAACTAAATTTCAATTGATTGAATATAGAATACAAGGAAAAAATTATACACAGTTGGAGAAAGAAAGTGATAAATCAGATAAAGGTTTATATATGGCAATGGATGATAATGGAGAGAGTTTTTATTATCGGGGAAGTGTGAATAATAATTATGTCAAATTTGCAGGATTTTACTGGCGAATCATTCGTTTAAATGGGGATGGAAGTGTAAGACTTTTATATGCAGGAGAGACTCCTGATGCAGAAGGTCAAAATTTATTTATAAATAAGCAAAAAAATGCCTATAATAATCCCGCAAATTTACCTGGATATATAGGTTATATGTACGGACAAAATATGGATACTTATGAAAATGCGAGTAAGAATGAAATAAATAGTTCTATGAAAACGATATTGGATAATTGGTATCGAAAAAATATGGTTGAAAAGGGGTATAGTGATAAAATAGCGGATAGTATTTTTTGTAATGATCGAGAACTACAAAGTGGTGATGGTGTTTCGGTCACTAAAAGAACATATTATAAGCCGTATCAGAGATTGGTTTATGATAAAAAACCAACCTTGATGTGTCATCAAAAAGGAGATCAATTTACAGTAAGTGAAGAAAAAGGAAATGGAGCCTTAACTTATCCGATTGGCCTTATTACTACAGATGAACTTATGTATGCGGGAATTACATCTGGAACAGATAGTTATTTAAATCGTTTAAGTTATGTTTCTACTACTAATTCTTATTGGACTATGTCATCCAGTTGGTTTAATAATGATTCAGGAGCTGCTCAGGGTATGTATATGGATTCAGAGGGGTGTATTACAGTATGGTATCCCGTTTCTTATCCACATGGTATTCGTGCAGTCATCAATATTCGACCTGAAGTCAAGATTACAAGTGGAATTGGAACTGCCAATGATCCTTTTGTTGTAGCAGATTAAAAAAACGACGTTCACGTTGTTTTTTTTGGAAAAAATCTTACAAAATTGTAATTTCATTCTAATTTAGCAAGTGATATAATGGTTTCGAAGGTGATTTTATGAATCTAGAACGTTTTTTTCCAGAAGTTCAAAATGGTCTTTCGAAAGAACAAGTAGAAAAGCGTTTTTTAGATGGACTTAATAATTATGATGATCAGCCGAAGACAAAGTCTATCAAACAGATTATTGCTTCTAATTTTTTTACTTATTTTAACTTTTTAAATATTTGTTTAGGGGCAGCGGTTTTAAGTGCTAGTATTTTTAGTGGTCAATTGTTTCAAGGGTTAAAGAATTGTTTATTTATGGGCGTTATTATTGTGAATTCGATTATTAGTATTGTTGAAGAAATTATTTCGAAACGAATTATTGATCGATTAGCTATATTATCGGAATCTAAAGTGACTGTTATTCGGGATGGAAATAAAAGTGAATTATCGATTTGTGATGTGGTATTGGATGATGTAATAGAACTTCGAAGTGGAAATCAAGTGGTTTGCGATGCAATTCTTTTAGAAGGCGATGTGGAAGTGAATGAAGCATTTATTACGGGAGAATCTGATCCTATTTTAAAGAAAAAGGGAGATTTGATTTTAAGTGGAAGCTTTATTGTTAGTGGAGTTACAAGAGCTCGAATAGAACATATTGGTAAGGATAATTATGTTTCTACTATTTCTTCTGGTGCAAAATATATGAAAAAAGCTAATTCTGTTATCATGGATTCTTTTGAAAAACTTTTACGAATTATTTCTTTTTTTATTATTCCCATTGGTATTGTAATGTATTTTAGCCAGTTGAATGCTACTAATTTTGATGTGACTAGTGCTATATTTGCTACGGTAGCTGCGTTAATCGGTATGATTCCAGAGGGATTAGTACTTCTTACGAGTTCTGTAATGGCGGTTAGTGTAATTCGTCTTGGTCGTTATAAAGTTTTGGTACAGCAGTTGCATTCCATGGAGACATTAGCTCGGGTTGATGTAATTTGTCTTGATAAAACGGGAACATTGACAGAAGGAAAAATGGCTGTTAAAGAAATGTTTTTGTATGGAAAAACTAAATCTGATATGGTAGAAGAGATTATGAATGCCATTACCTCTCATTCTATTGATTATAATGCTACTATGAATGCATTTCGAGAAAGTTATTCTTTGGAGAATGATTGGGAACAAAGTGGTTTTATTCCATTTTCTAGTTCTCGAAAATATTCGGCACTGGAATTTGTCGATCATGGTGCATTTTATTTAGGTGCTCCAGAAATCTTATTTCCAAAAGATGAAAAGATCAAAAAACTAGTACAAACTTATCAACAAGATTATCGAGTATTGGTTCTAGCTTCTGCACCAAAATTAATGGAAAAACCGCAAAATTTAAAATTGTTGGCTTATTTTTTAATTGAGGATGTGATCCGTAAGGAAGCAAAAGACACTATAACATATTTTAAAGATCAAGGTGTAACTGTTAAGATTATTTCTGGCGATAATGTAGAAACCGTTTTAAATATTGCATCTAAGGTTGGTTTGTCGAATGTGACAGGGATTGATGTTTCATCTTTAAGTGATGAAGAACTTTATGATGTACTATGTGATTATGATGTTTATGGAAGAGTTGCTCCTCATCAAAAAAAATTGATAGTTGAATATTTACAAAGCATGGGCCATACAGTAGCTATGACAGGGGATGGTGTGAATGATGTCTTAGCTTTAAAAGCAAGTGATTGTGGGATTGCATTAGCAAGTGGAAGTGAATCGGCAAGGAATGTTAGTCAATTGGTGCTATTGGATTCTAATTTTGATTCACTTCCAAAAGTAGTTGCAGAAGGAAGAAGAACTATTAATAATATTGAGCGTTCCTCTTCTTTGCTTTTGGTGAAAACAATTTATACTGTTTTACTGATTTTGTTTAGTATTTTGATTTCAGCAAAATATTTCTTTGTACCAATACAATTAACTTTGATTACAGGATTTACTATTGGGATTCCATCTTTTATTTTAGCATTAGAACCGAATCATGATTTGGTAACGGGAAATTTTCTTTTAAAGATTGTGAGCAAGAGTTTGCCTGTTGCTTTAACGGTGGTATTTAATATTGTTTTAATTACAGCATTTAAGGAAACGTTTCATTTATCTTATGCTTTATCGAGTACTTTATCTGTTTTCTTGACTGCTACAACTGGCTTTATTTTCTTGTATCGAATATGTAGACCATTTAATTTTTTAAGAACGGCTTTATTTTTCTTTTTGTTAGCTGGTTTTACTTATTGTTCTATTTTTCAATATGAATTTTTTAATATATCGGTTATAACGGAGGAAACATTATTAATATTTATTGTATTATATATTTGTTCTATGTATGTGTTTGATAAATTAAATCATCTTAGTATTTATTTCTTTCATAAAATTGATTCGAATATTCATTGAAAAAAGATAAGTTTTGGTCTTATCTTTTTAATATCCTAATTTTTTATAATGATTGTATAGTTCTTGGAAGCGGTTAAAATGAACGACTTCTCGTTGACGGAGCCATAAGAGTGGGCCGATTAAGTCTTCATCATCGGTTAAGTCAATTAAGTTTTCATAAACAGCTCTTGCTTTTTGTTCTGCAGCCATGTCTTCTTGGATATCTGCGATGACATCTCCAGTAACAGCGAAGTAGCTTACGGTGAATGGAACTCCATTTGAATCAGTTGGATAAATTCCTTTTCCGTGTTCTGTGAACATGCTTCCTAGACCACAAGCTTCTAATTCTTCGATGGTAGCGTCTTTTGTTAATTGATGAACCATTGTGGCAATCATTTCGCAATGTCCTAATTCTTCCGTAGCGATATCATTCAATAATGCTTTCCCTTTTTCATCTGGCATATTAAATTTTTGTGAGAAGTAACGCATGGAAGCAGCTAGTTCTCCATTTGGACCACCGAATTGTGTAATTAAATATTTTGCCATTTTCACATCTTTTTTTTGAATGTTAATTGGATAATTGGTGTGTTTGATATATTTAAACATACATATCTCCTTCCTTATCATCCCAAGGCCACGGATTATTTTCCCATTCATAGGTTTTAAAATTTGCATTACTGATGGTAAGTGGTCCATAAGAATTGATATAGTCTTGTTGTGCTTTTTTTCCTTCCTCAATATATCTTTGATATAAACGATAGGCATCTATATCGTCTGGATGAATATCTAAGTATAAATTTAAATCGGTGATGGCAAAGGCATATTCCATTACTTTTAACATTTTTTGTTCTCGGTCATTTTTGGGAACTAATTTGACTGCGTTAAAGTTACGGTAGGGAATATATTCATTTGTCATCATATTTCCTTTTTGGAATCCTTGATTTGGATTTGCAAATTTATTGCGATCAATTTCTAATTGGAATTCGCTTCCGGGAATTTCAAAAAAAGAAAAATCAAAATCGTTGTTATTAAATAACATTTTTTTACCCCTTTCTTTTTTAGTATATGGATATTTATCCTACTTTGGAAAGGCGTTTACCTATGTTATAATACTTTTGGAGTGGTTATTGTGAATTTTGAAGAAACTTATCATTGTTTCATTAATGCTTATTTTGGAATACGAGAGCTAGATCAATATTTATATAAAGAATATGTTTTGCAAAAGATAGAAGATTATATGAAATCATATGTGCAACAAAATCCCAAATTTGTTTATCAAGAAGAAGAGGTTTTTCAAGTGATTCAAACTTCATCTATGAAAAGAAAGCTTCAGGATGCTTTACTTATTTTACCTAGAATTCAAGTGGATATGGATTTGATTTTATTTGTAAAACATGAAATTCAAAATATGGAAGAATAGTTGCTATGAAAAAAAGTTATTTTATGATAAAATGACGGAAAGGAAAGTGAAAATATGGCGGAAGAAAAAAAGAATTCTACTCGAAAAAAAACGAGTTCTAAAACAACAAAAAAAGGTAGCGCTAATTCAACTACCAAAAAATCTAGTTCCAATGTGACAATTAAAAAAGTGACTACTGTACCGAAAAAATCTAGTTCAAAAATCTCAACTAAAAAGGTGACTTCTGTATCCAACAAGAATGAACCAAAAAAGAAAATAGAGAAAAAAGTTTTACAAGAAGTTGTTTCACCAACTTTAGAATTGAAAGAGCCGGAAAGGAAAGTTCCTCTATTAAACGAAATAGAGGGAAAAAAAGTAGGGGAATATAAAAATTATTTGTTAGCATTTGCTATCTTTATTGTAATTGTTTTAGGAACGATTTTTGGGCTGCAAATTTTTAAAAATTATCAAGAAAAAATGTATTTAAAGGGTTATTTTAAACAAGAAAAAACAGATGTGACTATTCTTTCTTATGATAATGTAGCAAATGTTCTTGCGAGTACTAAAGGAAATGCTTTCTTCTTTTTCCATTATCGGGAGAATGAAGATACCTATCAACTGGAGAAAGAGATTTATCAAGTTGTAACAGATTTTCATTTGGCTGATTTCTTTTATTATGTTGATTTAACAGACATGGTAACAGCAGATTGTGATCGAATTTGTCAAGTAAATCGTCTTTTCCCGGAAGCGAATGTTTCTCATGTTCCTGCTATCCTTTTTTACCAAAATCAAAGATTAATCCATACTGTTATGAGAGAAGATCAAGCAATGTTAAAGGCTTCTGATTTTGCCCATGTTTTGGATATGTATGAATTTAAAAAATAGGAGATGTTATGATCAATATTGTGTTGTTTGAACCCGAAATACCAGGAAATACAGGTAATATTATGCGTACTTGTGTTGCAACTCACACGAAGCTACATTTAATTAAACCGCTTGGATTTCAATTAGATGAAAAATCGATTAAACGAAGTGGAGTAAACTATGTTGCAGATTGTGATTATACTGTTTATGAAAATATTGAAGAATTTTTTGAACAGAATCAGGGAACTTATTATTTTTTAACTCGTTATGGTCATAAGCCTCATACTAGTTTTGATTATCATAATTCTCTAGAAGATATTTATTTTATTTTTGGAAAAGAAAGTACAGGAATTCCGCGAGAAATTTTAAAGCCACATTTGGATCATTGTATTCGATTACCGATGACTGATAAGGTCAGGGCTTTAAATTTATCAAATACGGTAGCTATTATGGTTTATGAAGCGTTAAGGCAACAAGATTATTTGGATTTATTACGAGATGAACCTCATAAAAGTAAGACTTTTATTGAAGATGTGGAGCTTTAGATTTCGTAAGAATCCAAAGAAATTGTCTAAGATAAATATGATTCCGATTGCTATAGATACCCAACGGGGTATTTTTTTTAGAAATGGTGAAAGTATTGGAAAAACTATGTATTCTAACATGATGGCCATGAGAGCCCAAATGATCGAGATTAAAATATTGATATATGGTCCAATGGATAAGGGGATGGACTCATAGTTCCAATAGGACGTTGAAAAAAAGAATTGAATTAAGATGCCGCCGATTTCTTCTAAAATGGTCAGGAGAAAAAGGCTATAAAGAAAACAATAGATTACTTTTTTCTTACCTCGATATTTTTTACTTAGTGTTGTATTTAAAAAATCTGTAAGGAGTAATCCAATTCCATAAATTGGCATCCAAGGTCCCATTAATATATTTTGTTTTGCGTTTTTTAAAATAAAATGAAGAATCCATTCGAATAACCAACCTAAAATGGAAAATATCATGAATGTATTAAAATAGAACATAATGATCACATCTTTAGGATGTTCTTTTCTATTATCATTATACATGTTATACTGTATTTAGGTGGTATATATGACTTGCAAAAATTGTGGAAATGCGCTTGGAAACGAGCAAGCAATTTGTCCATTTTGTGGTTCTTTTTTGGATGCAAGTCAGATTTCTACTTGGAAAAAGGAACTTCAAACAGAAAAAAGCAAAATGCGTCCTGTTTTACTTAGTGAGCGTTATGGAATGTCTCCAATCAAATATGAACGGCAAAATGCAAAATTACAGACTAAATTAATTGTGATTTTGGTAATTATGGTTCTTTTGGTATTCGTTTTTTTAGGGGTTGTTTTCATAATTTTTTAAAATTGGGACAAGATAAAAACAGGTGAAAAAAATGGACTTGTTTTTTATTTGTTTGAAAATTTTTGGAGCTCGTATATTGGATGTTTCAATTGGAACGGTGCGAGCAAATGTGATATTACATGATAAAAAGTTTGTTGGTGCATTTCTTGCTTTTATTGAAACATTTTTATGGTTTGTGGTAGCAAGAGAAGCTTTAAGAATTGATGTCTCGAATATTTTAATTCCTATATCATATTCACTGGGTTTTGCTTCAGGGACTTTAATAGGCAGTTTTATTTCTTCTCGTTTCATAAAAGGAGTTTTTATGATTCAAGCAGTTGTTGATGAAAATAATGAGCGTATTTTAAAGGAATTAAAAGCAAAAGGGTATTTGGCTTCTATTTTAGAATTAAAAAACAATTTTGATGGGAATCCTCGAATGATGATATATTTACAAGTAAATGGGGAAACTTTAAAGAAAGCAGAAAAATTGATTCGGCGATGCGATCCAGATGCTTTTATTGCAATTAGTGAAACCAAGCGAGTTCAAAATGGATATGTAAAATAAGGGACGTCTATTTTATATAGGCATATATTATCATGAGGTGAAAGCATGAATTTTGATTATGAATTTGGGAATCAAGCTTATCTTTATGATGATACGAGTGGAATTCAATTGAAAAAATATCAAAAGATGGCAGATGAACAATCGCAAGATATGCAACCAGGTTTTGAGTATTTGATGACTCCACAGCCTATTTTTGATAATCCTGATTATCATGGAAGTGGTAAGTTAAAGGATCGCGTTGCGATTATAACAGGAGGGGATAGTGGGCTTGGAAGAGCAGCAGCAGTTTTGTTTGTGAAAGAGGGAGCCCATGTTGTGATTCCTTATTTTAATGAGCATCAAGATGCTTATGAAACAAAAGCTTATTTGGAAAAATTAGGTGGAAAATGTTTATTATTAGCGGGAGATATTTCTAAACCAGAATTTTGTCAAAGAATTGTCAAGGAAACGTTAAAATATTTTGGAAAAATTGATATTCTTGTCAATAATGCGGGAGTTCAATATCAGCAAGATGAGTTAACCGATATTTGTGATGAACAATTTGATTGGACGATGAAAGTAAATGTCTATGGAATGTTTTATTTGACAAAAGCGGTGTTGCCCCATTTGAAATCTGGGGCTTCGATTATTAATTTAACTTCTGTTACAACTTTTTATGGAGATCCGCAATTAATTGATTATGTGACTACAAAGGGTGCTATTGTAGGTTTTACGAGAGCTTTAGCACGAAATTTAGCCTTAAAAAATATTCGAGTGAATGCCATTGCTCCAGGATTTTTTTGGACACCATTGCAACCTGCTTGTTGGGTGAAAGAAAAAATTCCTTCATTAGGAGCCGATGCTGCGATGGCAAGAGGTGCTATGCCTTATGAACTTGCACCTACCTTTGTTTTTTTAGCTTCGGATGATTCATCATATGTCACAGGGCAAGTGATTCACAATAATGGTGGACAAGTTATGGGTTAAACGATTCTTAACAATCGTTTTTTGTTTACATTCTTCTTTATAATATTTTTAAAATGATTTTTTATTTATTTATATTATAAAATAAAGAATATATTTTTGAATTGGTTAGGATAAAAAGAAGGATGTGCTTTTTGTGAATTTAAAATCATTTCATAATGATAAAAAAATATCTAAAATTCTTTTCGTTTGCGTTTTTAGTATTTTTTTGCTTACTGGGCTACTTGTTATTTATCGAACTTATGCAGTATATGAAGAAAAACAAGTATATAATGTTATGAAGGGGCAAGTACCAAATCAAGATTACGATATAAGTTTGTCTTATTATTTTATGGATACAGATGGTAAGAAAACGATGTTATTAAAAGCTCCAACCGAACGAAATTATAATGTTGATGTTGTTTGTACGGAAGTCGCTATGGCTTCATGGGATTATGATAAATGGGGGCCTTTAATTACAAATTTAATAAATAATCGAACGAAATGTAACATTCTATTTCAAAAAGAACGAATTTTATTAGAGGATATAGTTCATGTTTCTAAAGTAACAAGTGGAGACGGTTTATATGAAGTTTTTCATGAAGATGCAGAAATTGCTTTTTCAGAGAATGAAAGTATTATCAAGAATTTAAAAATGACAGAATATCGTTATGTTGGTTCTAATCCCAATAATTATGTGACATTTAATGAAGAAGCAGCGGGATGGCGAATAATTGGACTTGTAAATACTCTAGAAGGTCAACGAATCAAGTTAATTCGTGATAATAGTATTGGCTATTATGTGTATGATTCTACTACAAATGATATTAATCAAGGTCATGGAGTTTCTCAATTTAATGTAGCAGCTATTAATACGCTTTTAAATTATACTTACTATAATCGAACTTTAGGAGAATGCAAAAATGGGGATAATAATTCTGTTATTTTTTGTGAATTTGCTGAAAATGGTATTTTAAAAAATACAAAGGAACTTATTGATACCGTTACATGGACGATTCCCGTTAGTTCAGTACATAATTTTCTTTATCAGGTGACTGGGAAGTCTTCTACAAGACAACTTTATAATTATGAACATAGTAATAGTGTACATAATTGTATGGTAGGAGAGCGATGTAATGCTGTTTTTGATCATGTTACAAGTTTTAAAGCTCCGATAGGACTTATGAGTGCAAGTGATTATACATATGCCACCAAGGGTGGAGGATTAAAAAATCGGATGGCTTGTTTGGAAGCAGATGCTCTTTATTGGGAAAATGATGAGAATAAAGAATGTTTTCAAAATAATTGGATGTATAAAAATTATTCTCAGATGACAATGCATGGTTATCCAACGGGAGACAATAGTCATTATATAGTATATATTAATTCATCTGGCTCCGTTAAATTTGGAACCTCGATGTGGAGATATGAAGTACGACCAACTTTATATTTAAAAACTAGCGTGAAAGTTTCTAGTGGGGATGGAAGTCTAGAAGCACCATTTGTGCTTCGAACATAAAAAACTTGCTATTTTAAAAAGCAGTATGTTATAATTTATTTAACAGATTTAAGTGGGCAGGAATTCCCACTTTTATTATTGTAGAGGTGATTATATCGATATGGACGGTAGAATAAAAAAGTTAGAAGAAGTGTTAATGCCTATTTTACAAGAAAAAGAAATGGTAATTGATTCTATATCTTATGAAAAAGAAGGTAAATATTATTTTTTAAGAATTGTATTGGATCGAGTTTCTGGGATTGATTTAGATAGCATTGTCATGGCGACTAATTTGATTAATCCTATTTTGGATGATTTAGATTTATTTGAAGATTCTTATATTTTAGATGTATTAAGTAAGGAGAGAGAACAATGAATGGAAAAGAATTTTTAAGAGCACTAGATTTTATTGTGGAAGAAAAAAATATTAGTAAGCAAGTCGTATTAGAAGGAATGGAACAAGCTTTATTGACGGCTTATAAGAAAAATTTTGATTCAAAAACTAATGCAAAGGTTGTGATTAATCCCAATACTGGTGATATTAAAGTTTTTTCTTATTATGTAGTTGTTCCCGAATTGGATTTTGGACGTGAAGAGGAAGACGAAGAAGGAAATATTGTAAAAATTCCTCCTGAAATTAATTTGGATGCTCAAATTACATTAGATGATGCAAGAGATATTGTGAGTGATATTGAAATTGGAGAAACAATAGAAAAAGAAGTTACGCCGAAAGATTTTGGAAGAGTTGCTGCGGGAACAGCTAAACAAGTTTTAACGCAAAAGATTCGTGAAGCAGAGCGGAATAGTATTATGGCAGAATTTGAAGGAAAAACTGGAGAAATGATGGTTGGGATGTTAGCGATGGAAGATTCTCGTAACTATTATGTTGATTTAGGTAGAACGAGAGGTATTTTACCGAAAACGGAAATGATTCCAGGAGAAACTTTAACTATGGGAACTAGTATTAAAGTTTATATTACAAAAGTAGAAGAAACAACAAAGGGACCGTTTATTTTGTGTTCTAGAAAACATTATGGATTTGTAAAACGGCTTTTCGAACAAAATATTCCAGAATTAGTAGATGGAACGATTGAATTATATGCAGTAGCAAGAGAAGCAGGGATTCGTAGTAAGGTAGCTGTTTTTTCAAGAAATGAAAAGGTGGATCCAAAGGGGGCTTGTATCGGAGAACGAGGTTCCCGAATTGGGAGTATTTTGAAAGATTTAAATGGAGAAAAAGTAGATTTAATTTTATATCAAGAAGATCCTAGTGCTTTTGTGGCAGAAGCGTTATCACCTGCTAAAGGAGTTATTGTGAATATTTTAGATCCGATGAAAAAAGAAGCTTTAGCAATTGTTCCTGAAAATGAACTTTCTTTAGCTATTGGAAAAAAAGGAAGTAATATTAAACTTGCCAGTCGACTTACGAAATATAAGATTGAAGTAAAAACGTTAGAGCAAGTTACGAAAGAAGGAAATCAAGCATAAGGAGGACTTATGAAAGTAAAAAAAATACCCATGCGTACTTGTGTGGTAACAAAAGAAAAGTGTGAAAAAAGAGATTTGATTCGAGTCGTTCGGACGCCAGAAAAAGAAGTGCTTTTGGATCCAACTGGAAAAATGAATGGTAAAGGTGCTTATTTAAAATTGGACTTGGATGTTATTTTAAAAGCCCAAAAGTCAAAAGTATTAGATCGTGCATTAGACATAGAAGTGCCAGAGATGATTTATGAGGAGTTAAAGAATCAAGTTAATAATAGAAAGTGAGGAAACAAATGAACGTTCGAGAATATGCAGAGAGTGTGAGTTTATCCGTAGCAGAAATTTTAAAGAAATGTGAGAGTTTAGGAATAGATGTAAGGGGGGCAGAAGATTTTTTAAGTGATGATGATGTTATTAATTTAGATTTTGCAATTAATTTAATTAGTACAGATCATGATACAACAATTGAAGAGGAAGAAAATATTGATGAAGTAGTTGAAGACATTATTGAATCTAGTAATTTACAACATATTAGTGATCATACTAAAAAGCAGAAACTGAAAAAAAGAAGCGAAATTCAAACGAGTAAAGAAGAATATTTTAATAAGCGAAAAGCCATGTACAAGCATAAAGAAAAGTTGAAAACCAATGAAGCAGATGAGAATGTTGTTTTATATCAAACAGATATGACAGTTGCATCTTTAGCAGAAGTTTTAGGAATTAGTGGAACAGATATTATTAAAAAGTTAATGAGTTTAGGGCTAATGGTTTCTTTAAATCAGGGAATTGATTTTGAAAATGCTGAAATTATAGCAATGGATTATGGTAAAACATTAAAACGAGAAGAAACTCAAAATGTTGCAAATTTTGAAGAATATGAAATTCACGATAAAGAAGAAGATTTGATGTTACGTCCAGCTGTTGTTACCATTATGGGACATGTTGATCATGGTAAAACTTCATTATTAGATTATATTAGAAAGAGTAAAGTCGTGGAAGGCGAGTTTGGGGGCATTACACAGCATATTGGTGCTTATCAAGTAACTCATGATACTGGGAAAATTACATTTATTGATACTCCAGGACATGCAGCTTTTACTGAGATGCGGGCGCGTGGTGCTAGTGTAACCGATATTGTTATTATTATTGTAGCAGCAGATGATGGTGTTATGCCTCAAACGAAAGAAGCAATTGATCATGCTTTATCAGCGAAGGTTCCAATTATAGTAGCAGTTAATAAAATTGATAAACCAGAAGCAAATATTGAACGTATTATGCAAGAAATGAGTGAAAATGGTATTACACCAGAAGCTTGGGGAGGAGAGTATCCTTTTGTTCCGATTAGCGCTTTAACGGGTGAAGGTATTGATCTGTTGTTGGAAACTATTACGACAATTAGTGAAGTAAATAATTATCAAGCTAATCCAAATCGTTATGCGGTGGGAACTGTAATTGAAAGTAAATTAGATAAAAATATTGGAGGAGTTGCTTCTTTATTAATTCAAAATGGAACGTTACGTTTAGGAGATCCGATCGTAGTAGGAACTTTTTTTGGAAAAGTTAGAACGATGAAAAATGATATGGGAGAATCTATTGTAGAAGCGGGACCTTCCACACCAGTTGAAATTACAGGTATCAGTGATAATCCAAGTGCTGGTGATAAGTTTATGGCTTTTGAAACGGAGAGTGAGGCAAAAAAAATTGCGGCTAGACGTAGTGAACAGAAAAAAATGAATTTGGGTCGCAAGGAAATTGTTTCATTAGATGATTTATTTGCTAAGATTAATGCTGGTCAAAAAGAAATTAATGTTGTTTTAAAAGCGGATGTACGGGGATCTGAAGAAGCTGTTAAAAATGCGCTTGAGAAAATTGAAGTAGAGGGAGTTCGGGTTCAAGTGATTCGAAGTGGTATTGGAACGATTACTGAAAGTGATATTGTTCTTGCAAATGCTTCGAATGCGATTGTAATTGGTTTTAATGTAAGCCCTTCTGCTATTACAAAAGAAGTAGCTAAAGAATATAGTGTCGATATCCGTTTATATACGATTATTTATAAAGCAGTAGAGGAAATGGAACTTGCTATGAAAGGAATGCTTGATCCAGAATATGAAGAAAAAGTGTTAGGAACTTGTGAAATTCGTAAAATTTTTACGTTTAGTAAAGTAGGAAAAATTGCTGGATGTTATGTGACAGATGGGGTTATGAAAAATGGTGCCTGTGTCCGTGTGATTCGAGATGGTATTATCATTCATGATGGAAAAATTGCGAGTGTTCAACGAGAAAAAGATACTGTAAAAGAAGTAAAAAAAGGATTTGAATGTGGAGTTACGTTGGAAAATTATAGTGATATAAAAGAACGAGATACCTTAGAAGCATATGAGATGGTAGAGGTGAAACGGATTTGAATCAAATTAAATTAAAACGAATTGAATCAGAATTAAATAAAACGATTGCTAATATTTTATTAGAAGAGTCGACGGATGAATTGTTAAAATCTATTACCATTACGGGGAGTGAAGTTGCGAATGATTTATCGTTTGCTAAAGTTTATTTTACTAGTTTAATTGAAATGGAACCAGAAAATTTGGAAAAGGAAATGAATGAAGCAAGTGATTTTATTCGTAAATTTGTAGCAGAACAAATGGATTTACGAAAAACGCCTGAATTAAAATTTGTTTATGACAAATCGATTCAATATGGAAATCGGATTGAAAAAATATTAGCAGATATTCATGAAAAGGAAGAGGAATAATCTTCTTTTTCTATTTAAGGAAGTGATTATATGCATGGTTTGTTAGTTATAGATAAGCCTAAGAATTGGACGAGCCGGGATGTTGTAAATTTGGTTTCAAAGTGTTTGCATACAAAAAAAGTTGGGCATTCAGGAACTTTGGATCCACTTGCGACGGGAGTTTTAGTTCTTTGTGTAGGTGATTATACGAAATTGGTTAATCATATTACGAATCATCAAAAAGAATATATTGCTACGATTCAATTTGGAATTCTTACAGATACATTAGATATTACAGGTACTGTTTTAGCGCATAATCAAATTTTTCCTTTAAAAGAAGATATTTTACTGGTATTACCACAATTTTTAGGAGTGCAAATGCAAGAGGTGCCACTTTATTCGGCGAAGAAAGTGGCAGGAAAAAGATTGTATGAATATGCGAGAAATCAGGAAAACGTTTCTCTACCAATGCAGCAAATTGAAATCAAAGAGTTAGAATTATTGGAGTATCATACTAATGAGGTAACTCTTCGATGTGTGGTCTCAAAAGGTACTTATATTCGTAGTTTAATACGGGATATTTGTAATCAATTGGGGGTTTTGGGGGTAATGAAAGATCTAGTGAGATTTAGGCAGGGTAATTTTTTGCTTACGGAAGCTATTTCAATAGACAATGTGAAAGAAAATCATTTTTGCTTACAAGATTTTCATTCGTTTTTAGAATATGAAGCTTATGAAGTAACAAAAGAGGAATTAAATGTCATTTATCATCGAAATGAACTTTATCTTCCTTTCGATTCTACTTATGTTCTACTTTTACATCAAAATAGAGAAATTGCACTTTATCAAAAACATTTAGATCGTTATAAACCTCTTTTGGTGTTTGACAATTTTTGATTTTTTTAATACAATAACAGTCATTTAAAGAGGTGATGAGATGGAATTATCATTTGTTTATGGAGTGGGAAGTCATGCCACAACCAAAGAATATGGATTTTGGAATACAAATTTTTTAAATCCATTACAAAAGCAAATTTCTTTATCAATTCCTCTTATTACTTCTATAACGGTTCGGGCAACAATGAAAGAGCGAAAGAAAAATTTGTTTTCAATTTATGTAGGAAAAGAGATTGCTTTAGATGCACAGTCAAAATATTATATTGAAAAGTATGATTTAGATAAGGAAGAATTAGCTCGATTTAAACAAAGAGGATATGAACGTGTTTGTCTTTTAAATTTTAAAAAGTATGATCTGATTTTAATTGGTTTAAAAAAACAAGATCGTGTAGTTCCTGATTATTATGCGTTAAAAAATAATTTGGCGAAATTAGAACGGTTGCAAAAATATTTTCAAGAAGGATAATCTTCTTTTTTTGTGCTTTTTATTTTATAATAGAAGGGAAAAGAGTTTATATTATGAAAAAATTAGGTTCTCATAAGGTTATGATTTTTTGTATTTTTTTCTTATTTGTTTTTCTCGTTATGCTAGGAGGAATTTTTTTATACTTTCAAAGATTAGAGCGCTTAGAAGCTGAAAAACTTTTAGATATTCAATCTCATTATTCTTCTTATGTATCATTAAGAGAAAATGCTAGTTTTTATGAATGGCAAGAAGGTTCTTATCAAAAAATAGGAAAAAGTTCTTCTATTGTGTCTTTTCCTCTTTCTAATATGGTTATTGAGTGTGCAGATCAAGAATATTTCTTGATTGAAGGTTCTTCTTATTATGTTTATTATAAGGATGTAATGCCTACTTTTTCTTATCTTCCAAAAACGATTCCTCATTATTATGTGCCTTTTAATGAACAAATAGAACAAGAATTTTTAGCGTTTTATCAAGACGGTCAAAAAAAATTTGAATTAACTTCTTCTTTCTCTTTACCAATTCTTTATCAAGATGATCAATATTATTATGTATCCTATTTTCAGGATATTTATGGAGTTTTAAAAGAAGGAATAACTTTGAAAAGTCAGGAAGAAAAGTCAGTCGCAGCTGATTATGTTTCGGTTTTTCATTTTGCAAATCTGAAAAAGGAATGTCAAAGTGTATCTTGTATGAATTCTCAAATATTAAAAGAATTTTTAAATGTATTTGCAGAAGAAAAGGTATATTCTATAGATTCTTCTGTTTATCTCGCCTGGTTGAAGCAAGAAATTCGTTTAAAACCTGGAGCTGTTTTACTTTTGACTGATAGGGAAAATGAATTAGCTATTATGGAAGCTAAAAATTATCAGTTTCAAATGATAGCTGACTTTTCTTTTTCTTTTATTGATAGTAATGAATCGATGAAAATTGAGGGAAATCGTCAGAAAATGAACCGTTATGTTTTAAACGAGCGAGTGACAAAAGATGAGGTAAAGAAGATGATTGCTGGAGAAAAAGTTGCTTTGAAGCAAGATCCGATAGTTTCTACTCGAGGATTACCGAGTATGGATGCGAAAGCTACATCGATTGCTGTTTTAAATTATCATTTCTTTTATGATGCAGAACGTAATGAGAGATGTAATGAAAGCAATTGTTTAGATATTCGGAAATTTCGAGAACAGCTTAGTTATTTGAAACAGCATCATTATAAAACGCTTACAATGGAAGAGTATCGAGCATGGATGTATCGGGAAATAGAATTACCTGCACGTAGCGTTTTGATTACAATTGACGATGGAGCAATGGGAACCGGGAAACATAATGGAAATAAGTTGATTCCAATTTTAGAAGAATTTGATATGCATGCTACATTATTTTTGATTTCTGGGTGGTGGGCAATGGAAAATTATGAGTCCGATCATTTGGATATTGAAAGTCATACATATGATATGCATAAGGAAGGAGTGTGTCGCGGTGTTTCTAGAGGAGCTCAAATGCTTTGTTCTACGAAAGATCAAGTTTTAGAAGATTTGCGAAAGTCTGTGGAACTACTTGGTTCTAAAACCGCATTTTGTTTTCCTTTTTATGCCTATAATGATTTAACTATAGAACTTTTAAAAGACATAGGCTTTCAACTTGCTTTTATTGGTGGCTCTCAAAAATCAAATCAAAATCATTCTAAATATAAGATTCCTAGATATCCTATTCATAAAAGCATTACAATGGAGCAATTTCAAAATATGATTCATTAAAAATAGTTGAAAATATTGGCAAGTTGTAATATACTTTATAAGAAAGAAGTTTATTCTTGATATTTAGAACCCTCTTTTCTAATATCCAGTTTAAACCGATTGAGAAAATAAGGAGGATTTTTATGACAAAAGAAGAAAAAACAAAATTAATTAAAGAATTTCAAAAAAATGATAAGGATTGTGGAAGTGCAGAAGTACAAATTGCTATTTTAACACATGATATTAATAATTTAACAGAACATTTAAAAATTCATATTCATGATTTTCATTCTAAAAGAGGATTACAAATGAAGGTTGGAAGAAGAAGAAAACTTTTAGATTATTTGAAAGAAAACGATGTTGTAGCTTATCGTGAGATTATTAAGAAATTAAATATTAGAAAATAGGGCGCTTAAGTTGTTAAGTGCTTTTTTTGAATGATGGAGGCATATATGAAAAAAGTATATCAAATGGATTTTTTAGGACGAAACTTAGTAGTTGAAGTAGGGGAATTAGCGAAGCAAACAAATGGGGCGGTATTAGTTCGTTATGGAGATACGGTCGTATTATCGGTTTGCGTTATGGGTGGTACAGTAACACAAGATTTCTTTCCACTTCAAATTCATTATCAAGAAAAATTGTATTCGGTAGGAAAAATACCTGGCGGTTTTATTAAACGAGAAGGACGACCTACTGATGAAGCTACATTAGCAGCTCGAATTATTGATCGTCCTATTCGGCCGATGTTTGATGAAAATATTCGTAGTGAAATTCAAGTTATTAATACAGTATTGTCAGTTGATCAAGATAATTCGCCAGTAATGGCTGCTTTATTTGGTTCTTCTTTATGTTTAGGTTTAAGTGATATTCCATTTGAAATACCTGTAAGTGGTGTAGTAGTTGGTAAAATTGGAAAAGAGTATTTGATTAATCCTAGTGTGGAACAATTGGAACAAAGTTCTTTGAATTTAACGGTGGCAGGAACAAAAGAGGCCATTTGTATGGTTGAGGCAGGAGCCAGTGAATTAAGTGAAAAAGAAATGCTAGAAGGTATTTTGTTTGGCCATCAAGCGATTCAAAAACTGTGTGCTTTTCAAGAGGATATTATTAAAGATGCGGGTGTTTCTAAAATAGAAGTTCCTCTAAAAGTTCAAGATCAAGATTTGGTTAGTGCAGTTACTTCTTATGCTAAAGAAGATATGTTAAAAGCTATTCAAGTAAAAGGAAAGTTAGAAAGTTATCAAGCAATAGATGAGGTAAAAGAAAAAACTTTTAAACATTTTCAAGAAGTTTATCAAGATGTAGAGCATTTGGATGAAATATTAAAAGAGATTGGTAATATTTTGAATCAAATAGAAGCTCGTCAAGTTAGATACTTGATTACTTATAAAAAGATTCGCCCAGATGGAAGAAAAATGGATGAAATTCGTCCGTTATCTGCCTGTATTGATTTATTACCGCGAACTCATGGTTCAGCTTTGTTTACAAGAGGGCAAACTCAAAGTTTAGCTACAACGACATTAGGCGCGATTGGCGAACATCAAATTTTGGATGGCCTTGGAATTGAAGATTCGAAACGTTTTATGTTGCATTATAATTTTCCACCTTTTTCGGTTGGAGAAACGGGACGTTATGGTGCACCAGGAAGAAGAGAGATTGGACATGGAGCACTTGGAGAACGAGCTTTGGCACAGGTTATGCCAAGTGAAGAAGAGTTTCCATATACTGTACGTGTAGTAAGTGAAATTTTAGAAAGTAATGGAAGTAGTAGTCAAGCAACAATTTGTGCAGGCTGTCTTTCTTTGATGGCAGCAGGAGTTCCTATTAAAGCTCCAGTAGCTGGGATTGCAATGGGACTTATTACTAGTGATGATGGCAAAAAATATACAATTTTAACTGACATTCAAGGCTTAGAAGATCATATGGGAGATATGGATTTTAAAGTTGCGGGAACCAAAAATGGAATTACGGCTTTACAAATGGATATTAAAATTAAAGGTGTAACAGATAAAATCTTAAAAGAAGCGCTTTCTCAAGCAAAAAAAGCTCGTTTCGAAATATTAGATATGATGGAAACAGTGATTGGAACACCTCGAACAACTTTAAGTCCTTATGCTCCAAAAATTGAAACGTTTCAAATTAATCCTGATAAAATTAAAGATGTGATTGGTCGAGGCGGTGAAATGATTACTAAAATTATTTTGGAAGAAAGTAATGTTCGTACTGTAAATGATAAAGATGCTGTAAAAGTAGATTTAGAAGATGATGGACGAGTAATTATTTATCATACCGATCAAGAAATTATTCGGAGAACGAAAGAACGAATTTTAAATGTTGTTCGAGAAGTTGAATTTGGTGCAATTTATCTTGGAAAAGTTACAAAAGTTGAGGAATTTGGATGCTTTGTGGAACTTTGGCCAGGGTGTGAGGGGTTGGTTCATATTTCTCAAATGAATTATAAGAGAGTTGATAACATGAAGGATGTTGTTAAAGTAGGTGATGAGTTAAAAGTAAAATCAATGGGATATGATAATCGTGGCAGACTTAATTTGTCTCATAAAGAAACTTTGCCTCCGCCGAAAAAAAATATTGAAAATGAAAAAGATTCTAAAAAGTAGAATCTTTTTTTTATTGAAAATGTAATATATTTTTGTTATAGTAATTCGAAAAAAAAGGGGCGAGGTAATCTATCCGGATGAATATGTTTTATTTCAAAAGATATTAAAAGATAAAGGGTTGGAATCTTTAAATAATAAAAGATTGGCCAAAAGAAGTTTTATTAAAATGTTAGAAATTTTAGATTTACCTTATTGGGATGAAAAAGATGAACAAGGAAAATATATTTTTCGAGATTTATTAACTTCAAGTATATGGAATAGTAATGTAGATAAAATACAATCCATTTTGAGATTGCCATATTGGGGGAATCCAATTTATCAACATTTGCTTACCTCTAGTTTGTGGATCTTAAATGCTAAGCATATTCAAGATGTGATTGAATTTTGTGAGACGATTGGAATAGAGCAATTTATTACAATATCTCTTTTAAAAAAATCCATATTGCAATTAAAAGCTTTGATTCATTATTTAAATGAACAAAATATTTCAATTATTATCAATGGTAAATTAAATCCTATCTTTAATTATTCATCAAGCGTTTTGAAAAAGAAGTATCATATTGATTTAAAAGAATTAGTGCGAATAGAAAAGAAAGAAAATATAAAATTATGTTTGTCTTAGAAAAGTTTTTAGATGAGGAAGAGTTACAGCAAGTAATGGAAATTTATTCAACTCATATTTTAATAAAATTAAACGAGAAAAATATGTTGAATATTATTCATTATTTGATACAGAATAAAATAATCTATTGGCGAGATATTTTAATATCATATTTGGATTTATTTTTAATAGATAGTATGGAATTTATTTCAAAATTTGAATTATTAAGAAAAAATTATGGAATAGAGTTTATGGGAGAAAATTTAAATATTTTAGAAAAGTTGGCAAATTAAAAATGGTCTAAATTGATTAGGCCATTTCTTAAATTGAAAAATGAACAGCTCCATAAAGGTGTTTTTTTTGATATAATAAAAGGGCCCAACCCAGCAAGGAGAGCTCATAAATGAATTATAAACGATTAACAGAAAAAAGAAAGTAGAAATTGATATTTTGTTGAAGCAACAATTATCAATGAGATAGATAGCAAAAAGATAGGGAGTAAAACTATATAAATGTGAGCCATATTTACATTAGTAAGAAGATATTTACCCAAGGGAACATCATTTAAAATAACACCACAAATATATTTAGATGATATAGCATTTCATATAAATTCAATGCCAAGGAAAATATTTGGCTTTAAAAGTTCATACGAAATAGAATTAGAGTAATAAGTTTTTTTGCATGACTAAAATTATAATAATATATCCATTTTTTTATCAATGATTAAATAAGTACTTCTTATTATTGAAAATAAATAGCAAATAAAGGTATAAATTGACTATTATTTTTATATTTGTTAAAAAACTTATATCATGTGGTGTGGTTTAGATTTCAATTAAAAAAAAAGAGAAAATTATTTTTCTCTTTTTCTTAATTTGTATTTCCATAATCTAATAGTATTATTAGATTATGCTATATTCTTTTTCTTCCAAGGAATATTTTTTAAATATTTGGCCTTTTGAAGCCATAAAAATACACCTCCTTTTGGAAGTGTATTTTAACACATTTTTTGAACTGTTTTTTATCGATGTCTACTCTAAGGATTGCAGTTCAAATTTGTTGTTTTTTTTGTTTGTTATGGTGTAGATGGACCAGTAGGACCTTGTGGAATTGTTAAATTTAAGATAAAGTTTGGAGCACTTCCTGTTATAGTAGCAGCGGCTGCAGAACCTGGGGCACCTGTTGTAACAGTACCGATCGTGATATTAGGTGTAGTTCCTGTTGGACCAGTAGGACCAGTAGGACCAGTAGCACCAGTAATACCCTGAGGACCGGTAGGACCAGTAGCACCCTGAGGACCGGTAGGACCAGTAGCACCCTGAGGACCAGTGGCACCAGTAATACCCTGAGGACCGGTAGGACCAGTAGCGCCCTGAGGACCGGTAGGACCAGTAGCGCCCTGAGGACCAGTGGCACCAGTAATACCTTGAGGACCAGTAGCACCAGTAGCGCCCTGAGGACCAGTAGCACCAGTAGCACCCTGAGGACCAGTGGCACCAGTAGCACCCTGAGGACCAGTAGCACCAGTAGCGCCCAGAGGACCAGTGGCACCAGTAGCACCCTGAGGACCGGTAGGACCAGTAGCGCCCTGAGGACCAGTGGCACC
>JAAVZT010000030.1 GCA_022791775.1 Bacilli bacterium
AATTTCCTTTATTTTAAGAGTATGAGGCTCTATATAAGCAATATTGGTATTTGTTAAACTAATAATACTGCCAATCTTTAACTCTGCTTTAATATTATTAAACTTAAGTAGGTTATTGATTTTCTTTCCTAATACCTCATCAATTTCCAATTTTTCTTTTACTATTTGCATCATTAATCAAACTCCTTCCAAAACAAACAAAAAAGATTAACCGAAATTAACCTTTATATTTTGAAAGTCGATTAGTTCGACTAATTTCCCTATGGTGGAGCAGAGGAGAATCGAACTCCTGTCCAAACAATCCTATGAAAAAACTTCTACAAGCTTAGTGAAATTTGGATTTCATAAAAATGAAGGCTTTCACATACCTAATCATTTTTATATAGTTTAGAATATTTCATTTTACACCCTAAACTAGTGTAAAATATATCTTATATTTATGAACCTCTTAAAACCCTATAAGTTAAAGTAATAAGAAGTGCTCCTATACCTTATTAGGCTGCTACGAAAGCAGGAGCGAAAGAATAACTTTCGTCATTTAATTTTAAGTTGCATTTTAAGTATGCCTACTACTTGCCATCTTAACTAGTAATTGCTGTCGAAACCATATACTGCCCCAGTTAAAATATAGTTTATCATTTTTTTTCATATTTGTATAGCGATTGAAAGAAATATTTTTGGCATATTATGTCAAAATTTTTGATTCTCTTATTTGACAATAAATATATAATAATAGTATAATATTGGTAATTTTCTTATATATATAAAATTTTTAATGGGGGTATAAATATGTATGATGAAGAAGTTAAAAAACCAAATAAGGAGAAAAAAACGTTTCGATTTCCTAAATTAAATTTAAAAATGCCTAATGTTTCTTTTAAAATTGATTATCGATCTGCATTTACAAAATTTGGTCTCTTAGCTTTATGTGTATTTGCTTTTATTTTTATTAGTACTAAGATGAGTCAAAGTAATGAAAAAAAAGTATTTGATAAAAATTTAGATATAATGAAATCTGGAGCTTATAAGTATTTTCAAGAATACGAACGTCCAGAAGAAGTAAATGAAGAGTATAATATTACATTACAGGATCTAATCGAAGCTGATTTGGTAGAACCATTAAAGGACAAAAAAGGAAATATTTGTGATTCCGAAATGAGTAATGTTTCTATTATTAAAAAAACAAATACTAAATATGATTTAGTAGCAACTTTGTCTTGTAATCAAAAAGAAGAAGAAAAAAATTATAATTTAACTTATTCGAGTAATAATTCCAATCATATAGAGACTCAAAATGTGTATTATAAATTGCAAAAAGCTGTTACAAAAAATAATTATACATACTCATGTCCTGAGGGTTATATTTTAAATGGAAAATATTGTTTTGGAAAAACTACTACGCTTACTTTGAATGCTATTCCTAAATATAGAACTACAAGTGCCAAAACAACTAAAGCAAGTTATAAAGATCCAAGTAATCAATATGAATATGTAGAAGCGGTTTTGATCAAGCAAGATGATCAATATATTTGCTCTGATTCAAATGCTACACTAATAAATGGAGAATGCATTATAAAAAAAGATGCAACGATAAAAAACGAAGTATCTTATGAATGTTTTGAAGGAGAATTAGAAGGCAGTAAGTGTATTATGAAAACTGATCCAATCAAAACAGAATATAAATATACTTGTCCATCAGGCACATTAATTGGAACTCAATGTGAATTAAAACAAAATTATAAACTATCTTATACATGTCCAAGTGATTATCCATATCGTGATGGAGATCAGTGTTATTATATTGACGCAGTAGATTATGTTTGGGGAGATTGGGAGTTTTCTTCGCGTCAAACATATTCTCGCGAAATGGATTATCAAAATAATGAGTATCGTTATTATGATTTAATTGATACTTATCGTAGTAGTAATGGAAAATGGAAATATGTTTATGAAGTATTTACTCGACATAAAGAAGCAGTTTGTAACGAAAATCGAAATGAAGAAGTAAACAAAAAAGGTTCTCGTTGCTATCATTATATTGATGCAACTGAACAAAAGAAATGTTCTAGTGGTTATATCTTAAATGAAGATGGAACAAAATGTATTAAAATGGTAGAGGCCAAAAAAGTAAAAACTAATACGACATATACTTGCCCAAGTGGATATCAAAAAAAAGGTTCTTCTGAAAATACAATTTGCTATCAAACTAAAGAAGCGGAGAAAAAAATAAATGCTATTCCAGTATGCAATAATGGTTATAATCTTTCCTATTTAGAAAATGGAAATGCTACTTGTATTAAAACTAAAGAAGCTCAAAAAATACCTGGAAGTGCCACATATGTTTGTCCAACTGGTTATACTGCTGACGGTTCTGGAAAAGATATGAAATGTTATCGCAAAGTTGCTACTTTAGAAGGGTATTATTATTGTAAAAATCAAGAAGCTCGTTTAGAGGGAACAAAATGTATTATTGATTCAAAAACGGAATTAGTTGGATATAGCTGTACAAACGGATATCAATATAATGGAAAAGAATGTGTCAAAAACTTAGCAGGTGAAAAAATCGCTGCAACTAAAACAAATAATCCTGATATTAATATTACGTATAAATGGAGTACGAAAAAAAGTGAATCTGGATGGACTTGGACTGGAGAAACGAAAGAAATAGAAGCCTAAAGGGCTTTTTTTTTATAATTTATGACTTTTAAAAATTAAAAAATAACTAAAATCTTTTTTGTATAAAAAAAGAAATGAGTTTATCATTTCTATTCCATAATTTCAAATCCATTTTTTCGGATGTGATCCATAAATTTGATTTTAAAATCATTTAATTCTTTGCCTTCTAATGTTTTTTCTTCACTTCCAACTGTGTAACGAATTGTAACCTTCTTCTCTTTCTCATCATGATAAATATCAATCAATTGATAAGAAAAGATCATTGAATTTTTAAATTCTTTTAATACATCTTCTAAAGCTTTATATTTCGTATCTAAACTAATTAAAATGGTATAATCTAAATTTACAGTTGGATATTTATTGGCAGATTTAAACTCTTTGGTTTGTTTTGCTAAACGATGGAATTGATCAAAGTCTATTTCTACTGCTACAATTGATTTCTTTTTTCCAATATAATTGGCGATTTTATTTTTAAATACTTTTAAATAACCGATACACTCTTGATTTACCAAAATACCCTTTGAAACTTCTTCTATTTCATAATCAAATTCTTTTTTTGTTTGATAAGTGATTGGAATACCTTTTAAAGTTTTGAATAAGCTTTCGATTATTTGTTTGGCTTTGTAGTAACTTTCTTCTAATTTGTTTTGATCATTCGCTAAAATGATACTTAAATGGCGATGATTTTCTTCTTTTTGAATAACCGTTCCTATTTCAAAAATATTGCATTCTGAAAGGTTTTGAAGATTTCTTTTTACTATTGGTAATAAAGAAAAACTTAAATCATCTCGTAAAATATTATTTTCAGATTTTTCTAGTAATTTTACACCTATTTTTTCTACTTCAGTTTTATTTAATAAATTCGAATCATACCATAAATAAGAATGTACCTCACTTAACTGAAATGCTGTTGCTAAGTAGCGTTTTACTTTATATTCTTCATCCCACATATTTTCATGAGATTTGAATGTTAAATCTAATTTAAGAGGAATCATTTCAAAGTTTTCGTATCCATGCATTCTAGCTAACTCCTCAATAATATCGGTACTCATAGTAATGTCTTTTGTAGCGCGATAAGTGGGAACGATAATTTGATATTTATCTTCTTCTTCCGAAACATGAAAACCAAGTGATTCTAGAATTTCATGAACTTCTGTAGAAGGCATTTCATAATTCATATAAACTCTTAATCGTTCTTTTTTTAATTCAATTTTTTTCTCACTGATCGGATTAGGATAAATATCCGTCAAATTGGACGTAATTTTCATCATGGGATTTTCTTTATATAATAAAAATAAAAATCTTTTTAAAGCAGTTAATGCTAAATTAGGGTCTAACGCTTTTTCATATCTTGCACTTGCTTCTGTTCGCAAACCTAGTAGAGTAGCTGTTTTTCGAATCGAAGTGGCATCAAAATTAGCACTTTCAATGAAAATAGCGTCAGTGTCTGATTCGATTTCACTTTCTAATCCTCCCATTACACCTGCGATCCCAAAATATTCTTGACCGTTTTGAATCATTAACATATCTTCAGTTAATTTTCGCTCTATGTGGTCTAATGTTTGAAAGGTAGTATTTTCTTTGGCTTTTTCTACTACAATGCTTTTTACGACACGATTATCAAAAGCATGCATTGGCGTTCCTAGTTCTAACATAACAAAATTGGTAAGATCCACAAACAAGGAAATGCTTCGCATTCCAGCATAATGTAAAAATATTTGCATTTCGTAAGGAGTTTTATTATTTTTTAATTCTTCTACGCGTAATCCACAGTAACGATTACAATTTTCAGTATCTTTAATTACGATATCTAAATCTTCTTGATTATTTTCTACTTCCAATAGCTCTAAATCTAACAATTCATGTTTTGTGATTGCTGCTATTTCACGCGCTATCCCATAATGTCCCCATAAATCAGGACGATTAGTTAAAGACTTATTATCAATTTCTACAATAATATCTTCAATTGGTAAATATTCTTTTAAATCCATCCCTAATGGCGCGTCACTTGGTAATTCCATAATACCTTCATGTCCTGCTCCAATTCCCAATTCATCCATTGCACAAAGCATTCCTTCACTTTGAACACCAGCTATTTTTTTCTCAGCAATCTCAATTCCTGAAACCATTCCTCCTACTTTTACAAGAGGAGCTTTTAATCCTTTTCGAACGTTTGGAGCACCGCATAAAATACTATATTCTTTGGTTCCATCACTTACTTTTAAGATATGATATTTTTCTTTGGTTGGATGATTTTCACAAGATGTAATTTCAGCTATCACTACATCTTTCATGTCTTTTCCATATATTTTTAGTCCTTCTACTTCGGCAGTTCTGATGGTAAACAAATCCCATATGGAAGTCCAATCAATTTGATCACTATCTTTGATATATTTTTTTAATCTATTACATGATATTAACATATTCTTCTCCTATTCTATTTCAAAGTCTTTTAATTCTCTTAAGTCACCATTATTTAAAACACGAATATCATTTATTTTATATTTCATCATGGCCAATCTTGTTAATCCTAACCCAAAAGCAAATCCTGTATAAACTTCGGGATCAATGTCACTCATTTTTAAAACATTAGGATGAATCATTCCACAAGGACATAATTCTAGCCATCCTGTATTTTTGCAGGTTGGGCAGCCAGTTCCTTTACAAATTAAACAACTACAATCTAATTCAAAACTTGGTTCTGTAAACGGAAAGAATCCTGGTCTTAAGCGAACTTTTACATCCATTTGAAAAATTTCTCGCAACATAGATTCCATGACATAAATTAGGTTACTGATGGAAATATCTTTATCAATAACCATACCTTCTAATTGAAAAAAAGTATTTTCATGACATGCATCTAAATCTTCATTTCGAAAACATCTACCAGGAGCACAAACACGAAGAGGAACTCCATAGTTCTGCATAGCTCTCACTTGATTTGGAGAAGTATGTGTTCTTAAAAGATAGCCGTTATCTAACCAATAAGTATCTTGCATATCTCTAGCTGGATGAGTTCTTGGAATATTTAATGCTTCAAAATTATAATATTCACTTTCCATTTCTGGCCCAGATACTACGGTAAAGCCCATTCTTTTTAAAATATCGGTTACTTCTTTGGCTACGATTGTAATGGGATGTAATGAACCAAATTTGCGTGCTACTGGTTTGGTGTCATCAAAGGTAATAGTTTCTTGGTTGGTGATTTCTTCTAATTTGCGATTAACTAAATTTTCTAACTCTTTTTTTATTTGGTTTAATAAAGGGCCATTTACTTTTTTCTCTTCGGAAGTCATTTCTTTTAGATTACTTAAATAATTGTTTAATTCACTTTTTTTTCCTAAATATTTTGCCTTTAAGTTTAAAATATCAGCTTCTTTTGTAGCATTTTTTAAATCTTGTTCTAAATTTATGATTATTTGTTTTAAATTATCTTTCATATTTTTCCTTTCTTTCAATAAAAAATCCCCTACATTATATGTAAGGGACGAGATTTACCCGCGGTACCACCCAAGTTCTTTTACAAGCGCTCATTTTAGATAACGGTCTTCCCGCTTTTACTCGACATGTGAATATTAATTTTAAGTTTTCTAAAAGTAATTTCAGCCTAGTTACTTTTTCTCTAAATTAGATTCTTAAAGTTTTTTGCATGTTTCTTCGTAAAATTAATAATTTTCAGCTTTTAATTCCATAAAGCTTTGTGGGTGTTTACAAACGGGACAAACCATTGGTGCTTTTTCTCCTACTGTAACATGTCCACAGTTTCGACAAATCCAAACTTTTTCTTCCCCTTTTTGAAATACTAAATTATCTTCAATATTTCCAACCAATTTTAAATATCTTTCTTCATGATGTTTTTCAATTTCTCCTACTTGTTCAAAAAGCATGGCAATTTGCTCGAATCCTTCTTCTCTTGCTACTTCAGCAAAGTTTTTATACATATCAGTCCATTCGAAGTTTTCTCCATTTGCAGCATCTTTTAAATTTGTAATGGTATCTGGAATCTTTCCTCCATTTAACTCTTTAAACCACATTTTAGCATGTTCTTTTTCATTATTTGCTGTTTCTTCGAAAATAGCAGCTATTTGCTCATAACCATCTTTTCTTGCTTGGGAAGCATAATAAGTATATTTATTTCTTGCCTGACTTTCTCCTGCGAAAGCAGCCATTAAATTACTTTCTGTTTTACTACCTTTTAATTCCATTTTTTTCCTCCTCATTTCTTATTTTATTATAACGATTTCCCCTTTTCTTGTAAAGAGGATTTTCTTGATTCTTTTTTTTCTTTAATGTTATAATACAGATTACAGAAAGGGAATAATTATGATTCATTCAAAAAAGCAAGGTAGTTTAATTATTATTTCGGGGACGACTTGTGCCGGAAAAGGAACGGTTGTGCAAGAATTATTAAAACGTAATGAAAATTTATGTTTATCTGTATCTTATACTTCACGTGCACCACGGGATGGAGAACAAGAAGGCAAAGATTATTACTTTGTAAGTAAAGAGAACTTTGAGAAAAAAATCGCAGCAAATGATTTTTTAGAATATGCTTATGTTCATAATAGCAATTATTATGGTACTCCTAAAAAGGAGGTTAAAGATTTATTAAATGATGGTAAGGACGTTATTTTAGAAATTGAGGTGCAAGGTGCCCAATTAGTCAAACAATTATTTCCAGAAACTATTTTGATTTTTGTAATGGCGCCGAGTATGACAGAAATCAAAAAAAGGATCATTGCACGCGGTCAAGAATCAAAAGAACAAATGATTAAGCGATTTCAAACAGCTTATCAGGAAATCAATGAAATTCCAAAATATAATTATGTCGTTATAAACGATGAAGTTTCGAAAGCAGTTTCTAAAATTGAGGCCATTTTAATCAGTGAAAAGTGTCGTGTGGATCGAATTGAAGAAATTGCTGTAGAAAATCAAGAAGAAATTATTCATGAATTTTTAATGGATAAAGATTTTGATAATTCTAATTCTTTTCAAATAAAGGGATGATTACTCATTTATTTTACGAGTTCTCATCTTTTTTTTTGCTATTGTAGAAGCAATCCCAATATTTTGTTTTCGCATTTCAGCATAATAGCACTCTCCACATAGACTTACATACTCTACATTATCTAATGCTCCATCAATGACGACTTCTTCTCCTTCAAATGTAAAAGAGCCATTTACTTTTCTAGCATTGTAACAACCTTTTTTTCCGCAACGACAGATTGGCATGAGCGGTAAATCAGAAATATGATCCGCTTTTGCGATTAACTCTTGTGTTCCTAAAAATAATTCCCCTTTAAAATTAGTTTTTAGTCCATAGGTAATGACAGGAATATTCCATTCTTTTGTAATCGCCCATAGTTCTAGTACTTGATTTTTCTTTAAAAATTGGCCTTCATCCACAACGATTACATCACTATCTTTAATGGTTTCAAAATAATTTTCTAATAAAGATTCGTTAGCTTTTAAAAGAATATCAACTTTGCGCTCTAACTTCAATCTAGATAATACTTTATCATTTGCTTTCGTATCAATTTCAGGTTTAATCAAAATTACTTTTTGATTATTTTGTTCATAATTGTAACAAACTTGCAGTAATAATGTAGTTTTACCTCCACCCATAGATGAAAAAAAAGATGTTAAATAAGCCATATTATCACTTCCTTTTTTATTATAATATATTTAAGTTAAATTGTCATTTTTGTTAATCACTTTTCTTTTATTTAGCTAAAATAAAAAGATAAAACTATCTTATATTATATCTTTTATTAATGTCTTCCATTTTATTTTTCTAGCTCTTTTTTATATTTCATAATTTCTTCTTGATCATCTAAGTGAATTTTTTCATGACCAATAATTTGATAATTTTCATGTCCCTTTCCTAAAATTAATACTATGTCATTTTTTTCTATTTTGTCTAATGCTGTTTTAATTGCCACTCTTCGATCCAGTATTACTTCGTAATTATCCTTTGTTACGCCTTTTATAATATCTTTCATAATTTGATTTGGATCTTCCGTTCTTGGATTATCACTTGTAAAAATTACATAATCACTTTTTTGAGAAGCTATCTTTCCCATAATTGGACGCTTTATCGGATCCCTATCTCCACCACATCCTACAATGGTAATGACTTTTCCTGTTGCGAGTTCTTTATAAGAATCAATCACCTTTAACACGGCATCTGGAGTATGAGCATAATCTACTACAGCATAGCCATTTTTAACCGCATAGGTTTCACATCTTCCCTTTGGTGGATATATTTCTTTAGTAATTGTAATGATACTTGGTAAGTCAAATCCATACTCGTGACAAATAGCAAGTGCGGTAATATAATTATAAATATTAAATTTACTTGTTAAATTGGTTGTTATTTCATAAATATCATTTTCTTTTTTTAATTTTAAATTAGTTTTAGATGGTTCAATATGAAAATCTAATATTTGATAAACTGCTTCATTTATACCAATTGTTTTGGTATTTTTAAATTTCTTTTGAAAAGCTAAACTCGCTTCATCATCTTGATTTACAATAAAGGTTCCTTCCTTATTCATATAGTCAACAAATTGTAATTTTGCACTTAAATAGTTTTCCATATTTTTATGATAATCTAAATGATCTTCCGTTAAATTGGTAAATCCTCCAATTAAAAATTCTAATCCTGCAATTCGTTTTAAAGCAAGAGCATGCGAACTAACTTCCATTACCACGGTAGTACAACCTTTTTCTAATGCATTCATTAATAATTTATAAGTGGTTAAAATTTCTGGCGTTGTGTTGGGTAATTCTATCTCAATATCTTCATAATAAAAACCAATCGTTCCCATATATGCGACTTTTACACCAAGTTTTTTTAATAGTTGATAAGTTAAAAAACAGGTTGTGGTTTTTCCGTTTGTTCCAGTTACTCCAATTAATTTTAAATTTTTTAATGCGTCACTATATTCTTCCACTAGTTTTTCTTTTAAATATTCTTCTGTATTTGGAACAACGATGACAGGTACAGAGGAACTGATTTCTTTTTCTGCAATAATTTCAATAGCTCCATTTTGAATGGCTTTATCAACATAATCATGTCCATCAACTGTATGCCCTTTTATTGCAACAAAAACAGAACCTGGTTTCACATTCCTTGAATCAGTTTCAAATCTTATCATTTTTTCACTTCCTTAATTTATTTTATTATAACAAAAAAGATACGTGAAAAAAAGACACTTACAATTGTGTCTTCAAAACATTTGTTAAGGCAATAATTAAATTGGAATCGTTGATACGTTCTACAAAAGTTTCAAACCCATCAAAAATTTCTTCCATAATGGCTACATTTTCAGGAATAACTTCTTTTTTTTCATCTACTTCCATTACCAAAAAATATTTTTTTCCTTGATATTCTGTTCCATTTAATACGACATAACGAGTTTCATTTTCTAAGGTAATAATGGTATTGATATTTATTCTCATTAAACGTTTCCTCCATTTAATAGAGCATCAAAATCAATGTAGTCTTCGTCTTTAAAGTCTCCTATCATTACTTCTGCTTCTTTATTTTGTTCAACTTCTTCTAGTGCATGATTTTCCAGTGGTTCTATTTTGATTACTTTTAAACGTTCCGAATTTTGAGTTTCTTCTTTTTCTTCTAATTCATCTATTGGCAATGATTTCAACATATTTTGGTCTGCTAAAACACCAGCTTCTTGTTCCAAATTATAATTTGATTCTATCACGTTTTTTTCTTTCGAAACTATTGTGTCGTTGAAATCAAAATTATTTTCTTCTATTACTTTTGGTTCTTTTATAAAAGTTGATTCTTCAGTTAAGATATCTTTATTTTTTTCGCTTCGATTCCAATCCGGGATAGATTCTTCTTCACTAATTCTAAAATTGTTTAATAAAGTTGATTCTGTCTCTTCTATTATTGGTTTTATATTTTCTTCTTTTTCATCAAAAAAAGATCCTAAACTCATTTCGATTTCATCATATATTTCACTTGGAGTTTCTTTGAATTTGCGCCGTTCCATAATTTCTTTTACACGATCTTGCAATTCTTTTAATTTTGCTTTGTCATTTTCGATAGCTAATACGTCTTTTGTCTTTGAACTTATCATTGATTTTTTAGTCATTCTTTTTAAATCATTATCGATATAAGCAATCTTCTCTTTCATTATTGCCATGTCATTTTCAGCAATCATTTTAGAGTCTTTCATCATCTCTTCCATTTCTTGCTCATAATTTGTAATGATTTCTTGAACAGATTCTAATTCTTCTTCTTTTTTATTGTAAGCAGCAGTTAAAGTGGCTTTTTTCTTAGGTGTTAAGTTTTCGTTCGCATGATCCATTACTTTTTTATATTCGGTTAATTCCTTTTTTAAATTTTCTAATACAACCGTGGCAGCACTTAATAAAGAACTTAATTCCCGAATTTTTACTGTATCAATTTCTTTTATTTGGGCTTCCTTTTTCTTTAATTCTTCTTCTAATTTTTGTTTTTGTCTTTTTAGGTATTTTTCCCGTTCACTTATAATTTGAGAATCATTTCCATCATATTTTTTGCTGTCAATATAACTTGCAAATTCATCGCGCTCTAAGATGGCACGTTCTTCTGCTTCTTTTAACACTTGTTCTAATTCTCTACTACTAGCGATATCCATAAAGGGCAATTTTTTTAAATTATCCACTAATTCTTTTACTTTTAAAAAGCATCCTGTACGATCATCCTCAATCAACAATTCTTTTGCCTCATTACCGATCATTACTGCATCGTTTTGAATTTCATCTTTTCGCTCTTCTAGTTGATCTAGCTTTGCTTCCAAATCACGAACTTTTTGTTCATCCTCGGCTTTTAGTTCTCTATCTACATATGATTCATTACTTGAAAGATTTAAAATGGTGTCACTTAATTTTTCTTTTTCCATTTTTATTTTAGCTTTCAATTCATCCATTTTTGTAGTTGCATTCGATAAATCGGCTGAAATCTTACGATAATCTTCTGTTGCTACTTTTAATTCAATCTCATTTTTAGTGATTTTTCTTGCATTTTCATTGATTAAATTTCGGTAATACTCTTGAATTTCCGCTTCAGAATCTTGCAAAGTCACAGATTTTTCTTTTAATGTTGCACTTAAACTATCTAATTTTTCTTGTTTTTTTTGTAATCTATTTTGCTTTAAATGGGCCTCTTCTTCTTTTTTCAAAGCTTCTTTAATTTCTTTTTCTAATTCTTTTTCAGATGCTTCTAATTTTCTTATTTTTAATTCAAGACTAACTTTAATATTTTCATCTATAATTTTATCGCTAGCTTTCACATATTTTTCGTCTTGCATTGATTTTTTTAAATCTTCTAAATCTTTTTTCTTAATTTCTAGTTCTTCGTTTATTTCTGTTAATTCTGCTTTTAAAGTATCAATGTTTGACGCACTTTTTGACATTTCAATTAAAATATCAATTTTTGTTAGTAGATCTGTCTGCATGCTTCGTCACTCCCTATTTTTTATTCTTTTACTCTTATTAATGGTATCATAAGAGTTTTCTTTTTGCAAGAAATATCATGGGTTTAAAATGAAAATTTTATTGCTTTTTTATGTATCATAAAATTGTTTATCTTTCCTATTTTGAAAAAAAAAATCAACATTTTACATTGATTTTTTATAAAATAAAGAGCATCGTATCGAATAATTATGCTCAAATGAATTTAGTGATGAAAATGGAAAACACATTGGAAAAAAGGAAAGAGATATTGTGCATAGGGTTGCATTATGGCACAATACTGTCCATTGTTGCTATATGTTAAGGATGGAAATGTCTATTTTCAGATTAGAAAAGATGAACAAAAGTTGTATACGACAGCTTCAGGACATATAAAAGCTGGCGAAACGATACGAGAGGGTTCGGAAGAGAAATAAAAGAAGAAATAGAAATTCAAGTGGATTATAATAATACAGAATTTGTTAATACTTATAAATTTATTATGGAGAAAGAGCAAAAAGATGGAAGTATTTTTAAAGATCGTGCTTTTTCAAATGTATACGTTTATATTTTTAATGGCGATTATGATGATTTTTATTTTGATGATAATGAAGTTAGCGGGATAGCGATATTCCAGTAAAGCAAGCATTAGAATTATTAAAAAAAGAAACTGGGATGATAAATGCTACTATTATTACAAAAAAATTTGCTCAAAATATTGTTAGAATACAAGAAATATCATTAAAAAAATTTTTGGTAAATAAAGGTGAAACTGCATATGGTAAATATAGTAATTTTAAATAAAGTGATCGAGTTAACCTGTCTTCAAAATAGTTAAAAACTTCTTTCACTCATAATATGTTTATAATTTTGCTACTCAAAAAAAAGAAAAACCTCTCATGAATTTAAACTCAGTAGAGGTTTTTTATTGTTTATTTTTAGCAAGAAATTTTTTTAGCTATATTAAATTTTAAATATTTGTACATGAATTTTATAATTATAAAATATATAATTACGGCGCTGTCCACTTAGCATTTCAGTGGAAGTGTATCCTTCCATACCAGGTATTACTTTTACGCTTGACATGAAACGCATTACATTTGGAATAATTGTATAAGAAGCTGTACCACTCTGACCTTTATAAACATCTGTTAAGGCATCACAATTTGCATTAATTTGATCAACAAAAATTGAGTTAATTTTTCCTTCAGCGTTTTCTGTACAGTATCCCATAGATTGTGCATATACTGAAGAGCCATTGGTTAAATAAATAAAGTAACTACCACTATAAATTCCATTTCTTCCCCAGCCCCATAGGATTGGCTCTGGACAGCTGCTGCAGCTTATATGATAGGCTTTTGACGCACTGGAAATACTGCTTGGAATATCGCTTTGAGAAGCCGTAAATACAAAGGCTGGACCATTATATAATAAAGTACTATGAGCTTTTACGTAGGCATTTAGCGCACACGGTGAATCTGATGAGGTAATTGAATCACAATTATCAGGATGACATGCACAAGAATGGTATTTACCGCCTTCTGCCAAGCTAGGATAGCCAGAAACTACTTCAAATAAACTTTGATTGGTTATGATATCACGAGCAGATTTCATTTTTCCAATCGCTGCTGCACTTCCTTTAATTACTGGCGCAGTTGTACTACTACAATCATACATTGCTTTTCTGAAGTTTTGATAACGAATGTAGGTCGCAAATTTATTAATATCATTTTTTACTAAATTTTCAAATTTAAATGGATTGCAAGTAATTTCTTTGCTCCAATCATAATTGCTTGGATCTTCGCAGCTTTGGGTATTACAAGCGATCTCTTTTGTAGTAGTTTTGTTTGTACAACGCTCTCCAGTATATGTACTTTTATAATAAGTTGTTTCGATTCGCACTCCACCTCCACACGTTTTATTACATGTTCCTGGATCTACACTTTCTACTGCTACACTACTACAACAATCAATAGCCTGACAAGTTCTTGATTCTTCGGCCGGTTTGGTATAATTGGAGCAACTTGGCTGCCTTCCATTTACGTCAGTGTATTTACTTTTATAATAAATCGGTCTTGTTTGAGTTCCCGTTCCACATTTTCCATTATTTGGAACGCATACTTGACTCCAATTCCCTCGATAATCTTCTACTATATTGCTGCTTGTACAGCAATCTCGGATTTTACAAGATTGGCTTTCTTCATTCACTTTAGTCGGACAACTTACATTTGAATCATAATAGCTTACATAGTAAACATCTCTTGTTTGAGTTCCTGTTCCACATTGAGCATTACATGTTTTCCAAGCACTCGCTCCAGATCTTGTTGTCCTACTGCAACAATCTTGCGTATTACATGCTCTTTCTACTTTTGGATTAGAACATGTTTTATTTGTATATCGATCTTGAATTGTATTTATTGCACTTTGGGTTCCACCGCCACAGGCTTTATTACATGGACTATATGTTCCATAAATAATCTTTTCTGTATTCGGATCACCGCTACATTCTTTGTATACATTATATTTTAATTCTTTGTTCGTTTTATTTCCTGCTAGATCTTTTAATGTAATATAAATGGTTCTAGTTCCTCCATCTAGGCTACCTCCAACATTCCATATTTTATTACTACTATATTTTTCATAATTACATCCTTTTTCGTATCCTGTATTAGAGATACACATGCTAAATTCTGTTTCATCCCAGGCATTCATTTGAATGGTTGGCGTTAAGTTATTATAACTTACAGTAGATGTAATACTTGCACTTGTAATTCTTGGGCCATTTACATCTACATGACTCACTTGAAAAGATATCTTATTGATATTTCCAACATCATCTTTAGCATAGATATAATACGTTCCATTTGCATTGTATTTCTTTTGAAATGTATAACGATTCGTTTTGTTTACTCCTACCCATTCACTTACTTGA
>JAAVZT010000004.1 GCA_022791775.1 Bacilli bacterium
AGACATTGGAGCAAACAAACAAAATCAATCTAAATTAGAGTACGATATAGCCGAAAAAAAGGCTGAATTAGAAGAATTAAATCAAGAAAAGGAAAATACCTTACAAATAATCGAAAACTCCAAAAATGGACTTAAAAACCTAGAAAAAGAGGTTGATAAAGATTTACTAAATCCTGTAAAAAGAAAACTAGGTGGCTATAAAGAAGATGATGTATCTAAAATTATAGAATATACCAAAGGTTTAGAAAATAAAGTTACTATTCTATCTACTGATAATAATAACAAAGATTTGATGATTGATAAACTAACAAAAGAAAATAAGACTTTTAAAAATAACAGTGAACTAATCAAGAAAAATAAAATCATTAAGGAACAAAAATCTACTATCAATGAACAAAAGCAAGAGATTGGTAGATTAAGTGAATTAGTAGATATTTTAAATAATAACATTGAAAGTTTAAAACTAAAATTTGAGCATGAAATTGAAAAATGGAAGAATCTATTTAAAAAGATGTGTAAGGCAATAGACAAAGTTTTAGGTAGAGATAAACCTAAAGAACGTTTGGAAGATTATGAAGATATTGCTGATGCAATTAACTATGGTTACTATAACAAAAATAACGATAAGGACAAAGATGATTATGAAATCGGTATATAGAAAGGAAAATCTATTATGATGGAAATTATTATTGATAAAAATACTAATATAGAAAAAGAAAAATTGATAATTGAATCACTAGAATTATCACTTAAAGAAGATAAAGCTAGAAATGATAATAAAAGCATAAAATACCATACTATGGCATTAGAAGAACACAAAAAAGTTCTTTTTAATTTAGAAAACACTAACAAAAGTGAATTAGAAATAGAAATATAGAAAGGTTGTGATATTATGTCAGTTAGTAGATTAGATCCCAAGAAATGGACTAAAGATGGTCGCAAATGGAATTTTCATGTACGATATAAAGACTTAGATGGTAAAACAAAGCAATATCAATCAAAATTATTTAAAACGAAACCAGAGGCTCAAGAGGCAGAAAGAGTTTTTCTTTTAGAACTAGATAAATACAGACCAGATAACAATATGACTTTTAGAGATTTATATTTAGCATTTTATGATTATCAAGAGGATAAAGTAAAAGAAACTACTCTACACACTTATAAAGATAGAATGCGATATATGGCACTTTTAGATAATATTAAAGTGAAAGAATTTAACTTACAACATTATGAAATGTGGCGAAAGAAAATTTTAGAATATCCTTTATCAAATAGGACTAGAAATTATATTTACAAATTTTTAAAAACAATTATGAATTTTGGTACAAAGTGGTATGGTTTAAATTTCAATCAAATATATCCTAAAATGACTAATTTTACAAATCCAAATGAAATCAAAAAAGAAATGGAATTTTGGACTTATGAAGAATTTAGCAAATTTATTTCAGTAGAAGAAGATTTAACATTTAAATGTTTATTTAAAACTTTATACTTTTGTGGACTTCGTAAAGGCGAAGCAAGAGCATTAAATTGGAATGATATTGATTTTACAAATGGTACAATTAGAATCAATAAAGGATTATCGGACAATGTAAATGGTAAAAAATATATCATAACGAGTCCTAAAACTCTCACAAGTAATAGAACACTACCTATTCCTAAAGAGTTGTTAAATGATCTAAAAGAACTTAAAGAAAAAGTTATGGAGTTTACAAATTATAATGATAATTGGTTTGTATTTGGTAATGCTGTCCCACTAGGAGATGATATTATTAGGCGAAGAAAAAACAATAATTGTAAAGAGGCAAATGTTAAAGAAATAAGAATACACGATTTTAGACATTCTTGTGCCTCACTTTTAATCAATAATGGTGCAGACATAACACTTGTTGCTAAATTTCTAGGACACTCTAAAATTGATGAAACTTTAAATACTTACTCCCATATGTTTAAAAATAAATTAAATAATATCATAGGACTTATTGATAATCTAAATGAAAATGCAAAAAGTGATATTGATATTGATTCTACAAAAAACAATGATGATTATGAAATAAGTTTATAATGAATAAGGAAACTGGTATATTATTGTGCTAGTTTCCTTATTTTTTTATGTTTTAATTTCTTAAAAAAACCTAAATTTGTTACATAACTGTTACATAAAGGCATATTTTAAAAATGTGAAATGCTACAAACCCTTATAAATAAAGGGATAAAAAAAGTGTCCAGCATTTCTGCTGGACTTCAGGGGGTTTTGGTTGTTTCATTCTCACACATTATCGTAAGAATGAACTTGAGCATGATGTTCATATCATGCTATATAAATAATATAATGTAATAGAATTTTTGTCAATGAAAAATGATTTTAATTTGTAAAATGAATCTGATCCATCATTTTTTTATAATACAAATCATTAATATATTCCTTTTGTTTTAAATAAGAGTCAGCATCTTTTTTTGCTTGTAATAATATTTTATAATCACGTTTAATATCTGCTATTTTAAAACACATATCTCCACTTTGAGAAACACCAAACAAATCTCCTTGACCACGCAATTCAAAATCTTTTTCACTAATATAAAAACCATCATTACTCTCTTCTAAGACTCGTAAACGCTCTACTTCATGATTGCTAATTAAATAGCAGTAGCACTGTAAATCATTACGCCCAACTCTTCCGCGTAATTGATGTAATGTTGCCAATCCAAAACGTTCTGCATTAAAAATAACTATCATCGTTGCATTTTTTACATCTACACCAACTTCAATTACAGTAGTAGAAATTAAGATTCGAATATTTCCTGATTCATAATCCTTCATAACTTCTTCTTTTAAAGAAGCTTTCATTTTTCCATGTAAAATTTCAGTTCTGACTTTCCCCTGAAAAGCTAAATCAAATTTTTCCTTCAACAAATTAACATCTTTTAATTCTTCCTGTTCATTTTTTTCTACTAAAGGAGAAACCACATATATTTGATGCCCTTTTTTCACTTCATTCAAAATAGCATGAAGTACTTCTTTTAACTCGCTTTCCTTTTTTACTTCAGTAATCACTTTTTTCCTTCCTGACGGCTTTGTCATAATCATACTAGTATCCATATCACCATATATGGTTAAAGCATAAGTTCGAGGTATTGGAGTAGCACTCAAATAAAGTACATCAGAACGATAACCTTTATTTTGAAGCATATTACGTTGATTCACCCCAAAACGATGTTGTTCATCTGTCACAACCAATCCTAAATTTGCAAAAATAAGTGATTCATTTAATAGGGCATGAGTTCCTATAATAATATCTATTTCTCCATCAGAGATCTGACTCATTGCACGCTCTTTTTCTCTTTTTTTCATACTACCAACCAACAATTGAACACGCAAATTTAAAGTTTCAAATAACTTAAGAAAAGAAAAATAATGCTGAGTCGCTAAAATTTCAGTTGGAGCCATCAATACACTTTGATAACCAGAAAGCACATTAGCATACATCAAAATAAATGCAACAACTGTTTTTCCACTCCCAACATCCCCTAATAATAATCGATTCATTCTTTTTTCACTACTTAGATCATTTAAACCTGCCTGGATAGCAGTCAATTGATCTTTAGTAAGAGAAAAAGGTAATGTTTCAATAAAATTCCAAATTTGTTGCAAATCAAAATTTCTTTTTAAACCATAAGCAAACGTTTCTTTTTCTTTCAAACACAAAATTTTAAACATAAATTCAAACAATTCTTCATAAATTAATCGCAATTTAGCTTTTTTTAGTAATTCTATTTCTGTAGGAAAATGTAACAACTGAATAGCTTCTTTTTTTGAAATAAAATGATACAAATCGACATATGAAGATGGAATGTGATCCACTACATTCCAATTAAGTTTCATTGAAGCCAAAATCCATTTTTCCAATTGACCATTCTTAATCCCGCGACTTAAATGATAAATGGGTGTTATTTTAGGCACATGAATAGAAGTAACTTTTAAATCACTTGCTACAAACTGATTTTTTTTCTCATCATACTTTCCAATAAGGGTAATTTCCTTCCCCAAAGTAAGATTACGTTTTAAAAATGCACGATTAAAAATAGACACTTGCAAAACTTGATTTTGAAATCTTGCTTGAAATCGCAAAGTATTAAAATTTCGCCGAATATATGCAATCTTAGGTTCACTTTCCACAACAACATTAATCACTTGAACTATTTTAGAATCAAATACTAAATGAACACTTGGATTCAAATATTCATATCGATAAGGATAATATTCTACCAAATCTTCTATCCGATATATATTCAGTTGATTTAATGCTTTCTCTGCTGCTGAGCCTAAACTCTGAATCTGTGTTAATTCCATAGTATCTCTCCAATATATATTATATCATTTAAATAACAATTCACAAAAAGATTCTAATTTTATCAATACCTGTTATAATATATCATTGAGGTGAAATTATGAAAAATGCTAATATTTACACGATCACACACAAATTTTTTATTCCGCCACTAAATACATTTCATAAACCAATTGTAGCAGGTGCCAATCAACATAACCTTCCATTCAAAAAAGATAATTCACAAGATAATATTTCATCTAAAAACCCTTATTACGCAGAATTAACTGCTTTATACTGGCTATGGAAAAATGACCACAGTAGCATAATTGGCATAGAACATTATCATCGTTTTTGGTACAAAGATAAATTAATTTCTCGAAAAGAAGTAGAAGAATTATTAAGTCAATACCAAATCATCGTCCCAAAAGCCTTAAATTTAAATCAAAGTATATACAATCAATATGCTGATTGCCACTATATCAACGACTTAAACCTTGCTTGTGCAACAATATATCAATATGACAATAATTTTAAAAATGCCATAATTAAAACATTAAATCAAAATTACATATATCCATATAATATGTTAATTACTACCAAAGACATATATGACGATTATCTATCATTTTTGTTTTCTATATTATTTGAACTAGAAAGTAAAATCCCTTTTTTCAGCTACTCTTCCTATAATCAGAGAGTATTTGGATTTTTATCAGAACGAATTTTTAATATTTATTTAAAAAAGAAAAATTTGGCTTATTTTGAATACCCTGTCCAAGATACCATGAAACAAAAAGAACAGATAAAAAAGCGAAAAAAAGTCTTAGAAGAGATTCGAAAAGATCATAATAATAACGAAAAAAAATATTTTTCAAAATAAATCCCAACTTTTTCAAAAAAAAACATAAAAATGATTGACAAAACTTCGGGAATCGATTAGTATATAAATCACCAATTCACTTATAGAAGGCGAATTGGTGCTAGTATCACACTAGTCAACCCCTTTTTATTCTTTTTGAAGCTGTCTTCAGGGGGCAGCTTCTATTTTTTTGCTTAGAAACTTAAAAAGTTTAAGATATAACCATTAAAAAATCATCTATTCAGATGATTTTTTACTTTGTACTTAATTCGCGATAATATTGATAACGTTTTATCGCCTGTTCCTTATTTTCAGCTAATAAAGTTTGTGCCAAAATTTCATTTTTAATTCTCAAAGCTCGATACCGAACTTCTCGATTTAAAAACTCTTCATAACGTGTAAAATCTGGTTCTTTACTATCTAAATACAATTTTTGTTCATTAGGAAGATAACGCATTAATAAACTATATCCCACATCTACTGCTAATCTTTGTTCTATTAAACTACAAGTCATTCCACCTTTTATTCCATGCTCAATACACGTAGAATAAGCTAAAATGATACTTGGGCCTTTGTGTTCTTCTGCTTCTTTCAAAACTTTTAAAGTATGCATCATATTGGCACCTAAATTAATACTTGCAACATAACAGTTAGGATAACTCATAGCAATTCGAAAAAGATCCTTTTTATAATTACGTTTTCCATAATCTGCAAATTCTGATACTTGACCAATTCGACTCGACTTACTCATCTGTCCACCAGTATTAGAATATACCTCTGTATCTAAAACTAAGATTTTAATATTCTCTTGACTGGATAAAACATGATCAATTCCACTAAACCCAATATCATAAGCCCATCCATCACCACCAAGTGCCCAAACCGTTCTAGCAGGAATATAAGCTAATAAATTTTGAAGGTCTTTGGGAATATCTACTTGGCATAACTTAGTTTTTAATTCCATTGTCACTTCATAATTATGAAAATTATCTTGAAATTGCGTATAAAGATCTTGTACCTCTTTTGAAACACTAGGAAAACTAGATTTCATTATCTTTAAAATTTGTTCTCTTTTTTGCTGATAAGATAAATGAATTCCATATGCAAATTCTGCATTATCCTCAAATAAAGAATTGGCCCAAGGTAAAGTATAAGGAGTAGAAGGAACACTTCCTCCATAAATACTAGAACATCCAGTTGCATTAGCAAAAACGAGTTTATCTTGAAACATTTGAGTCAATAACTTAATATAAGCCGTTTCTCCACAACCTGCACAAGCTCCACTAAATTCAAAACGTGGTGTACGAAACTGGCTATTTTTAATCGTAGTAAGGGGGAACACATCTGGATTTTTCTGTTCAAAATAAGTATCCGCAAGCTGTTGCTTTTGCATATCATATTTTCCAAATTGAAGTGCTTTTTCTCCCTTTTTTCCTGGACAAACATCAATACATAATCCACAACCAGTGCAATCAGCTTCACTTACTAAAATCAAATATTGACCTTCATGACCAATGGCAGGAATGCCTTTATCTTTTGTTAAAAATGGCCTTATCACTGCATGTGGACAAACAAAAGAACACATACCACATTGGATACAATTTTCAGGAATCCACTTAGCCACTTTCATAGAAACATTTCGTTTTTCCTTTTTACTAAGACCTCCTTGGAAAGTCCCATCCCGATAAGCATATAATTGAGAAACTGTGAGTGCATTTCCACATCGTTCATTAATCCGTTCTATTACCGTATCGCCAAATTGACGAAAAGAAGTAGTAGAAGTAGAAACATCAATTAAATGTAATTTAGAAAAAACCTGATTTAATGCCAAAATATTTTGTTCTACAATATCTTGTCCCTTCGTAGCAAATTCCTTTCGAATCGTCTCCGATACAAGTGAAATAGCATTTGCATATCCTAAATAAGATAAAAGAATAACCTCCATAATTTTATTAATTTTACCATTTAAATGAAACTCTTCTGCAATTGATTCTGCATCAATCGCCAATACTTGAATATGACGTTTTAAAAGGATTTCTTGATCTTGCATAGATAATTTTTCGAGGAAAAGAGAATCCTGTGAAGTATTAATTATTAAAATTGCATTTTCTTTAACATGTTCTAAAATATGAAATTTTTCAAAATATTCTACTTTCGTTACAACAATAATATCTGGTTCTGTTACATAATAAGGAGCTTCAATACAATGATTGGCAAATCTTAAATTACTAACCGTAACTCCGCCACTTTTTTTCGAATCATATTCAAAATATCCCTGTACATAAGAATCACTCTGCTCTCCTACAATATGCAATAAATCCTTACTAGCTCCCACCATTCCGTCAGATCCAAACCCAAAGATTTTTACTTCTTTGGCATTTAATGAAATATGATAAGTTTCATCAAAAGGTAAACTATGATTCGTTAAATCATCTATAATTCCAATCGTAAAATTATGTTTCGGACAACTTTCTAACATATCAAAAACACTTTTAATATGAGCAGGCGTTGTATTCTTACTCGCAAGACCATATCTTCCACCCACAATTGTTAAATTCAAATCATATAGAGCAGATACGATATCTAAATAAAGTGGCTCCCCTATACTTCCATGTTCTTTCGCTCTATCTAATACAGCAATGCGCTGGACACTTTTTGGCAATACATTTTTTAAATATTTCACACTAAAAGGACGATATAAATGAACTTCGATTAAACCAATTTTTTTCCCATGTTTTAACTCTTCTTCCACAACTAAACGAGCCGTTTGCGCTACACTTCCCATAACTACAATAATATCAGTCGCATTTTCTGCCCCATAATAAACAAATGGCGCATAATCCGTATGTAATAAACGATTTATCTCCTGCATATAATGATTGACAATGTCAGGAACTACATCATAATCTTTATTTCTAGCTTCCATACTTTGAAAATAAATATCTTCATTATAAGCTAAGCCTCTTTGAATTGGATTTCCGACATTTAAAGCTCGATTTTGAAATTGAGAAACTTCCTCCCATGGAACTAAAGAAAGTAAATCCTCGTCTCTTAAAGTATCAATTGTATTCAACTCATGACTCGTTCGAAAGCCATCAAAAAAATGTAAAAATGGTAAACTACTTTTCATAGCAGATAAATGAGCTACAGCTGCTAAATTTTGAGCATCAAACACACTAGAAGAAGCTAACATACAAAAGCCAGTACCTCTTGTCGCATAAACATCACTATGATCGCCAAATATAGATAAAGCATGTGTAGCAACTGTTCTACTTGCAACATGTATGACTCCTGGTAACATTTCACCAGCTATTTTATACATATTGGGAATCATTAACAGTAAACCCTGACTCGCTGTAAATGTAGTAGCAAGACTTCCTGATATCAAAGCTCCATGCATAGCTCCAGCAGCTCCTGCCTCACTTTGCATTTCTAAAACACGAACTTTATCCGAAAATAAATTATAACGTTCTTGATGTGCTAAATAATCGACATTACTTGCCATTGGACTAGATGGAGTAATCGGATAAATACTAGCCACTTCACTAAACAAATAAGCTACATTAGAAGCCGCTTTATTTCCATCGATAATTTGTTTCATTCTATCACCTCATATATAAAAAAAGTATGAACAATCCCCTACTTTTTTATTTTAAATATGTTTCAATAATATATCTTGGTCGACCTTTCGATTCCATATAAACTTTACCAATATATTCTCCAATAACGCCTATTGCAAACAATTGAAGTCCTCCAAGTGCCCAAATTGAAGTAATAACACTGGTCCAACCCCAAATCGCATTTCCTCTAAAATAAGAGACTAATGCATATATCAACATACAAATACTACAAAAGAAAATAAAAATTCCTAAAAACAAAAAGAAACGAATTGGCTTAATACTAAAAGACGTAATCCCATCAAAAGCAAAAGCTAACATTTTTTTTAAAGGATATTTACTTTCTCCTGCAAATCTTTCTTTTCGTTCATATGATACCGTTGTAGAAGAAAAGCCAATCAACGGAACCATGCCACGCAAAAATAAATTAACTTCCTTAAATTCAGATAAAGCTTGTAAAGCTCTTTTACTCAGTAACCGATAATCTGCATGATTATATACAACTTGAACTCCCATTTTCTCCATCAAACGATAGAAAGCAAGCGCACTATTTCGTTTAAAAAAAGTATCCTGTTTTCGAGAACTTCGTACCCCATAAACAACATCATTCCCATTATAATATTCTGCTACAAATTGATCAATAACATCAATATCATCTTGTAAATCGGCATCCATACTAATCACCATATCAGCATCTTCTTTGACTGTCATTAATCCCGCTAATAAAGCATTTTGATGTCCCCGATTTCTAGATAAATTAATCCCTGCAAATAACGAATTTTCTTCATGAAGTTTCACAATTTTTTCCCAAGTTTTATCCTTACTTCCATCATTTACAAAAACAACTTTCGAATCTTTTGTTATCTTTTTTTGATCAATCAATTGTCCCATTTTAACTTGTAAACGATGAGATGTTTCATCTAACACTAGTTCCTCATTATAACAAGGAATCACTAAATATAAAGTTTCCATATTACACCTTCTAATTCATTATATCATAACCCAAAAAAACAAGCAAAAAAAGTAACAAAAAAAGACAAAAATTCCTTCATTGTCTTTCCGATATAAGAAATGGATTATGTGCAGTTCCAATTCCTTCTATAATTTCTACATCTCCTTTTAAATTAATAACAGCTCGATAACCAAATGAAATTATTACATGATGCCAAGTTGTCATATCACCCCGATCTCCTAAAGCAAGAATAGAAGAAGTAAGGGAAGCGCTAGAATAATAACTTGGACTCATAGTCCAAAAAGAAGGATAGGCATATACATAAGTTAATTTATTCAACCATCCATTCGCTAAACCCGCATATTGTAATTCATCAGAAGTAATTAAACCAATTGGATAAGTTAATGCGCCATTTCCTTTTTCATTACTCACGGTAAAGCGATCATTTTGTTGTTGGCAACGAAACGTCGGACGAAATTCATTAAATCTTTGAAACGGAGCATATTGCGTCGTAGTAGTCAACGAAAATCCGTCCCCACTATGAATAAAACGATCATTACAAAAAATACTATCTGCAATTTCATCAGAATATCCTTTTTCAAAAATATTTTTTTGATACCAATTATCCAATACCGTTTTTATCGTACTATCTTTTTCGTTTTGAATACTATTCTCATAAGTATCCAAATTGTTTCCATACATATATCCTACATAAGCTGGATGATTGTTATTTTCTTGAAACGAGTGAATCTGATGATCTAAAAACAAATCTAAGCCTTTCGCATCCGCTTTTTCTCCTGCATATAAAAGTCTTACACTTCCATCCCCATTTAACCGAATGATTCGCCAGTAAAATCCTGCAAATTTCACATAATTATTGTTGACATTTCCACGGTAATAATAGCTTTTTCCATCATCATCTAAAGCCATATATAACCCCTTATCCGAACCATCACTTTCTAGTTCAGATTGTAAATAAGGATAGCCAGTAATGCCATATTGAATCATTTGAAATACTTTCCCTGAGGGACCTGTCTGCTCACTATTTTCTTTCGTGACACTTTTTACTTTATAGATAGAAGTACTTTTTTGTTTACCAGAAATAATAGAAATAACATCATCATTACTGATATTTACACCAGCATTACAATAGTAATAATCTTTTGTATCGTAATCTGTGATCGTTGTAGGATCCACTAATATTGGATCAATTAAAGTATAATATCCCGTTTCCGAATCAAATTCATATTGATGACTCATCCATATATAACTTTGAGTTACATCGTGAAATCCTTGATACTCTCCTACCTTATCTGG
>JAAVZT010000031.1 GCA_022791775.1 Bacilli bacterium
CATACTGGAGTTACAGTTGCATCTTCAACCTCTGGAAGTAATGGTTGGTATACTGCTTTAAGTAAGAAAGTAACCTTAAGTGATGGACATAGTGGAGTAGCTAGTGCGAAATATTGTTTTACAACAGGAAGTAGTTGTACGCCAGGAACTGCAGCAGCAATTAGTAGTAATGCTTTTACAGCTTCTTTTGGAGGAAATGCAAGTGCTCAAAAGATCTGTTGGAATATCACAGACAATGCTGGAAACACATCAGGAACTGCTTGTGATGGAACTACTTATAAAGTAGATACACTTCCTCTTGAAGGTAAGCTAGAAGTTTATGTTAATGATGTTCCTCAACAAAATGTTGCTTTCATAGGTGTATTATTACAACTTAACGGAACAATTTCTACGCCTACATTTAGATTCTTGATGGATGGGGCTTCATATTATAACGGCCCGTATAATAATCAATCTATACGTTATTATCCTAATCGAACTGTTGAGGTTTGTGGTGAAGTGACGAATGAAGCTGGAAGATCTTTAAAGTTGTGTAAATCTATTCATATACCTAGTTATGAGGAATGGAATGGTTTTTAATTCTTTTGAAAATTAGTTAAATTGATAAAATATCCCTAGACTTAAGTTTTAATGGAGATGTTGTTTATATTTATAAATAAAAAAGCCCTAATAGGCTTTTTTTAATATTTTGCTAATTAACATAGAGGCTGGTATATCTCCTGTTGCGTTTAAGCAAGTGGCGGGAGCGTCAATGAGCCATGCAATGGTTGTAATGAAAGCATAAGCTGTAGGTGGAAATTGAAAGAGATAAAGTATTAACATTTCACTTATTAATCCACCAGATGGGACACCCGACATTGCGGTGCATATAAAGGTAGAAAACAAGATGGCAACTATGATGTTTGTTGGGGTAAAGAAATTACGATTAAATACAGCGAAAAGAAACATAATCTTTAAAATAGTGCCCATACTTGATCCTTCCATGTGAGTAGCTGCACCTAATGATAATGAAATATTTCGTACATCAGATGGAATGTTTAATTTTTCAGCAGTAGTCATATTAGCTGGCAGGGTTCCAATAGATGAGCAAGTACTAAATGAAGTGAAAGCAGATAATGAAATATTTTGCCAAAAATTTTTTAATCCTTTTTTTCCAAAACTAAGATAGGCATAAAGACTGTAAAAAATTAGAAAATAAAGGATACAAGCCATAAAATAAATGAATAAATATTTTGCGTATGTCCCAATTAATTCAGGACCCATTTCTACAATTAAATTAGCAAAATAGGCCATTATTCCAATCGGAGCAAAGTTCATGATTATATCAATCATGTTTAAACAAATTTTTTGTCCCGTATCAACCCATTTTTTCATGATATTATCTTTTTCTTTCATTTTGGCAATTCCTGTTCCATATAAAGCTGCAAAAATAATGAGTGGTAATAAATGATTTTTTGTTAATAATTTAGAAAAATCATCGACGGTGAAGGTTTCTGTTATCTTTTCTCCAAAGTTTAGATTTGGTGTTGAAATTGTTTCTTCTGAGATAGAAAGATTTGGCCGGGGATTTGAAAGGCTAAAGATTCCTAACATCCATAAAGAACTGATAAAACTTGTAAAGCAAAAAATAATAATAGTTATGAGCACAATGCGATTTTTTTGTTTCTTTTGATACCAATTTGAAGTAGTAGATGCAATTAAAAAGAAAATGAGTGGAACAATTAGCATGAAAAGAAGATTGATAAAGATATCTCCAAGTGGTTTTAAATAAGGAACTATTTTGGGATAATTATATCCTAAAATGATTCCAAGTAACATAAAGGTCAGCAATACATATGAAGATTTCCATTTTAAATTTTTCATTTTATTTTCCTCCTATTTTATTCTATTAAACAAAAGAAAAATCATTTCTAAAAATCGAAGAATTTTTCTGTTATTTTGAGAGTAGACTTTTATAGTAGTGATATTTTATTTAAAAGCTTGCAGAATGAAAGTGATTTTGATAAAATATGATTGGCTTTTAGTAAGCAAATAAACATGTGAATTGGAGAGTTATTTTCGAGTGCCGAAGAGGTGAAAGTAATTTGTTGAGAATCACAGGTGAAAAACGAAGGAGGATTTATTATGGCCGTAGTTTCTATGAGTAATCTTTTAGAAGCTGGAGTTCATTTTGGACATCAAACAAAAAGATGGAATCCTAAAATGAAACCGTATATTTTTACTGCAAGGGATGATATTTATATTATTGATTTGCAAAAAACTGCTGAGAAGATTGAATCAGCATATGTCGAATTAAAGAAAATAGCTGAAAATGGAGGAACCTTTTTATTTGTAGGTACGAAAAAACAAGCAAGTGAAGTCGTGAAAGAGGAAGCAGAAAGAAGTAATTCATTTTATGTTGCTGAACGGTGGCTTGGTGGAATTTTAACTAATTTTAGAACGATTCGTCGTCGTGTAAAACGTTTAGAAGAAATAGAAACCATGGAGAAAAATGGAACATTTGATGTATTACCGAAAAAAGAAGTTATTAAGTTGAAGAAAGAATATGATAAATTAAATCGTTTATTATGTGGAATTCGTGGAATGGTAAAAATTCCGCAAGCACTAATTATTGTGGATCCTAAAAAAGAAATTAATGCGATTCGAGAAGCTCGAAAATTGAATATTCCAGTATTTGGACTTGTGGATACAAATTGTGATCCAGATGACGTGGATTATGTTATTCCAGGAAATGATGATGCTGTTCGTTCTGTAAAAGTTGTTTTAGGTGTATTGAATAATGCTATTTGTGAAGCCAATCATTTAGAAATGGTTGATTATGTTACCGAAGAAGATAAGAAAAAATCTGTCAAAGACGGAAAAAAAGAGGATGAAGTAAAAGCAGAACAAATTATGGATATGGCTTTAAAACAAGATGAGCAAAAAGTACAAGAAGCAATTAAAACAGAAGAAAAAGAAGAAGATTTATCAAGAAAAACTTTAACGGAATTAAAGAATTTAGCAAAAGAAGCTAATATTAAGGGTTATAGTACAATGAAAAAAGATGAATTAATCGCGTCTTTGTCAAAATAATGGAGGAAAATATTATGGTTACCGCGGAAATGGTAAAGAATTTAAGAGAAGCTACTGGCGCAGGAATGATGGACTGTAAAAAAGCTTTGGCTGAGTGTAATGGAGATATGGATGCAGCCGTGAATTATCTTCGTGAAAAAGGAATTGCAAAAGCAAATAAAAAAGAATCACGTGTTGCGGCCGAAGGTCTTGCTAATATTTTTGTAGATGGAAATAAAGCTGTTATTTTAGAAGTGAATTCTGAGACAGATTTTGTTAGCAAAAATGAAGAATTTCAAAATCTGATTGTTGAAATTGGAAAAACAATTTTAAGTGGTAATGCAACTACAATGGAAGAGGCTATGGCTTTATCTACAAGTGAAGGAACGATTCAAGAATTAATTGTAGCAAAAACTGCAAAAATTGGAGAAAAACTTTCTTTTCGTCGCTTTGTAGTTTTAACAAAAGAAGAAAATGAGGTATTTGGTTCATATTTACATTTAGGTGGAAGAATTGCTGCATTATCAAAGATTTCTAACACAACAGAAGACATAGCAAAAGATGTTTCTATGCAAGCAGCAGCTATGAATCCAAGATATGTATTTCGTAGTGAGGTTCCGGAATCTGTTGTTCAAGAGGAAAAAGAGATTTTAAAAGAGCAAGCAATGAATGAAGGAAAATCAGAGGATATTGCTATCAAAATGGTAGATGGTCGTTTAAATAAATTCTTTAAAGAAATTTGCTTAGCAGAACAAGCTTTTATTAAAGATAGTGATTTTGATGTAGCGACTTATGTTAAAAATCATGGTGGAGAAATAAAAGAAGTAATTCGTTATGAAGTTGGTGAAGGAATTGAAAAAAAACAAGAAGACTTTGCTGCTGAAGTAATGAATCAGGTTAAAGGGAATTAATCCTTATATTGAATGAGAACATTAATATTTTTGATGTTCTTTTTTTATTTGTTAAAATTTTATCTTTTCATAAACTTTAAAATATGAGATAATTAATGTTGTAAAGTAGGGAGTATATTTTTCCCCTTTATTTGTTCATACTAATGTTAGGTGGTTTATTGATGACAAAGAAAAATTGGATGGTATTGGGAATCAGTGTAATGATTATTTTGGTTATTGGAGTGAGTTATGCTTATTGGCATGTGACGAAATCCCAAGAAGAAATAAATCAAATTGCTAGTGGGTGTTTAGATATAGAACTGGTGAGTAATAGTAAAGAGATCAAGTTAGAAAATGCGTATCCTATATTAAATAGCGAAGGAGTGAAACTGGCACCTTATACTTTTACAATAACGAATACTTGTAGTATCTTTTTGTCATATGAATTGACTTTAAATATGTTACTAGAAAGTACATTAAATAGCCGATATATAGCAGCTGTATTAGATCAAAATAATGTAAAGAAGTTAAGTGAGTATGAAGAAGTAGAACCATTAACAGGATATCAAGAAAGTCGCGTGTTACAAAGGGGATTTTTAGCTTCTAATGAGAGTGAGACCTATGATTTACGATTATGGATGGATGAGAGTGTAACAATTGAAGATACAGCTGCTATGAATACAATATTTCAAGGAAAAATTGCGGTTACAGCAGTACCTAGTCAATATCGTACTTTGGCAGATACAATTCTTCAAAATGAATATCCATCTCTTAGTGTGGAACAAGCGAAGAATGAAATCAAAAGGAAAGAAGAACCAGATTTTACTAAGATAGCTCCTACTATTTCTTGGCAAGAGAAGCATGAGTCGAATACTGTTGTTGTAAAGCCTGAATTACCGCATCCTGATAAAGTGGGAGAATATCAAGGTTTTACGAAAATCGAACAAAGCTATGTGAGGTTATCAAATGGTTATACCTTTGATCCCGAAACCGGAAAGTATACATTAACAGATTCTTTTTTAGTCGATCCAACTACTATCACAGATTATGATACGAAGAATTATTACTATTGCTATTCATTCGTCGCTATTAATAAAGATGATGTAATGAATATTTATCAAACTTATCAAAATTGCAATGAAATATATAAGGTAGTAAGTGTGACTAAAGAAAATAAAGAACGAACTGGTCCATCCGGGAAAATATTTCAACTGATACAATATAATATAACTGGAAATCGTTATTATCAAATGGAATCTGATAATGATCCAACTTCTAGTGGATTATATATGGCTATGGATGATCATGGTGAAAGTTATTATTATCGTGGAAATGTCCATAATAATTATGTGAAGTTTGCAGGATTTTATTGGAGAATTATTCGATTAAATGGCGATGGAAGTATAAGACTTTTATATGCGGGAGATAGTCCAACTGCTGATGGAACAAGTTTGCTTATTGATCCTAAAAAATATATGTATAATGTTGAACATAATTCACCAGCAAATATCGGATATATGTATGGAAATGATCAAGACATCTATGAAAATATCACAAAGAATGAAAATGATAGTGTTATCAAGCAAGTGTTAGATGAGTGGTATCAGAAAAACATATTAGAAAAAGGATATAGTAATCGTGTTGCAGATAGTATCTTTTGTAATGATCGCGAAATTTATAGTGGAGATGGAATTAGTAATTTAATTACTTCAGGATATAAAACATATCGACGATATGCTGTAGAAAAAAATCCTTCTTATTTCTGCCAACAGATGAATGATCGATTTACAGTAAGTGAAAAAAAAGGAAATGGTGCTTTAACTTATCCGATTGGACTTATTACAGTTGATGAACTTCATTATGCAGGAATGGCGAAGGATTCTGCGAATAGGTTTAGTTATATTTATTCGTCTGAAAATTATTTGACTATGTCACCTGTTTATTTTGCGCAATCAGATAACGGTAGTATTGGTACTGCGTATGTTTTTAGGCTAGATAATAGCGGTAATTTGATGCATTCTGTTACTTCTGCTCAGTCAGGGGTTCGAGCTGTATTGAATTTAAAATCTAATGTTGTTGTAAAAGAAGGAATAGGGACGGCGGATGATCCATTTATTGTGGCTTAGTTGGAAGTGAATTTTGTTATATGATATTTGTAAAATGAAAAATAACCAGAGAATTTATATTAGCTCTGGTTTTAAAATGGATTGTAAAATCGCTAAATATAATTGAAACTTTTAAAGAATATAATTCAAAATAGCAAATTTTTTTGAATTATTAAATTAGCATTTTATCTTATGCGGTTTATGATATAATACTATTATGGATGGGTGATGATATGAAAGTTGAACATAAACCTATGCCAATTTGGCAAAAAGTTTTTTATTTTATTAGTTTTTTCTTTTTGACGGGAGCTTTTATTTTTTTGGGAACAAGGGATTATGAAGTAAGAGAAATTCCTAGCAATGAATTATTTCATCGTGATTATAAAAGTGTGTCTGTAGAAAATTCTTTTATTGTATATAATTCTTATCAGGCTTTAACGTTTTTAGAAAGGGGAACTGGCCTTTTGTTTTTGGGATTTCCTTCTAATCCATTTAGTGAAACTGTTGCAAAAATGTTAGATGAAGCAAGTAAAGAAGTGGATCAGGAGCCGATTTATTATTTTGATTTTTTAGACGAACGAGAAAAAGCACATGATAATTATTTAGGAATTGTACGAGAAGTTGATGAGTATTTAACAAAAAACGATTTGGGGAAAGTAAATTTACAAGCTCCTACTGTAGTGGCAGTTGTAAAAGGGGATGTTATTTATTTTGATGATGAATCGTCTCAAGTATTAAAAAATGAAACACCGGGTAGCTATTGGACGTCAGAAAAAAGGAAAGCTAAAATTTTAGAATATTTGGAAGTGTTGCAAAAGTTAAAGGATTTAAGAGATGAATCATTTTAATCCCCAAAAAAATTTATTATGTATTCTTAGCATTGTTCTTTTTTTCGTTCTTCTTTTAGGGGATCATATTGTATGGTTATTTTTACCCCGCAATCCCAATGATAACTATACCATTATGAAAGAGTCAGAAAAAATTGAAGAAGAAAAGAAAGAAAATTCGAATCTAGAAAATTCTCCTACTGTTAAACTAGAAGAATATGATATTTCTTTTATGATACCCATAACATTAAGTGAGGTTATTTCAAAAATTAATTCAAAGGAAACCGTTTATCTTTTCTCAGGAAGGAGTACTTGTACGCCTTGTAAAAAATTTATTCCAGTTTTAAAAGAAGTTCAAGAAGAAACACAAATTAAGATATATTATATCGATCGCAATGCAATTCATTCTGATTCAGAAGGATATCAAACGTTTTTGAATTATTCAGATGAGTTATCTCTTAAGTTTTCAAGCACTCCTTATTTTATGATTTTTTTAGATGGAATGTATCAGCGTTCAGTAATTGGATTGCAAGCAGATTTAAAGGATAAACTTCTTCTAGCAATCTTATGATTTCTTGAATGAAATTTTATTGTCAAAGAGGTAAAATTTCGTTATAATGTTTTTAGATAGAAAGAGAGTTTAAGATGAATACTAATATTGAATCAAAAATGCAAAAAACAATAGAGTCTTTAGAAAGTAGATTGTTAAATATTCGAGCAGGTAGAGCAAATCCTGCTATGCTAAATGGAGTTATGGTTTCTTATTATGGGGTACCAACACCGATTTCATCTTTAGCAAATATTACAGTGCCAGAAGCTCGTCAGTTAATGATTAAACCATTTGATAAAAGTGTATTAAAAGATATGGAACGTAGTTTAAATGAAGCTAATTTGGGTATGGCTCCTATTAATAATGGGGAAATGATTATTTTAACGGTGCCAGAGCTTACAGAAACGAGAAGAAAAGAATATGTCAAACAAGCAAAATCCATTTGTGAAGATGCTAAGGTGGCACTTCGAAATATTCGTCAGGATGCCAATAATGAAATTAAGAAAAGTGAATTGCTAGAAGATGAGCAAAAAATTTCTTTAGAAGAAATTCAAGAATTGATTCAACAATACAATAAAATAGTAGATGAGCATTTGAAGAATAAAGAACAAGAATTGATGAGTTTTTAAAATATAATAAAAATGTCCACAAATTGACTTTTTTGTGGTAAACTAATAAAAGGTATAGATGATATGGTGATGATACAATGAACTACAAAAAAATATTTAAACGCGAAACGAAAGTAATTTTATATGTGGTTATTTGTTTGACTTTGGTGGTAATTGGAGCAAGTTATGCTATGTTTTTACAAGTGGATAAGAATTCTCAAAATCAAGTGGTTGAAACTGGTTCTTTGGTAATTACATACACGAATGGAAATGGGAATGAAGTTAGTGAAAGCGATGTTATTACGAGTAGTACTTGTTTGGAACCGATGAGTGATGAGGATGCAACATTTTTGCCAGAGTGTGCTTATAAGTTAAACATTTTGAATCGTGGATCTTTGCCAGCGTCATATCGGTTAGTTGTCTATAACAATACAAGTGATTTACCTAATGGTGGAACTTTTGTAGATCACAGTCTTATGCGTGTCGGTTTAAAAAAAGGAAATGAAACTTTGAATTCTGTTGGAACCTATACGTTAAAGGATTTACCTCATACGTTAGAAACGGCTGATGAGACTGCACAAAATAATATTAGATACGTTTTAGATGAAGGTGTTTTAGAAGCTGGAAGAGATATTACTTATAGCGTTCAAACCTGGTTAGATGAAGATAAGGTTACTGGTGCAGTTACAGGGCAATATGTATATTTAAAATTAGAAGTAAGTAGTGTGGTATCAGAGGATGCACCGATTACAAATGATGAAAATTCGGGAAGTGTAGTTCCAGAATAAAATAGCACAAATGTGCTTTTTTTATGGTATTTTTAAGGGAAAATTGTTGCGTAGGAAAAATTCTAGTGATATAATCTATTGTAGTAATTGAAGGGAGGGTATAAATTATGACTAAAGTTGTAGTAACGAATGGAAATATTGATGGTGCTTTGAAAAAATTTAAAGCAAAAGTTGCTAGAAGTGGTGTCCCTTCTGAACTTAAGAAAAGAAAACACTATGAAAAACCAGGAGTAAAAAGAAGAGAAGCCAAAAAAGAAATGATTCGAAATGCAAAAAAACATAAAAGTTATTAGGGTGATTTTATGACATTAATGGAAATAATTAAGCGGGATTTAACGAATGCAATGAAAGAGCAAGATAAATTTTCGTTAGGTGTATATCGAATGTTAAAAAGTGCGTTGCAATTGGAGCAAATTAATGCTAAACATGACCTTTCAGATTCAGAAGTCATTGCTATTATTAAAAAGCAAGTGAAGATTAGAAAAGATTCTTTGTTAGAGTATCAAAAGTATAATCGCATGGATTTAATGGAGAATTTAGAAAAAGAGATTGCCATTATGAAAAAGTATCTACCAGAAGAATTAAGTGAAGCGGAAATTGACAAAGAGATTTTAGAAGTATTTCAAGAGGTGAATCCGCAAAGTATGAAAGATATGGGAAGTATCATGAAGATTTTAACTAGTCGAATTGCTAATAGAGCTGATATGAGTTATGTTAGCTCCATTGTGAAATCAAAATTAAGTGGCAAGTAACGAATCTCGTTACTTTTTTTTTACCTTTTGTCTTAGGTCTTTTTTTTTGTCATATAATTTAATGGTGAATGAAATGCGACTTACAAATCAAGTACGAAAGTTTTTAGTGGAAGAAGCTTATTATATTGATATATATGATCAACATATTCATGTATTTCATTATATAGATATTTTAAAATTGCAGGACAATCATATCATTTTACAGATGGATGGATTTGTATTAAATTTAGAAGGAAGTAATTTTCGGGTAAAACAATTGGAAAATCAAGAAATATTAATTCGCGGTGATTTAGAAAGGTTGAGCTTTTCATGAATCATTATATTTGGGTTGAAGTAAAAACAAAGTATCAAGAACGAGTTTTATTGAAATTATTTAAAGGTAAAATTAATGTGTTTGAAGTTCAATATGGGAAAGAGAAATGTCAATTTAAAATTTTGGAATCGGACTATGGCAAATTAAAAAAGATTGTAGGATATCAATTTCGTAAAGTAAAAGATGATGGAATTTTTCATCTTAAAAATATATTACGAACGAAATGGTTGATATTGATAGGAATTTGCTTCTTTTTCTGTTGTTCTTTTTTGCTTTCTCATATTATAGTAGATATAGATGTGATTCATTCTAATAAAGAAATTCGATTATTAGTTTCAAAAGCGTTGGAAAATCATGGAATTAAACGATTAACTTGGAAAAAAAATTTTAACGATATTGCGAGTATTAAAGAATCGATTTTAAATGAGTATCCCGAAGATTTAGAATGGTTGGAGATAGAAGTAGTAGGGATGAAATATATTGTTCGCATAGAAGAACGAATTATTACAAAGGAAAATGTTAAAAAAGAGCGATGTCATTTAGTTGCTACGAAATCTGCGATTGTGAAAAAAATGAATTATTCGGTAGGTGATGCTAAAGTTACATTGAATGATTTTGTAAGTGAGGGAGATATTTTAGTAAGTGGAGAGTTAATAGCGAATGAAAAAGTTACAGGTATTGTTTGTGCCACTGGCAATGTGTATGGTGAAGTTTGGTATACTACAAAAGTCTCTTTGCCTTTAGAATATGAAGTAAAAAAAGAAGCGAAGAAGAAACGTTGGAATTTTATTTTTTCCAATGGAGCGGTAGATCATTATGTTTTAAGACCTCGCTTAAATCAATTTGTAGATGAGAAAAAACGGTTGTTTTCAATTTTAGGATGGGAAATTTATTTTACCCTACAAAAGGAGGTGGAGATAGAAAAAAAGGTTTATGAAGAAGCTGAAGCTTTAGAGCGTGCTTTACAATTAGTAGATGAAAAATTTCAAATGCGTTTGAAAGAAGAGGAATCGATTTTAGATAAAAAAGTTTTGAAAAAAAGTGTGAATGATAGTACAATGGATATAGAAGTTTTTGTGTCTGTCATGGAAAATATTAGTCGACAGGAAGAATTTCAAGAACGAAATCAAGGGTTAGAAAAAGAAGGGTAGACTTTATGGTGCTAAATCTATTAACAAATGCGCTTGCGAAGATATGGCCGATGATTACAATTTTTTTGGTTGTAGTGATTGCAATTCGTATTTCTTATATGCGAATTAATCGAGAACGATTTGTATTTTATAAAGAATTTTTGAACTTAATTTTTGTTATCTATGTGTTAATTTTATTTCAATTATTGACAGATTCCGAAATTAATACAACGGGAGGACTTAATTTGGTTCCTTTTACAGAAATGTTTCGTTATCGATTTGGTAGTCCTTTATTTTATTCTAATGTAGTTGGAAACATATTGATTTTTTTACCATTTGGATATTTTGTTTCGGGTTATATTAAAGCTAGTCGAGTGAGTCATATTTTGTTTGTAAGCATTGTTAGTAGTTTAACAGTAGAATTAGTTCAATTGCAGATTGGACGCAGTTTTGATATTGATGATATCATTTTAAATGTGATGGGAGCAATTTTAGGCTTTTTTGCTTATATTGCATTAAATGCGATTAAGAAGCATTTACCACGGTTTATGCAAAGTGATACGTTTTATAATATAATATGTGTAGTGCTATGTATTATTTGTTTTGTTTATTTTACTAAGATTATGGGATTAGGGTGGTTTTAATGGATACAGTAACTGTGAATGATAACTATGGCTATTTCGTAGAGGATTATGTCTTTGAAGTCATTCAAGCTACCCTTTGTCATGAAAAAGCAGAAGGATCGGTTTGTTCTATTATTTTAGTCGGAAATGAAGAGATTCAGAAAATAAATTATCAATATCGAAATGTAGATGCAATCACGGATGTTATTAGCTTTGCATTTGAAGATAATCAAATGATTTTGCCGGATTCTATGCGAGTTTTAGGAGATATTTATATCTGCATTCCGAGAATGCAAGAGCAAGCAATATTATATGGACATAGTGAAAAAAGAGAGTTTTCTTTTTTAATTGTGCATGGACTTTTACATTTACTTGGTTATGATCATATAAAACCAGAAGAGGAAAAAATCATGTTTGCGTTACAAGATGAAATTTTGAATTGTCTTGGAATTACAAGGTGAGGAGGTTTGACATGAAAAGTGGTTTTGTTAGTTTAATTGGAAGACCTAATGTGGGGAAAAGTACACTTATTAATACAATTATTCAAGAGAAAATTGCGATTACTTCTAATAAAGCTCAGACAACAAGGAATATTATTCAAGGAATTTATAATGAACCAGGAGTACAAATTGTATTTTTAGATACGCCTGGAATTCATAAACCACAAGGAAAATTAGGACGCATTTTAAATAAAGAATCTTATTCGCTGACTAAAGATGTGGATGCCATTTTATTTGTAATTGATGCTGGAGCGGGTATTGGTCCAGGAGATAAATTTATTATGGATAGTTTGAAAATGACGAATGTTCCTATTATTTTAGTTATGAATAAAATTGATTTGATTTCAGATGAAAGATTATTATTAATGATTCATGAGTATAAAGATTACTTGAATTTTTCGGATATTGTTCCGATTAGTGCGATGAAAAACGATAATGTAACTCGTTTGTTGGATGTGATTAAAAAGTATTTAAAAGATGATGTTATGTATTTTAATCTAGATACGAAAACAAGTAATAGTATTTATTTTATGTTAAGTGAGTTGGTTCGGGAGCAATTACTTCACGTTACAATTGAAGAAGTTCCTCATAGTTTAACTTGTATTACGACTATGTATGAAGAAGAAAAGGAGCTAGTCCGAATTGGGATTGATATTATTGTCGATCGAGATGCTATTAAGAAAATTGTGATTGGTAAACATGGAGAACGTTTAAAAAAAGTGGGAACATTAGCTCGAAAAGAAATGGAAAAAATGTTGCAGAAAAAAGTATATTTAGAGTTATATGTGAAAACGATTAAAAATTGGCGCGAAAAGGAAAAATGTTTAAAAGAGTTTGGATTTCAAGATTTTGAAGCATAAATTTTGTTTTATTTGAATAAACTTTCTATAGCTAGAACATAATATGAATAGAAAGAGTGAGATTATGAAACAAAATGAGTTATGGGAATTATTTCGTAAAACAGGAAAGATTGAATATTATTTAGCATATAAACGTGCAGAAAAGAAGTGAGAATATGATTACAAAAGTAGAGGGTTTTATCATGAATGAAGTGAATTATGGAGAATCTTCGAAGGTAATTAATATTTTGACAAAAGAGTATGGTTTAATTGGAGTCATGTGTAAAGGCGCAAAAAGTATGAAAAGTCGCTTGCGAGCGGTTACGATGCGTTTTACTTATGGCTTTTTTTATCTTTATTATAAAGAAGGAAAGTTATCTCTGTTAAAAGATGTTGATGTGATTGACTCTTTTCCTTTGTTGCATTCTGATATTGTTTTGTTAGGATTTTTGAATTATATCACAGAGTTAACACAACAAGTTTTTAAGGAATGTGGAGATGCCTCTTTATTTTCTTTTATGCTTATTACAATTCAAAAATTAAATGCTGGTTTAGACCCTTTCGTTTTAACAAATATTTTAGAAATTAAATATTTGGATTATTTAGGTGTTGGACTTAATTTAGATGCTTGTATACGATGTGGAAGGCAAGAGGAAATTGTAACTATTGATCCTGATGATGGAGGATATTTATGTATCCATTGTGTTCAAGGAGAAAAGATTGTTTCTTTAAAAACAGTAAAAATGCTTCGAATGTATTATTATGTTGATTTAGATAGTATTTCTTCTTTAAATATTAGTGAGGAAGTAAAACAAGAGATTAATTCTTTTTTAACTCGTTATTATGATCGATACACTGGTTTATATTTAAAAAGTAAAGATTTTTTAAAAAAATTAGAATCATTTTAGTTTAATGAGGATATCTTTTGTTGGGTATCTTTTTTTGTGATATATTTTTAGGTTCTTTTTCCTCTCGTTTTTTCATAATATAAACCAGGCGGATTTTATGGATAATATTTTAAAAATAAGTCATGTTTGTAAAACGAGAGGAAAAATTAATGTTTTAAACAATGTTTCTTTTGCTATTCCAAAAGGGAGCATTTTTGCTTTTTTGGGTTCAAATGGTGCTGGAAAAAGTACTTTGATTCATATCTTATTAAAATTAATGAAACCAAATTCTGGGGAAATTATGTTGGAAAATAAATTGTTACATCATTTAAAAAATGATGGACAAATCGGAGTTGTTTTTCAAGATAATACTTTAGATGAAGATTTATCTGTATATGATAATTTAATGATTCGAGGATCTTTATATCGGATTGAGAAAAAAAGATTAAAAAATAATATTACCCATATTGTTAATTTGTTAAGTATGGAATCGTTTCTTTATAAAAAATATGGGGAGTGTTCTGGGGGACAAAAAAGAATTGCAATGATCGCAAGAGCTATTATTGTTGAACCAAAGGTTTTGATTTTGGATGAACCGACCACAGCTTTAGATCCTAAAATTCGCAAAACGGTTTGGGATGTTATTTTGAAATTAAATGGAGAAAAAAATATGACGATCTTTTTTTCTTCTCATTATTTAGAAGAAGCATATTATGCCAAGTATGTATGTATTTTGAATCGAGGAAAAATATTATATGAGGGTGAAACGGAACAGCTCCTTTATCAAAATGGGCGAAAAAAATTAATTTTAAAAGAAAAAAACGGTTTTCGAGAATTGTATGTCAATTCTATTCAAGAAGGATTACAATATATGAATCATTGTAATCTTTCTAAACTTGTTTCAATTTCGTTAGGGGACCTTTCACTTGAAGAAGTCTTTTTAAAAATGATGGAGGGGGGATAAAAATTTTTGTTTTAATTCAAAGGCATTTAAAAATATTTATAAAAAAGCCTGGAAATATATTTTTAAGTTTATTATCTTCAGGTGTAATTCTTTCTTTGTATTTTCTTTTTATTCGAGATTTTACGATCAAAGCGGTAGCAGATTACGGTTTTGTAAGTGATTTTAATTCTTTCTTTGTCGATCGATTAATGGTTTCTGGTCTTTTTATTGTAATAGGCGCAACTAGCACGTTATCCATTGTAGCTATTTTTATACATGATAAATGTTTTGGAATTTTACGAGATTTTTGCGTGACAACACTTTCTAAAGTAAATATTATTTATTCTTATATTATTGCTGCAATTATTATATCCACTTTTCTGACGTTATTAATTTATTTTGGAGTCGAAATATTTTTTAATATTTATTATGATTCTTTTTCTATTAAGGGAATCATTTCTGCTTGTTTTTTAATTGTTGTGTCAAATATCGTTTCTTCTCATTTAATTTTTTTGATTGCGCTGTTTCTTCCAAATATTACTTCTTTTTCGACCTTTGAAACGTTATATGGTGTTGTAATTGGCTTTTTTACAGGAGTTTATATTCCAATTGGCTATTATCCTAATTTGATTCGAAATGTTTTTTTCTTCTTTCCATTAACACAAACTACTAGTATGTTAAGACAGGTGAATACAAATGGGATTACTCCTCAAATTTTAGTTAATTATCCAAAGGAGATTCACTCTATATTATATGAAACGTTTGGAATTCATCTTAATTTTGAAGGGCATGTGATGTTATTTCATCAGCAATTATTGGGAATTTTTTTCATGATTCTTCTCATGCAAATTCTCACTTATTTCTTGATTCAATATATCGAATGGTAAATGATTAGAAGTTGTTTTTTAGGGATAGTTTTTTTTCATATGAAATTTACTTGACTTTTGCTGACTCCTTTTTTATAATCAGTTTATACAAGCGATGAAGGTGTGGAAAGCTGGAGCTATATAATATGAAAGTGATTCTTCAAAAGAATAAGTAGGGTGGAACCGCGGATTTTTATTCGTCCCTATTCATTCTTTTGAAGATTTTTTCTTTTAAGGAGGACTATGATGAAAGTATTTGTAGGTTGTTCTTCTCGGAATGAAATTGCAAATGATTATTTGGAATTAGCAGAAAAAGTAGGACTATATTTGAAAGATCATTCGCTTGTAATTGGCGGAACTTTTTGCGGCATGATGGAAAAGGTTGCTTTGGCAAATTCTCAAAAAGTTCAACAGATTATTTTAAAGGATTATATAACGGAGGAAATGAATTTTGAAAATTCTCCTATTCTATGTGATTCTACATTTCTTAGAATGAATGAAATATGGAAGCACGCAGATGTTTTCTTGTTTCTTCCTGGTGGAGTGGGAACTTTAGCAGAAATTTTGATGTTTTTGGAAGAAAATCGCATGCAAAAGAAAAAAAAGAAAATAATTCTTTATAATTATCATAATTATTATAATAAGGTCCTTTTATTTTTTGAAAATGTGAAGGAGAAAAAATTTGGAAATTCTGAAATATGGGATACTGTTTTTATTGTAAATTCTATGAAAGAATTACAAGAACAAATTTAGATAGGAGAAAGAAAAATGGAAAAGAAAAAAACGATGGAAGAGCTAGTTAATTTTTGTAAACAATATGGTTACATCTTTCAAGGAAGTGAGATATATGGGGGACTTTCTAATACTTGGGATTATGGTCCTTTAGGTGCTGAATTAAAGGAAAATATTCGAAAAGCATGGTGGAAAAAGTTTATTCAAGAAAATCCATATAATTATGGGATGAATAGTGCAATTTTAATGAATCCTAAAACTTGGGAAGCAACTGGGCATGTAGCAAACTTTAGTGATCCATTAATGGACTGTAAGAAATGTCAAAATCGTTTTCGGGCAGATAAAATTGTGGATGCTTATTTGCATGATCATGATATTGGTGAAAGTAGTGATGGTTGGAGTAAAGAGAAATTAGAAAATTTTGTGAAAGAATCGAATATTCCTTGTCCAAATTGTGGGGCGTCTGATTTTACGGAAATACGAGAGTTTAATACGATGTTTAAAACGTTTCAAGGTGTTACTGAAGATGCAAAAGCAGTGGTATATTTAAGACCAGAAACTGCTCAAGGAATTTTTGTGAATTTCTTAAATGTCCAAAGAAGTATGCGTTTAAAATTACCATTTGGAATTGGGCAAACAGGAAAGGCATTCCGAAATGAAATTACCCCAGGAAACTTTACGTTCCGAACTCGTGAATTTGAACAAATGGAATTAGAATTTTTCTGTAAGCCTGGAGAAGATTTAGAATGGTTTGGTTATTTCAAAAGTTATTGTATGGATTTTTTGCTTAGTTTAGGATTGTCTAAAGAAAATTTACGATATCATGATCACAAAAAAGAGGAATTAGTATTTTATTCAGTAGCAACAACTGATATTCAATATAAATATTTTCATGGATTTGATGAATTATGGGGAATTGCTGATCGAACTGATTATGATTTGTCTGTTCATCAAGATTATTCGAAAGAAGATTTACGATATTTGGATCCAGATACAAATGAAAAATATATTCCTTATGTAATCGAACCATCAGTTGGTTTAGATCGATTAATTTTGGCTATTTTAACAGAAGCTTATCAAACAGATATGGTAGATGGAGAGGAAAGAACTATTTTAAAATTGCATCCTTATTTGGCACCAATTAAAGTTACCATTTTACCATTGATGAAAAAAATCCATGCGGAAAAAGCAAAAGATGTTTATGCCAATTTGGCAAAATATTTTCAATGTTCTTATGATGAGTCAGGAAGTATTGGAAAACGTTATCGAAGAAGTGATGCGATCGGAACACCATTTTGTGTAACAATTGATGATGAAACATTACAAAATAATATGGTAACAATCAGAGAAAGAGATACTATGACTCAAGAAACAATTTCGTTGGATGAATTGGCTTCTTATGTAGAAAAAAGAATCGAATTTTAAAGAAGAAGATTTCTTCTTTTTTCTTTTCAAAATTTTTAAACTATAACTAGATTAGTGTGTAAAACAAAATTTATATTTTTCTTCTTAAAAAAGGAGATCATGGCAAAATAAGTATTAGGAAGATATGTTTTTTATTGGATTTTTATGGTAAACTAATTTAGTTGGTGGTTTCATGAAGTGGACTAGTTTTTTTAAATTTTCAGATCATATTCCTTTGATTAAATTGTTTTGGATTTTTTTGTTAGGATCTATTTTTGGTGCTTATTATGAGCAAATTGTAAATGTTTTTATTCATTATCATTATCATCATGAGTTAGTTTGGCAATTAAGAAGAGGATTGATTTATGGTCCTATTAGTCCTTTGTATGGAGCAGGAGCTGTTTTGTTCACTTTATTCTTAGTACGAAAAGAAAGCTGTTATAAAACGTTTTTAAAAGGCGCTTTGTTAGGTGGCTTTTTTGAATACTTTATGAGTTTTTTTCAAGAATTATTTTTCGGGACCATTTCTTGGGACTATAGTGGAGATTTTTTGAATTTAAACGGAAGAACGACAATTCCTTTTATGGTTGTATGGGGACTTTTAGCGGTTATATTTGTTCGAGTTATTTATCCTTTTTTAGAAAAATTAATTGAGTCTTATCCTATAAAATTTCGAAATTTTTTTACAGTTGTTTGTTTTAGCTTATTAGTTTTAGATTTTGGAATTTCTTGGGGTGCATTAATCAGACAACATTATCGAGCGAAAGCACAGGCTCCATTTACTATTATTGGAACTTTTTTGGACCGATATTATAATGATGATGTGTTAAAGAAATATTATGAAAATATGAAAGTGATTGAGGTAATAAAATAGATGATTTCTTGACAAATGTGCAGGAAATTATTATACTTTTTGAAGATATTAACTTTGTTTAAATTCTAGGAAGGAAACGATATGAAAGAGATAGAAATTCGAAATGTGAAAGGAACGTTTGATTATTTACCAGAAGAACAACGAATTCGTAATTATGTTACTAATATTTTAACGGAAGTTTTTGAATCATATGGTTACATGCCAGTAATTACACCTATTTTGTGTTATTATGATGTGCTAGCTAGTAAATATGCTGGGGGAGCAGAAATTTTAAAAGAAGTTTATCAGTTAACTGATCAAGGAAAAAGAGAGCTAGCGCTTCGTTATGATTTGACAGTTCCTTTTGCAAAATTAATTACTTTATCTAAAAATTTACCTATGCCTTTTAAACGCTATGAAATTGGCAAGGTGTTTCGGGATGGCCCAGTTAAAGTGGGACGTAATCGAGAGTTTATTCAATGTGATGTTGATGTCGTTGGAGTTAAAGATATGTTAATTGATGCTGAAATGATCAGTTTATATGTTACTGCTTTTTCTAAACTTAAGATATCTTGTACTGTTTTTATGAATAATCGTAAATTAATGACAGGAATATTGGAATCTTGTGGAGTTTTAGATTCTCAAATGACAGATGTTATTACTGTAATTGATAAATTTAAAAAATTATCGAAAGAAGAAATTTTAAAAGAGTTACTTGACTGTGGAATGAATGAACAGCAGATTGAGAGGATGTATTATTATTTTAATTTCGATTTTGAAGGTATTAAAAAATTATTTTTTCAGACGGAACATGAGAAAATTCGGGAAGGACTTTCTGAATTACAAACGATTTGGGATTATTTAGACTCTCTTCATATGACTGATTCCGTTTTGATTGATTTGACTTTAGCTCGGGGTCTTGACATTTATACAGGAACGGTATTTGAAGTGTTTGCACACGATAGTGTTGTGACCTCTGCGATTGGTGGTGGAGGCCGTTATGATAACATTATAACGAATTTTATTCAGGATGGAGAAGAGTATCCAGCCATTGGATGTAGTTTTGGATTGGATGCCATTTGTGAAATTGTAAAAGAACAACAAAAATTAACAATAGCTCCTTCTATTCAATTGTTGATTGTACCTTTAGAAACTGCTATGGAGAGTCTTCTTTTAGCTACAGAACTTCGAAAACGTGGTCTTCGAGTAGAGTTGCAATATCAACCGCGAAAGTTATCCAAAATTTTTGCTTCAGCTAGTCGGGATAAGATTCCATTTGTACTTGTTCTTGGAACTCACGAAGTTCAAAAGGAGAAAATAGAAGTGAAAGATATGAATCATCAAAATATCAAAACTTTTGCTTTACATGATTATGATGAAATTTGTCAATTTATTCAGAAGAACTTGTAGTTCTTCTTTTTTTGAGAAAAAATGTTATAATAAAAAAAGGTGAGTATTCATGAAGTTTCAGTATCATTTAAAAAAAGAAGAGCAACACACGAAAGCAAGATTGGGAGAATTTATTTATAATGGTGTTTTATATGAAACGCCTATGTTTATGCCAGTGGGAACGCAAGCGACTGTGAAAACGTTAAGTCCTTTAGAAATTAAAGAATTAAAAGCTGGAATTATTCTTTCCAATACTTATCATTTATGGTTACGTCCAGGAGAAGATTTAGTTAAGAAAGCAGGAGGTCTTCATCAATTTATGGATTATGATGGTCCTATCCTAACGGATTCTGGCGGATTTCAAGTTTTTTCTTTAGCTAAAAATAAGAAAAAAGATATTTGTGAAGAAGGGGTTTATTTTAAAAGTCATATTGATGGTAAAAAATTATTTTTAACTCCAGAATTATCTATTCAAATTCAAAATAAATTAGACAGTGATATAGCGATGAGTTTTGATGAGTGTCCTCCAGCTCGGGCGGATTACGAATATTTAAAAAATAGTGTCATGCGCACTCTGCGATGGGCAAAAAGAGGAAAAATGGCACATCAAAATCCGAATCAGATGCTTTTTGGAATTGTTCAAGGCGGAGCGTATGCTGATTTACGTGAATATAGTGCAAAAGAAACGGTTAAGATGGATTTTGATGGTTATAGTATCGGTGGGGTTGCTAATGATCATGAAAGTAAAGAAGAAATGTATAATGCTATTGATTATTCTATTCCTTTTCTTCCTAAAGATAAATTACGTTATTTAATGGGAATTGGAGATCCTATCGATTTGGTGGAGGGGGTATGTCGTGGTGTAGATATCTTTGATTGTGTTAGTCCAACTCGTTTAGCTCGTCATGGGCATGCCTATACCAAATATGGGAAAATTAATTTAAAAAATGCAAAATATAAGGAAGATTTTAATCCGATAGATCCTAATTGCGATTGCTATGCATGTAAACATTTTACGAAAGCTTATGTTCGGCATTTAATTGTTGCAGATGAAACATTTGGAGCTAGATTATTATCGATTCATAATATTCGTTTTTTGGTTCATTTAATGGAAGAGATGCGATTAGCTATTCAAAATGATACATTATTAGAGTTTCGTACCCAATTTTTAAAAGATTACCAGGGAGGAACTCATGAATAAAAATAAAACGATTATATTGTTTACTGTTTTGGTGGCTATTTTGTTTATTACCGTTCCGACTATTTGGAACATTTATCAGAATCATTCAAATCGACTTTATGAAGTTGCAACAAAGAAAATATTGGAAAGTGCTGAAAATTGTTTTTATGATGATGTTTGTAAAGGCAATCAAATTACAATTGGAGCATTGAAAAAAAACGGATATTTGACATCCGATGTTGTAAATCCTAAGACTAGAACTTATTTTGATGATTCCCTTACCTTAATTTATGAAAATTTTCAGGTTCGTTTTGCGTAATTAATTCGAACTTTTTTTATTGATTCCAATCATTGAACCAATGATATTAAGCAGTACAATTAATCCATAATAAATCAGTCTTGAAATGGTAAAAGAAGATTGAAAAAAGATCATATCAAAAAATAACAACATTAAAATCGTGATTCCACTCATTTTAAGGCCTTCTAGATATCCGTTTTTAGTGGCTTTTTTTCCTGTTAAGAAACCCATGATGAGAGAAAGAATTAGAATCATAATCCATTCTATTATTTGATTACGATAACAGAATCCAAAGAATTGAAGAATGCTAAAGAAAAGAGAAAGAATCAAAATGGCAAGAAATAGAATTCCAAGTTGTTGTAGATAAAATTTTATTTGTTTCATAATAACCTCACTTAATTCATCATATGAAATGATTAAAAAATTATGTCTTAGTCCATAATATAATTAGGTGATAATATGGAAGAATTATTCAAAGTAATGATTAGAACTACTTTTTTTTATTTTTTTATTGTTTTGCTATATCGAATTATGGGTAAGCGAGAAATTGGGCAGTTGGGCATTATTGATTTAATTGTTTCGATCTTAATTGCAGAATTAGTAGCAATTAGCATTGAAAATATTAATGATTCCGTTTTTTTAACGGTGGTACCTCTTATTTTATTAGTAGGATTAGAACTTTTATTAGCTTTTGTCAGTATAAAATCTAGAACTTTTCGAACCATTTTTGGAGGCAAGCCTTCTTTAATTGTTTGCAATGGTAAAATCAATTACCAAGAAATGGTCAAACAGCGCTATACGATGGATGATTTACTTCTTAGTCTGCGTCAAAAATCTATTAAGAGCATTGAAGAAGTTGAGTATGCTTTTTTGGAACCAAATGGAAAATTATCTATTTTTAAATATAATTTTTTACGGATGAAATCCGATTACCCTATGCCACTTATATTAGATGGGGAGTTACAACAGAAGGCTTTATTGCACATTCGGAAAAATAAGTATTGGTTAGAGAAGGAATTAAGGAAAAAGAATTTAACAATAGGAGAAGTGTTTTATGCTTTTTATAAGGGAAATAAAATTTATTTGGTTCGACAGAGTGATCTTTAATTTATTTTTTAAGAAGAAAGTGTAATATCTTCTTTTTTAATTTCTTTGTAATATGCTATAATAGAAAAGATTGGGGATGGTGATTGAAGTTGGGCAAGAAAAAATTATTCGTATTTTTAAAAAGTATTTTCATTATCGGAAGTGGATTGATGATGATTGGAATTGTGATAGTTTTTTTAATCAATCATTTATTGCGTATTCAGGTACCTGAGCGATTAGCTTATATTAAAGATTATCAAGATTTTACTTTGTCCGTTATAGAAGTGGAAGATTGTACAAATGAGGTTTATTCTTTCTTCCAAAAAGATAATGTCATTTATAATGGAGTATGTATTCGTGATGTTTATGTAAATTATGGTAAGACACAAGCTCCTTTAAAACTTGTATTAGATGAAAAATATATTACTTTGAAGGATATCCAAAAAAAATTGAGTCAAGTTTATCAAGACGATCCGATTCATTATCAATATATTAGAAGTGATAAGGAAAATGAAAATTATCTTGTTACGATTCAAGAAAAAAGGTATCAAACTTTTGAATTGACAGAAGTTACGTTTGAAATATTAGAACGACAAATAAAGCAAGAAGTAAAAGTTTCTGGATTGCTAGAAGTTTCTTAGGTGGAGAAGACATATTTCTTTACTTTTTTTATGTTTAGAAAAACAACCAATATGATATTAATAATCTCTGCATAAACTAAACTATAAATTCCGAGTTTACAAAATGAAAAAATAGTTAAAGCTGATAGTTTTACTATTTCTCCAATTAAAGTAATTTTCATGGTTTCTTTGGATGCACCCAGTGCTTGAAGCATGCTCATTAATGGAGCTTCTAAATAAAATAATACAAAGAAAGGAGCTAATATTTTTAAATATTCTACACCGAGGACTGTATTATAAATGATTTTTAATAAAGGGGTGCGATAGAAAAAGATAATGCTGGAAAAGAATAAGCCGATTAGAAAAGAAAACGTCATTGCTTGCCAAAATCTTCTTTTGATCATGGGATAGTTGTTTTGACTTTGATATTTACTAATTTCAGGAATTAAAGCGGAGCAGACAGCACCAACAAAAAAACTGGGCATTGTTAGTAAAGCAATAGTATAAGCATTGTAGGCTCCATATTCTCGTAAGATATATTCATTAGAAAATCCGCAAGATAATAAGATGTTGGTTAAGATAATGGGTTCTAGAAAGAATCCGATATTGCCAATGAATCTAGAAGAAACTGTGGGAAGGGAAATGGAAAAGATTTCTTTGATCGTTTTTCGATTGGGTTTGAAATCTTTTTTTTGGATAGTAAATTTTTTGGGAGCAAAAAAGCAAAAGGTGGTGATACTTACTATTTCGGTAACAATATTGAATAAAATAAGACCCATTACAGCTAAAAAAACTGATTTTTGAATTAAAATAGGAAGTAAAAATAGAATTAAAAATATTTTAACGACTTGCTCTATAATATTTGAAATGGTATTTGGGATCATTCGTTGGCGACCAAAAAAGTATCCTTTTAATATGGAAGAAATGCTAATAAAGGGAAGGGTTAATGTCATAGCAATTAATAAATAATAGCAATCAGGATTATTTAGTAAATTGGTGGCTATATATTTGCTAGTTAAAAGCATGATCGATATTAAAATGATATTTAATAAGAGTATTATGAACGTAGAAGATAAAAGAATTTTACTACTTTTTACTTTTTGTTCTGCGACAATTTTACTTATTGATATGGGAAGACTTAATGAAGCAATTGTAATCAATAAGGAATAAGTTGGCATGACAATGGCATATAAACTTACTCCAGTTTCACCAATGATTCTTGTGTACATTATTTTGATAATAAAACCTAAAAAACGCGTAATGGCTCCTCCTGCCATTAAAATAAGGGTGGAAGTAATAAATTTATTTTTTCGCATGAGAGGCTCTTTCCTTCTTTCTTTTTCTGATATATAATAACTATATGTAAAGTTTTTCCTATTTACGATTTGAGGTGTGTTTATGGATGAGAAGTTTTCTTCCATTGAAGAATTGTACGCGCGTTTATTACCAGCATTAAAATCAAAAGAAAATGAACTTCATAAAAATCATATGATCTATATTACAGAAAAGGACATTTGGAATTATTTTCGAGAGAATAAATGGAATCGTGGTGTTAATTTGACTCTTTTTGATATGGTGGACGATATTTTAAATACGGATAATGATGTAATTGATGAATATGTAAGAGATTTAAAACGGAAAGATTATTATTAGGTGAAAAAAATGTTAGAAAAACCGATTACTGTTTTTGCTCATAGTGCGATTTGTTTAAGGGGGAAATATCAAATATATATTGACCCTTTTCATATTCCTCAAAATTTTCATGATGCAGATTTTGTGTTTATTACGCATCCTCATTGGGATCATTTTTCCCTTTTAGATATTTTAAAGGTGAAAAAAGAAGATACGAATTTTATTATTCCAAAAGAAGTTTATGAAGAATTATTAGATATTGGTATTTTAGAAGAACATATTAAAATAGTGAAACCGTTTGAATCTTATTCTTTTGCATTTATGAAGTTTCAAACGATTCCAGCTTATAATCGCGAAAAAAATTATCATTTAAAGGAAAGTAATTGGATGGGTTATTTAATTACTTTGGATCAGATTGTCTATTATATTGCAGGAGATACGGATATTCATCCTTTTAATCGAGAGATTAAAGCAGATGTTGTTTTTTTGCCTGTAGGAGGTGTTTATACAATGGATGCTAGAGAGGCTGCACGGTTAGCTAATTTAATTCATCCACATTTGGCAATTCCTACTCATTATTTAACAGTGGTCGGAGCTTTATCGGATGCGAAAGATTTTCGAAGGTATTTGCATCAAGGGATTGCTTGCCAAATTTTTTATCATACGAAAGAAGAGGAGAATGAATAAAATGTTAAATGAAATCATGAATATAATTGCCCCTTATATGAATCAAGAAGAAATGGATTTCATTCAAAAAAGCTATCGATATGCTGAAGAAAAATATCAAGGCCTTTTTCGGTTGAATGGGGAAACTTTGTTGTCACATGGGGTAGAAGTTGCCCGCATTTTAACGAATTTACATGTAGATGCTGTGACGATTGCATCGGCTTTTCTTCATGAAGTAATGAGAAAATGTCAGGTTACTAATGAGGAGATTCAAGAAGAATTTGGACAAGATGTAGCTAAAATTGTTTCTTCTCTTAGTAAAATAAATCAATTAGAATTGGGTGATGATCGAAAGTCTAGTGCTTTGTATTTGCGAAATGTATTAGTTGGTATGGCTGAAGATGTCCGAGTTTTGTTTTTAAAGTTGGCGGATCGCTTGCATAATTTACGAACCATTGATGTCTTAGATGAGGAAAAGCAAAAACAAAATGCGAAAGAAACTATGGAAGTATTGGTACCAATTGCGCATCGTTTAGGAATTAATTCAATAAAAAGTGAACTAGAGAATTTGTCATTAAAATGCTTAAAACCAGATGTTTATTCTGATATTTTAGAACGATTGAATGCTTCTTCTAATGCTCTTCAGGATGTACTTTTGGAAATGCAAGAAGAAATAAGTGAGCTTTTATTAGAACAAGGAATCGAATTTTATATTAAAAGTCGTGTAAAAAGTGTTTATAGTATTTATAATAAACTAAATCATGGCAAGAAATGGAGTAATATTTATGATATTTTAGCACTTCGAGTCATTGTGACAAAGGTAAGTGATTGTTATACGGCTTTGGGACTTATTCATGCTAAATATCGGCCTATTCCAGGACGATTTAAAGATTATATTGCCATGCCAAAAGAAAATATGTATCAAAGTTTACATACAGGTGTATTTGGAAGAGAAGGTCATCCTTTTGAGGTCCAAATTAGAACGGAAGAAATGGATGAAATTGCGGAAAAAGGAATTGCTTCTCACTGGTCTTATAAAGAGAAAGGAACCAAGAATGTTCAAAATATGATGGAACAAAAATTGGAAGTTTTTCGAAATATATTAGAAACACAAAAAGCAGAAAATGATGTGGAATTTGCTCATGCTGTTCAAAATGAATTTTTAAGTGGTTTTATTTATGTATTTACTCCAAAAGGAGATGTTGTAGAGCTTCCAAAAGGATCTACACCGATTGATTTTGCATATCGCATTCATTCAGATTTAGGAGATCACCTGGCTTCTGCTATTGTAAATGATACCATTGTGCCTTTAAATTATGAATTAGGAGATCAAGATATTGTTTCGATTCGAACCAATTTAAATAATACTCCTAAAAAAGAATGGTTAAATATTGTTAAAACTAATCATGCCAAAAATAAAATTAAATCTTATTTTAGTAAACAAGATCGAGAATTTTATATTAGCAAAGGGAAAGAAATTTTAGAAAAAGAGCTTCGAAAACGAAAATTATCTTTCGATGAAGTACTAGGTGAAAAACCCTTAAAAAAGATTTTACAGGAATTAAAGTTAAAAGATCTTACAGATGTTTATTTAGCTATAGGGGCTTTACGTTATACAGCTTCTTCTATAATTCATTTGGTAACCCAAGAAAAGCCCGTAGATGATATGATGTTAGAGCGTGTAAAAGAAAATCGTCTTCTTCCAAAAAGAAATGATGCGAGTCCATTTATTGTGGCTGGGTTTGAGGATATTTTAGTTCATTTAGCTAATTGTTGTCATCCTGTTTGTGGGGATGATATTGTTGGATATATTACAAAAGGAGAAGGAATTCGGGTCCATTTAAAAAAATGTCCGAACATGGTAAAGCTTAGAGAACGTTTGATTGAGGTAAATTGGAATTATGAAAAAGAGGGAAATTATTTGGTTGAAATTGTTGTAGAAGTAGAATTGGGAAATTATGATTTTTCTTTGTTGATGACTAAAGCTACGACTTGTGGAGTATTTATAGAAGGAATGAAAACCAAAGAAAAAGATTCTTTTTTCTGTTATGAGCTTTTGCTACGAGTTAAAAATAAACTAGAATTAGAGCATTTTATGGGAGTTTTAGAAATGCTTTCTTTTGTAAAGGATGTGTACCGAAAATGAAAATTTGTGTGCAAAGATGTAGTTATGGTTCTGTTTTATGTGATGGAGTAAAGCGGGAGATCCAACATGGATTCGTTGTTTTTGTTGGCTTTACGAAGAATGATACTTTAGAACAAATTACGTATTTAGCCAAAAAGGTGGTAAATTTACGTATTTTTCCCGATGCAAATGGTGTTATGAATCAGAGTCTTTTAGATGTCGGTGGTTCGATTTTATCGATTAGTCAATTTACTTTGTATGCAGATACGAAAAAAGGAAATCGCCCCTCTTATCAGCAAGCACTAAATAGTGAAGAAGCCCAAAAACTATACCGATTATGGAATGATGAGATTCGAAAATATGTTCCACTTGAAATTGGTTTTTTTGGGGAAGATATGAAAGTAGAGATTCATAATGAAGGACCTACTACGATACTTTTGGAACGCTAAAGTTTTTGGTTTAACTTACGAAAAAGAATTGATTAATGCTTTGTTCTTTGTTAAAATAAATACTAGATGATAGGAAGGATATGACAGAATGGGACTTAATAAGTTAAAGAAGATTTTTGCAGATGATGATGAAGATATGTTAATGGGGACAGAAGATGAGTATTATGCAGTGAGTGAGGATGATGCCTTAAAAGAAGCAGATAAAACTGGTAATAAAATGATTCTTTTAGAACCTCGGGCATATTCTGAATCACAACAGATTGCGGATCATTTAAAGAATAGAAATAGTGTAGTGGTAAATTTAAAACGAGTAACAAGTGATCAAGCAAAACGTATTATTGACTTTTTGTCAGGATGTATATATTCTATAGGGGGAAAGATGCAAAAAATCGGTGTTGGAATTTATTTGTGTACGCCAAAGAATGTAAATATTCAAGGAAAAATAAGTGATGACACTGAGAAGCAAAAAGAATCTTCTGAAGATGAGATTGAGTGGTAAAAAGTGATTCCTAATTGAGAATCGGGGTGAAGCATGAAAAAGTTTGGAACGAGTTTTAATGGATATAATAAGTATGAAGTCAATCGATTTGTCCGAGATGTTACCAAGGAATATGAAAGTATGTTGAACAATTTAAAAGCTAGAGATCAGGAAATAGAATCTTTAAAGCAGAAATTAATTCAATATCAAAATATGGAAACAACTTTAAATCGTGCTTTATTAGTGGCTGAGGATGCGTCTGTGCAAATTAAGAAGATTGCTAGGGATGAATCAAAAGGAATTATAGATGATGCCAAACGGAATGCTTCTAGAATTGTGAATGAAGCTTTAATGCGTGCAACAAAATTAGAGCAAGATGCAGAAAATCTAAGACGACGAATTGTTTTATTTAAGAAAAAGTTTCGTCAAGCTATGGAAACTGAATTGGAAAATTTGGAAGATATTCCTGAAGACTTTTAGTAGTCTTTTTTTCTTTTATTTGATATACTAGATTTTCGGAGGTTTTTCTTATGAAATTAATAGAATTAAAACAAGAGCATGATTTACAAAAATTAAAAAATCTAAAAGGGAAGGATTATATATTTTTAAAGGTATATGCTTCATTTGAACCTGATTTTATAGAAGCGATTGATTTAGTAAATTTTTCTGGAACGTTAGATGTTTCTTTTGAAAACAAGGATTTGAAGCCTTGCTTTGTTTATATGGAATCGAATTCATCTCGAAAATGGATTTTTCAAAATATTAATAAGGTAGATATTATTATGCCACCGAAGATAAAAACAAATATTAAATATACGCAGTTAGAAACTGAATATCATGTGAAGTCAGAAAAAGATTTTCAAAATATTGTTTTATGTCGTCCAGTATCAGATGATCTTGTAATTTATTTGGAACAAGATCTCGTTTTAGATCGTATTTCTTGGGAAGCTTTAGCAAAATATTCGGGAAAAATCCAAATAGAAGGAAATCGGCATAAAATATATGTTTCGGATGAAAATTTCAAAAATATTTTAGAGCATTCTTCTAATATTTCGTTACAGGGATGTCAAGTGATTTTGGTAGATCAAGTCATTCGAGTTTTTGAGTATCAAGACTTGTTAGTTTTATTTTCCTTAAAAAACGGCCGAGTTGTAATAAATATTGAGAATGATTTAAGTCGTTTTGAAATGGCTTCTATTACTTTAAATCAATTTTTGGGCAGTTTAATTATTTTAGGAAATGACCATACGATTTCAAATTGTATTATTAAATCTAATTCTTATAATGCTGGATTGATCTCTTCTATTCATCCTACCAGTAATTTAGAAGTTTCTCATTTAACTTTCCAACATATTCAGATATCTTCATTACGAAGTGTGTTATATAGCGGTGTTATTTTAGGTCAAAGAGTTGTGAAATCAAATAGTACGATAAAACAAAAACATTTTATGCCTGGTCGTATTTCATTTGATAATTGTCATATCATTGGTGCTAAGATTCCAGTAGCTTTAAAGAAATCTGGGACGTTTGTGGGACTTGGCGATGATGCAATTGATATTTGGAATTCTTCTAGTAAGCATGTTAGAACTTTTGAACAAAAGGAGATTGAGGATTGGATAGGCCAGCTTTCATATCGTTATTTGTATCCAAGCATGTCAGAACTAGAAATATCAGAGAATACTTTGGAAAATGATGCTATTTCGGTTCGGAAAAGAGTACGTTAAAAAATCATCTTTATTTAGATGATTTTTTATAAATTGTTTTTACTTTTTATAAATTCTTTTAAAATTTTAGTTAAAGCTCGTTTTTCAATTCGCGAAACATAACTTCTTGAAATTCCAAGTTCTTTGGCAATTTCTTTTTGGGTTTGTTCTTTCATTAGGTTTAAGCCATAGCGTTTGGTAATGATTTCTTGTTCTCGGGTGTTTAATTTTTTTAAATAAGAATTTAATAATTCGATATTATTTTTGGTATGAAGAGAATCAGCCATATCAATATTGTTATCTTTAATGATATCAATTAGGTTTATTTCATTTCCATCTTTATCATATCCAATAGAATCATTTAAACTGACATTATTATTATTTTTTTTGTTCCCTCGAAAATACATTAGGATTTCATTTTCAATGCATCTTGCGACATATGTTGTGATTCGGGTTGCTTTTTCTTTGTTATAAGAGTCGACTCCTTTAATTAATCCAATGGTTCCAATGCTAATTAAATCATCAGCATCCTGTTCTTTTGTTTCAAATTTTTTTACGATATGAGCTATTAATCGTAAATTGTGTTCAATTAAACGATTTCGACTTTCTTCATCTCCTTGAAGCATCTTGTCAATACACCGTTCTTCTTCTTCTAAAGATAGAGGATCAGGAAAAACATTATTGGAATATGAACCCGTAAAAAATAATAAATTTTTAATTAAATTAAATAAAAACATATTTCACTTCCTTATTTCATTCTATTATTTGTTGTAAAAAAAAAGAATTTTTTATTTTAAGATTTATTCTTTTTCGACTCATGATATAATGATATTAAAGTTGGGTGATAAAAAATGGATCATTTTATTCCTGATATTTATCAGAAAAGTATTTATGCGATTGATTATCAAGCGTTAAAAGAGAAGGGGATTCGTTGTTTAATATTTGATTTAACGAATACATTATGTTCTTATCAGGAACAAGTACCAAGTCAAAAATTGAAAGATTTATTTGCTTATTTAGAAAATTTGAAATTTAAAATTATTATTTTATCGAATCATAATAAAGGAAAAGTTGCTCCTTTTAAAGAAAAGCTAAATGTTGATGCATCTTATAAAAATCATAAACCATTTAAGAAAAAGTATCTTAAAATTTTAAATTTATATCATTTTGAAGTTCATGAAGTAGCAGGAATTGGAGACGAGATTCTTGTGGATGTATTTGGAGCGAATCGGATGGGTTTTACTAGTATTTTAGTGAATCCGATTAGTCAGAAGGATGAATTTGGAACATGTTTTTTTCGTTTTTGGGAACGAATTCTTTTGAAAAAAATGAAAAAAATGGGGATTTTGGAAAGAGGCAAGTATTATGAGTGAAAAGTGTAAGGGTTGTGGCGTTCTGTTACAATCGGTTGATGTGAAAAAAAGGGGATATGTGAAGGAGGAAAAAAAAGAAACAGCTCTTTATTGTGAGAGATGCTATCGATTAAAGCATTATCGAGAATTGCGGTTTGATTCTTTAATGATGTCCAATGAAAATATTTTAGAGAATGCAATTTGTTTGCAGAAGCCAATTTATTTTTTTGTTGATTTTCTTCATTTAAGTGAAGAGGTTTTAAAATGGTTTTATAGAATTACAGGACCAAAGTATTTAGTGCTTTCGAAAGTAGATTTAATTCCATATTCTATTTCTTTAGAGCGGCTCGTTAAAAGAATTCAAGAACTTTATTGTATTTCAACCGATATTTTGTGTTTTAGTGTAAAAAAAGAAATGCTTTTGTTTCGCTTACGCAATCATTTAGAAGCACAAAAAGAGAAAAAAGTTTTATTTTTAGGTATGACAAATGTTGGTAAAAGTAGTGCTTTAAATGCGCTTTATCATTCTTATTTTCAAAAAGAAAGTCCTGTTTTAGTAAGTAAAATGCCCAATACCACTCAAGATTTTTTAACATTTAATATGGGAGCTGTAACTATATATGATGCTCCAGGTTTTGTTTCTTCTATTAAAATGGAATCCTGTTTGGCTTTAAAAGTTGTACCTCAAAAATATATACGTCCGATTACACTGCCGCTGAAGCTAGAGACTAGAATTTGTTTAGAGGATCTTTTATTTTTTTCACAAAATCTTTCTTCTAATCATATCACCTTTTATGGTAGTAATGATTTAGATTTAAAACGGAAATATTCTGATACAGAAGGATTTGATACAGGTATGGATATCACCATTTTAGCTGATCATGATTTGGTTTTGCCGGGAATTGGTTTTTTTACTTTTCATAAAGATACGATTATTACTCTTTATAGAAAACAATCTTTTCCATATGAAATCCGAGCGTCATTATTCGGAGGATATAATGATTAGTATCCGAAAAATTCATGATTCTGAAATTTTGGCCTTTGCAAAAGTTCATTTAGAATGTTGGAAAGAAACTTATTCTGGAATTTATGATGCCGAAGTATTTGAAGTACGAGAACAAAAGCAAATGGTACGTGTCCAGCATATTAAAGAGCAAATGATGAAAATTGATTCTTATTTTTATTATGCTTTATTTGATGATTTTTCAGTGGTTGGAATTTTAATATTTAGTATTTTAGATGGCAAAGGGCTTATTGATGCTATTTATGTGAAACAAAATTATCAAAAGAAAGGATATGGAAAGAAAATGCTTCATCTAGTAGAGCAAACGTTTTACTCTCACGATATCCAAGAATATTTTGTTTATGTTTTAAAAATGTTGAAAGCTAATGAATTTTTTATTCATTGTGGAGGAAAATATTTCAAAAATGAATTTGTAAGTGTTCATGGAAAGGATTATATTGAATGCGTGTATCAATTTAAGGTAGGGAGTAATTATGAGTAAAATTAAAGTAATGGATGAAAATTTAGCAAATAAAATAGCTGCTGGGGAAGTAGTGGAAAAATGTGCTTCTATTGTGAAAGAATTAGTAGAAAATAGTGTGGATGCACATGCTACAGAGGTTAATATATTTTTAAGGGAAGGTGGAATAAAGGAAATTAGTGTCATTGATAATGGCTTGGGGATGGATGAAGAAGATGCCTTAATGGCTTTTCAGCGTCATGCAACTAGTAAACTATATAAAGATGATGATTTATTTTTTATTGACACATTGGGATTTCGAGGTGAAGCTTTACCTTCTATTGCTAGTGTTTCTTTAGTGACGTTAAAGACTTCTTTTCATGAGTGTGGTACTTATTTAGAAATTGAAGGGGGAGTGTTACGAAAAAAGGAAAATGCCGATGCACGTCAAGGAACGATTATTACGATTCAAAATTTGTTTTATAATACACCAGCGCGGTTAAAGTATTTAAAAAGTGAACAATCAGAGTTACAAAATTGTGTTTCTTTTGTCGAAAAATTTGCTTTAGCACATCCAGAAGTAAGTTTTACGTTACAAAATGATGATCGTATTTTGGTAAAAACAAGTGGCAGTGGGAGTCTTCATAAAGTAATTCATGAAATATATGGTTTACAAGTTTCTAGTAAAATGTTGGAGATAAAAAATAGTAATGATGATTTTGATTTGTTTGGTTATGTATGTAAACCAGAAATTTTAAAATCAAATCGGAATCATATGACTGTTATTGTAAATGGGAGAGTGATTCGCAATCAAGAGATCAATCGAGCGATTAATGAGGCATATTATACTTATAAACCGGATATAAAATATCCAATTGTCGTCTTAAGGATTGATACAGATCCGACTTTAATTGACGTAAATATTCATCCTACAAAGCAAGATATTAAAATTACCAAAATGGATATATTGTATGACTTATTACTACAAACCATTAAGGATGTTTTATATCAAAACTTATTGATTCCGGATGCTGTTTTAAGAATGCCTACATTTAATCCTATCAAAAATGAAGTTTTAGATAGTGTTATAGCAGAAAGTAATGACGAGATTCTTCCTTCTTTTCAATCTACTTTTGATTTTCAAGATAATTCGAATGAAAAAGAAGAAGAAACGACGGTTGTAATTAATCCCGAAATGAAAAAACTTATGTTGTATCCAGTGGGCCTTGCGCATGGGACTTATATTATTGCGGAAAATGAAGAAGGGGTTTATTTAATTGATCAACATGCAGCACAAGAGCGAATTAATTATGAAAAAAATATGAATGCTCTTCGAAATAAAAATATTACTACTACTACTTTATTGTTGCCAATTACGATTGAATTGAGTCAAAGTGAGTTTTTAAAAGTTCAAGCTAAAGAAGAACATTTAAAAGAATTGGGTTTTGGGCTGGAGGAATTCGGAATTAATACTTTTGTGTTTAAAAGTCATCCCACTTGGCTGTCAGAAGGATATGAAGAGGAGAGTATTCGGCGAATTTTAGATTTAATTATTGGAGGATTAGACAATTTTGATCCAGTAAAGTTTAATGAAAAAATTGCGATTACTTTAGCTTGTAAAATGAGTATCAAAGCCAATATGCATATTAGTCATGAAGCACAAGAAGAATTATTAAATGAATTGTGTGTGTGTGATAATCCTTATAATTGCCCGCATGGAAGACCAACGATTATTAAATTTAGTATTTATGATTTGGAGCGTATGTTTAAAAGAGCTATGAATTAGCTTTTTTTTGTTTCAGGAATACTAACATACAAAATGCAGTTTATGTTAAAGACTGAAAGGGGTTTAAGAACCGATATTGATGTGTCATCAAGAAGGGCTCGATTTACAGTAAACGAAGAAAACGGGAAGAACTGGAACTACTAATAATTTTTTGTGATACAGTAAAAAAAGTTAATCTTGAAAAGACTTTTCATAGTCTTCTTGTTGATTAACTTTTTTCTATTAGATTTTGTTTTAATTCTAATTGATATAGTTTTTGATAATTTTTATTTTTTTGAAGCAACTCTTTATGGGTTCCTGCTCCTTTTATTTCACCATCTTCTAAGACAATAATGCGATCGCTTTCCATCACGGTTGATAGGCGATGGGCAATCATTAAAATAGTGTATTCTCCTTGCATATTTTTTATGGCTGTTTGAATTTCTTTTTGGGTTTCGTTGTCTAATGCTGATGTTGCTTCATCAAATAATATAATTTCAGTGCGTTGAACTAGAGCTCTAGCAATTGCTAGTCGTTGTTTTTGTCCTCCTGAAAGAGTAACTCCACCTTCCCCGACAATGGTATCATATCCGCTTGGTAATGTCATAATATAATCATGTAAACAAGCCATTTTGCAAGCTTCTTTCATTTCCTCGTCCGTTAAACCGTCTTTAATGATTGCTAGATTATTGCGAATGCTCATATTAAAAATATATGGATTTTGAGTAATAATTGAAATATTTCCACGAATGGAATCCTTATCTAGTTTTGAAATATCTTTTCCATCGATACTAATAGTCCCTGAAGTAGGTTCATATAGTTTACATAATAAATGAAAGATCGTTGATTTTCCAGCACCACATTTGCCTACAAAGGATACTGTTTCGTTCGCTTTGATTTGAAAATTAATCTTTTTTAAAATAGGAATTTGATTATCATAAGAAAAGCTAACATCTTTAAATTCCAAATTTCCTTTTATATGATTTAAATGCTCGGTTCCAAAAGTTTCTTTTTCGCTTGCTTCAATGATTTGAAATACACGATTAGCGGATAAATTAAAGTCTTTTAAGTATTCCATTAACATTCCAACATAATCTAAGGTATAAACAATTTGATATCGGTAATTATAGATGATTATTGCGGTAGAAATTGATATAATTTTTTGCTGAATTAGTAAGATAGTGAGAAAGATATAACTAAAATCCAGGATGTCACGTATATTGTTATATAAAAAGTTATATTTTCGATTTGTAATGAACATTTTGTAACGTTGTGCTTGGGAAGCAGTAATTTTGTTTTTTGCTTCTTTGATAAAATTTTCTTCTGCGTTTAGTACTTTAATATCTTTTGCTCCTCTAACTAGTTCTTGAGAAATACTTGTTGCTTGTTCTTTTAGTTTACGATGAACTTGATCATTTTTTTGATAAATAGCATTTTTCTTTTTTTGAATGGAAAATAATATAATTAAAAAAATAAGATAAAAGAGAAAGATAAATTTATTTAAAATAAAAATACTAATTAGGATTCCGCAGTTTGTAATTATTTCGGTCAAGCATTCACTGATATTGACATATATATCAGCTATTTTACCAGCATCGCTTGAAATGCGTTCAATATAATATCCACTTGATTTTTTATTTAATTCTTTTGTAGTGGTTTTTAAAAGTTCAGAAGCAATGCTGATTTGAATATTTTTTAAAGTCGTACGATAAAATTTAGAGGCGTTAATGCCCCCAATAAATCGAACAGTATTTCGAAATATTTCCAATAGGAACAAAATAATAGAACTATAAAAAAGTTGTTCAAATAATTCTTCTGAGATACTTAATAATTGTTTGGCACTATAGATAGGTACAATGGCTCCGATGATACAAAGTAAAATCGTAAAAATAAGAAATAAAATAAAGTTTTTTTTGCTATCTTTGGCATATTGATAGTTTCCCATTTTTCTTTTAAATCATTCATTTATTTTTCCCTTTCTTTATTTGGTTTGTTTATTATAACATAAATTTATTTAAATCAGAATTTAGCATGTTATTCAATAACATTGCAATCTTTTTGCTTTTTTAGTAGGATATATTTAAGAGGTGAAGCTATGATTTTGGCAATTGTTGGACCGACTGGAGTTGGTAAAACAAAATTGAGTATTGCACTGGCAAAACTATATAATGGAGAAATAATTAATGCAGATTCAATGCAAATTTATCAAGGATTAGATATTGGGACGGCTAAAATTACCCAAGCAGAAATGGAACACATTCCACACCATTTATTAAGTATTAAAGAAGTTAGTGAAGACTATAGTGTGTTTGATTATCAAAAAGATGCTCGAATATGTATTGCTGATATTCAATCGAGAGGGCATATTCCTATTTTTGTTGGAGGAACAGGGTATTATTTAAAAGCAACTTTATATGATTATCAATTTACGGAAGATCATGAAAATGAAATTAAGGAATTAGAGCTTCTTACTGATGAAGAATTGAGACAACAAATAGCAAGTTATGAAGTTCCTTTTGCAATCGATTTTCAAAATCGTCGCCGAATGATTCGATTGCTAAGTCGTCTAAAAAAAGATGGTGTCGATTTTTATCAAGATTTTCAATTAATTTATGATGATGTATTATTTATTGGTCTTACTACAGATAGATCGATTTTGTATCAAAAAATAGATCAGCGATTTGATAAAATGCTTGTACCATTAATTGATGAAGTGAAACCGTTTATTTTAAGTGGAGTAGCTTCTAAGGCGTTAAAAACGGGAATCGGTTATAAAGAATTTTATGATTTTTTTCAAAATCGTAAAACATTACAAGAAGTTGTTTTGGAATGTAAAAAAAATTCTCGTAATTATGCAAAAAGACAATATACTTGGTTTGAAAATCAGCTGCCAGTGAAATGGTTTTCGGTCGATTATGACGATTTTTCTAAGACTGTTATGGAAGTTGTGCATTATATTTCGACGCAATTTGGAGTTGACGAAAGTCTAAAGAAAAGATAGAATAGTATTAGTTTATTTCTATAAAGGGAACAAAACGAGAAGTCATATTTTAAAAGAGAAGGTGAGTTGCTGCGAACACCCTAAAATATTCTTGAATTGGAACACCCTTGTGATTAGAAAGCGCAATCGTTGCGTTATCAGTTTAGAGAGTACCTAGTAAAGTAAGGTGGCACCGCGGATTTTCATTCGTCCTTACGTTGTTAGGGACTTTTTTTATGAAAGGGTTGTTTTTTAGAAATGGATTATTTGTTGCGATCTGAAAAAAGCAAAATGGAATTATGTTAATAGGAGGAAACGGGATGGAAAAGAGATTAGAAACCATGCGATTTGTAGGGAAAGAAGAAGGAAGATGGTACGATTATATGGGCCGTATATTTTCTTCTTTTGCAGAAATTTATAATTATGATTATACAATATCTCCATTGTGGAATGAGAAGGAGCCCTTTCGTCAAAATGGAATGTTGTATCGAATTCAAGGATATTTGGAACAACATTTAAATGAAGAAGTCATTCCTCAAAAGATGTTTTATATGGAACCTGTTTATTTAAAACAACAGGAGCAAGAATTTGGATATCTTACAATTGGTAAATTTGATGAAATGGAAATGGCTATAAGTATTTCATTAGCAGTTCGTATTTTAGAAGCATTTGGATTGCGGGATCTAGTGGTTTTAATTCAAGTTAAACCTATGCAAGAGGAAGTGCTCAGTCATTATTTGGATTGTTTAGATATAAGTTACCAAAAACGAGAAGTACAGGTTTTAAATTGTGATGGAGTTGCTTTTCAAATTTTATATCAGAAAGAGAAAAATATAACACCTTTAATTCAAGGGGGAAATTTATCACATCTCTCTCATGAATTTAAGGAGCTCTCGTTACAAGCTTTTGGATTTTGGGGGTCTTTTTCTAGTATTTATGACTGGTTGAAAGAAGAAAAGTCACAGCAATTGGATCCTAAAATGTTAGATGTAGTGGTTACTTATGAAACGGAATTGGAAAAAGAAAAAGCGCTTTACTATACGCAGGAGTTAAGATTAAATGGCTTTAAAACGGAATGTATTTTTCGAAATCAAAAGAATTTTATACGTGAAAATTATAATACTAGATATGTTATTTCGTTAAAAGAAAGTTTATTTGAAACGAATGAATTGATTATTACTGATTTGGAAACAAATGAAAAAGAAACTGTGAAAGAAATGGATTTAATTGATCATTTGGATTTGAATATATAGGAGGATATATGAAAAAAAAGAGTTATAATCGAAATTATGAATACTTTAAAAGTAATCAAGTCGGAATGATAAAGAGATTGATTGAAACTTATTTACAAAATGAAAAAATTGCTTCTTTATCTAGAAGTGAATTAGAACAACAACGAAATGTTATTTTTTCATTTTTAAAACAAATGGGAATTTATGAATTGAATGATAAAAAAATATTTTTTGATATTATGTCTGGTAAGTATGATGAACATTTAAATATGATTTCCCAAAAACACAAAAAAGAAAGGGAGTTTGTTTCAAAGAAAGTGAGTCCGAAGAAAGCAAGTATTACTCATATAAAACGGGAATTACGATTCCAAAAATTAGAACTGTTGTGGCAACAATATGAGGAGCAACAAGTTTCTTTTGGATTATTATTTCAGGCTTTTTGTGAGTATTTTGAGGATCGTCTCGATATTTATAGTAATCAAATTACACAGCAAGAAGTTTGTACTTATACAGAGCGTTATTTAACGAGAAGAAAGGGGCTTTTTCATGACTAAACTGTATGCAAAAGATTTAATGAATTATTATGAAACAAAAATTGAATTTCAAGGTTTTTTAGAAAAAGTTCGCGATTTACCTTATGTGATGTTTTTAATTTTAAGGGATGGGACAGGAAAAGTTCAAGTTACAATCGAAAAACAAGAGAAAAATCAAGATTTGATTTCGCAAATGCAACATGTTGGATTGGAATCAACGTTATGTGTTCATGGAATATTAAAAGAAGCGCCTAGTGTAAAAATGGGAGGAATGGAGATTATCCCAGAGCGTATTGATATTACTTCTTCTAGTTTACCAGAATTGCCATTTGATTATAATAAGAAAGACAATAGTTTACGTGAAACAAGATTAGATTATCGATTTATCGATTTACGAAGAAAGGAAAACCATTTATTATTTCAGGCAGCGACTTTATTAGAGCATAGTTTGCGGGAGTATTGTGTTCAACATGATTTTATGGAAATTCATTCTCCTAAAATTAGTGGAGCAGCTGCAGAAAGCGGAGCTGAAGTTTTTTCATTCGACTATTTTGGGACAACAGCTTATTTATCTCAATCTCCACAATTTTATAAACAGATGGCTATGGCAGCTGGATTTGATAAAGTGTATGAGATAGGTCCAGCTTTTCGGGCTGAAAATTCTCATACCAGTTATCATGCAACAGAAATTAATATGGCGGATGTTGAAATTTCTTGGATAAAGCATTTTGAAGAAGTGATGGACTTTGAAGAAGCATGGCTTAAATATGCTATTTCTAAAGTTTATGAAAAATATGGGTATGTGATGGAGCAAGAAAAAATATCTCTTACAAATTTAGATGTTCCGTTTGCAAAAATGACTTTTCAAGAAGCAAAAAGCGTTTTGAAAGAGCACTTCCATTATGTTGGGGAAAAAGAAGAGGATTTGGATCGGAAAGAAGAAAATTTATTGTGTAAATATGCGAAGCAGCATTACAAGACAGAGTTTATTTTTATTACCCATTTTCCATTTGCAGCGCGGCCTTTTTATCATATGTTAGATGAAAATGGGAATACTTGTAGTTATGATTTATTGTTTCGAGGCATTGAAATTACCACGGGTGCTCAAAGAGAACATCGATTGGATATTTTGAAACAGCAGATTTTAGAGAAAAAGATTTCATTAGAGAGTTTAGATTTTTATTTAGATTTTTTCTCTTATGGAATGCCACCACATGGCGGATTTGCGATAGGGTTAAATCGGTTGTTGATGTTATTGTTTGAACTCGATAATATTCGGGAAGCAACTTACATTTATCGTGGACCTACGCGTTTAAATCCATAGAAAGAAAGGGAGAATATATGTATTTAAAAGAAATAATGGATGAAGCAAAAAAATATGTTGGAAAAGAAGTTAGTGTTTCTGGATGGGTGCGGAATCATCGCCGTCAAAAGGAACTTGGTTTTATTGTCTTTTCAGATGGAACTCAATTTAATCAGCTACAATTAATTTATGATAATCAATTGTCTTGCTTTGAAGAACTGGCAGCTTTAAAAATTGGAACTGCGATCGAAGTACGAGGAATTTTACAAGAATCTGCTGGTAGTGGACAAGATTATGAGCTAGCGATTCAAGATTTTAAGTTACTAGGAGATTGTCCGGATGATTATCCGTTACAGCCGAAACCACATTCCCCAGAGTTTTTAAGAAGTATTGCTTATTTAAGACCGCGTTCAAATTTATTTCAAGCTGTATTTCGGATTCGTAGTCTTGCTGCAATGGCGATTCATACTTATTTTCAAGATCGAGGATATGTTTATTTGCATGCCCCTTTAATTACAGCGAGTGATTGTGAAGGAGCAGGTGAAATGTTTCAAGTAACAACTTTGCCATTGGAACAGTTAAATGGAAAGGTAGACTATACTAAAGATTTCTTTCATAAAAAGACAGGACTTACTGTATCTGGACAGTTACAAGCTGAAACATTTGCTATGGCATTTTCTAAGGTTTATACATTTGGTCCAACTTTTCGAGCAGAAGATTCGAATACGAAAACTCACGTCGCTGAATTTTGGATGATTGAGCCAGAAATAGCTTTTTGCGATTTAGATGGGGTAATGGATATTGAAGAAGATATGTTAAAATTTATTGTTCAATATATATTGGAAAAAGCTCATGATGAATTAGTCTTTTTAGATAAATTTGCGGAAAAAGGTCTTTTACAAAAATTAGAAAAATTAGTTTCGAGTACATTTACTAGAATTACACATGAAGAGGTCATTTCAATTTTGAAAAAAGCGGATGTAAGATGGGAATTTGAACCAAAATATGGAGAAGATATTGCTAAGGAACATGAAAAATATATTACAGAATATTTTGATGGTCCAGTTTTCATCACTAATTGGCCGAAAGAAATTAAATCTTTCTATATGAAACAAAATGAGGACGGTACAGTACGGGGAGTCGATTTAGAAGTTCCCGGTATTGGAGAGTTGATTGGTGGAAGTGAAAGAGAAGCGGATTATGAAAAATTACGAACTCGAATGGAAGAGTTGAAAATGGATATTTCTGAAATGGAATGGTATTTGAATTTACGGAAATATGGAAGTTGCGTTCATTCGGGATTTGGATTGGGATTTGAAAGATTATTGTTATATTTAACTGGAGTAGATAATATTCGCGATGTTATTGCTTATCCAAGAACGCCAGGAAATTGTGAATTTTAGGAGGTAATATGGAACAATTTACAAAAGAGCTAGTAGATGATTTAGCAAATAAATTGTTAATTGGCTTGAGTGAAGAAGAAAATCAGATGGTATTAGAAGAGTTTGATGAGATTGAACGAAATATGAATTTGATTTTAAAAATAAAAGATATTGAGAAAGTAGAACCTTTAACACATCCTTTTACTATTTCAGAATTTACGTTACGTAAGGATGATGAAATTGAAGAGCTGAGTCAAGAAGAAGTTTTGCAAAATGCAGAGCAGAAAAATTTAACAAGTGTTATCGTTCCAAAGGTGGTGAGCGAATGAAAAGTGAGATTTTACAGTTACAAAAAAGATTTCAGTTAGAATCTTTTGATTTTGGTAATTATCTTGAGTTATTGCAAAAGAAGTTAAAAGTGCATCAGGATAAGTGTAATTCTTTTGTGACGTTATTAAATCCGACTTTAAAAAGAGAGGGTGTTTTAAGTGGAGTGCCTTATGCTTTAAAGGATAATTTTTCAACAAAAGGGATTTTAACTACAGCTAGTTCAAATACGCTTAAAAATTATATTCCTGTATACAATGCAACTGTGTATGAAAAATTATTAGAATCAGGTGCCTTGTTAGTTGGAAAAACTACTATGGATGAATTTGGTATGGGGGCAACTGGAACGACGGGGCATACTGGCGTGGTAACAAATCCTTTTGATGAAACAAGACAAGCGGGAGGTTCTTCTGCTGGAAGTGCAGCTGTTGTAGCAAGTGGAATTTTACCATTTGCTTTGGGATCTGATACAGGTGATTCTGTGCGAAAACCAGCGGCATATTGTGGGATAGTTGGGTATAAACCTACTTATGGATTAATATCAAGATATGGGATGTTTCCTTTTGCTAGTAGTTTGGATCATGTAGGTGTATTAACTAGAACAGTTAAGGATGCGGCGATTGTGGTGGATCAAATTAAAGGACAGGATCCTAAGGATATGACGAGTATTGATTCTTCGCAGATTCATTTACAAAAAAGATTAGAAAATAAAGAAAACAAGCATAAGAAGTTGTTTTATTTGAAAGAAATTATGGATATAGATCGCTATGAAAATCCAAGTGAAGATTTAAAAGAAACATTTGCTCTTTTTGAAAAAACACTTGTCAAAGCTAAAGAATTAGGATGGAGTGTTCAAAGCGAATCGATTGATGTAACTCTATTAGAAGCTTTAGCCTCTTCTTATATGTGTATTTCTTGTGCAGAAGCTACAAGTAATTTATCTAATTTAACAGGAATTATTTTTGGATTACGAGGAAAAAGTAATCAGATTAATGAAATGATAAAGGAATCTAGGACAGATGGATTTTCTCCATTGATTAAACGGCGCCTTGTTATTGGGTCTTATGTACTTCAAAAAGAAAATCAAGAAAAGTATTTTAAAAATGCTATGCGGGTTCGTAAGCTAATTGTAGATCGCATGAATGAATTATTTCAGACTTATGATGCACTTATTTTACCTTGTGGGGAAGGAAGAGCGAAGTTATTAGATGGATCGAAAAATTCTTTTTCAAAAGAAGTTGCTGTATTAGAAAATCATATGGTTATTGGTAATTTTGGAGGATTTCCAAGTATCACGATTCCAAATGGTTATATAAAAGGATTACCAGTTGGAATTAATCTAACTGGAGCTGTTCGTGATGATGAAAATTTGTTAGAAATTGCTGATTCTTTAGAAGAAAAAATTGATTTTCAGTTGTTTGGGGGTGAGAAATAATGGAATTAACACCTACAATTGGAATTGAAATGCATTGTGAAATGAAGAGCCATTCTAAAGTGTTTTCAACTGCTAGAAATACTTATAGTGAAGAAGCAAATATTCATGTGGCTCCTGTGGATATTGCTTTGCCTGGAATTTTACCCGTTGTAAATTATGAATGTGTCAAAAAAGCGATTAAGGCGGCTTTCATTTTAAATTGTGAAGTTCCAAAATGGATGATGTTTGATCGAAAGAACTATTATTATCCAGACTTGCCAAAAGGATATCAAATTACACAAAATCGAGAACCAGTTGGGCAAAATGGAAAAATTACGATTCCATTCGCAGAGAAAGAATTAGAAGTTTTTATTCATGATATTCATTTAGAGGAAGATACAGCGCAATTAGAGCATATTGGAGAGGTTAGTTATATAAATTATAATCGTTCAGGAGTACCTCTTTTAGAATTAGTGACAGAACCTTGTTTCCATTCTAAAGAAGAGGTTGTGGCTTTTATTGAATATATTCGTCGCGTGTATCAATATGCTGATATTTCTGATGCGGACGTAGCGAAAGGGCAAATTCGTTGCGATGTTAATATTTCGCTTAGTAAAACGGAAGAATTAGGTGTAAAAGTAGAAGTTAAAGGAGTTTCGTTTTTAGCTTTAGCGGATGTTATTGATTACGAGATAAAACGGCAGATGGACTTATTTGCGAAAGGAAAAGAACAAGAAATTATTCAAGAAACGCGAAGATGGGATGAAAGTCAATGTGAAACGATCCATATGAGAAGTAAAGCCAATGCGATTGATTATAAATATTTTGCAGAACCAAATATTCCAACTATTCCAATTTCTGAAGAATGGAAAGAAGAAATTCGAAATGAAATACCTGTAATGCCTTTGGAACGATTGAAACGGTATATGAATGATTATGGCCTTTCTCGCGTTGAATCAAATACACTTTTAAAAGAAAAGGAAATTAGTGATTACTTTGAGACATGTTTAAGGATAGGAATAGATGCTAAAATTGCTTGTAATTGGATTACTGGAAGTGTTTTAGGGTATATGAATAAAGAAGGAATTCCGATTACAAAAGTCTTGTTAAAGCCTGCGGATCTTAACTTTATAATTGAACGAATTCAAGATGGGACTCTCTCTTCTAAGCAGGCGAAAGAAATTGTGCTACAAGTGTTACAAACTGGTAAAAACCCATCTGAATTTATTACATTAGATTCAGCGCAAATTTCAGATGAAACTTTATTAGAAGCGATGTGTGATGAAATTATATTAAATAATCAAGCTCAAAAAGAAGCTTATCTAAACGGAAAATCCAATTTATTTGAATTTTTTGTGGGACAAGTAATGAAAATGAGCAAGGGAAAAGCTAATCCTGTGAAAACTAGAGAAATATTAAAAAAGAAATTAGATGAAATCTGTTAGGCAGATTTTTTTCTTTTGCCTAGGTTTTTCTTCCTATTTATGATATAATATTTTTGGAAAATGTTTGGGTTTATTGAGACTTTATGATATAATTTGAATAGTAAGAAGGGTTGTTTATGTTTGGAAAAATAAAATATATTAGTGATAATGTAGCACACGTTATGAATGCGGGTGGGTCTAGTGGTAGTCAAGATTTGATGAATGTTCATGTTATTTTTGAAGCACCTGATCAAAGAATTCTTGGAGAAATTACAGAAATAAATCCTGAGTTTATTAAAATTCGTTTTTTAGGAGAGTATATTAATGATCGATATATTAATGGTGTAATTCGTAAACCTCTATTATCGAGTCAAATCCGAATTATTAATGAAAATGAGTTAAAAGAATTGGTAGGAACAGAATCTGGCTCTTCTTTTACTTTAGGACATAGTGCAATTTATAAAAATTATTTAATTTATCCAGATATTAATGACTTTTTTTCGAATCATTTTTCTATTTTTGGAAATAGTGGTTCTGGAAAATCGTGTGGAGTGGCTAGAATTATTCAGAATGTTTTTGGAAATAAAAATACACTTTCTTATCATGCTAATTTATTTATATTTGATGCTTATGGAGAATATAAGAATGCTTTTAAATCGATTGATCACTATAGTGAGTATTATAATTATAAATTTATTACCACTAATCCAGTCGAACCGGAAGATGTTTTATTACAAATACCTGTTAATTTATTAAAATTAGATGATTGGGCATTACTTTTACAAGCAAATAGCCATAGTCAATTACCTATTATTGAGCGTACGCTTCGCTTGGCTAAGATTTTCTCTCAACAAAATGAGGAATCCGAAGAGTATAAAAATCATTTAATTGCAAAAGCGTTACTTGCTATTTTATTTAGTAATCAAACAACTGCTAGTAAAAAAAATGAAATTTTTACAGTGATCGAGGTATGTCATACGAATGATTTTAACTTTGATTCTCGTATTGCAGGTCTTGGGTATTCTAGAAGTTTTTCGGAATGTTTTGAAATTGATTCAAATGGGAATTTTGGAGAAAGTGTATTGATTACGGAATATATTTTAAAACATGTAAATGATGATTTAGAAGAAATGAAAGAGCCTGAAATTTATTCGTTTAGTGTATTAGATTTTTCAAGAGCTTTAGAATTTACATTAATTAGTGAAGGATTTCAAAATAATAGTAAAGTGTATGATGATGCGATTATTTTAAAGGTAAGATTAGCTAGCATTTTAAATACGAGAGTAGGGACTTATTTTGTTAACATGGGATATGTTCAAAGTGATTCTTTTGTTCAAAATTTAGTAATGAATCGTGGAAAAAAAGCTCAAATTATTAATATTAATCTAGAAGATATAGATGATACGTATGCTAAAGTGATGGTTAAGATTATGTGTCGTATTTTCTTTGATTATGCTAAAAGTTTAAAAGAGCGTGCTAGTATTCCATTTCATTTAATTTTAGAAGAAGCACATCGCTATATTCAACATGATAATGATACCTTTTTATTAGGATATAATATTTTTGATCGAATTGCGAAGGAAGGCAGAAAATATGGGACTATTTTAGGAATTATTTCGCAGAGACCTGTTGAAATTAGTGATACAGTTATTGCACAAGTTTCCAATTTCTTAATTTTTAAGATGACACATCCAAAGGATATTAAATACATTGAAGAAATGCTTCCAAATATTTCGGCTGATGTTATAGCGAAACAAAAAACGTTACAACCTGGAAGTTGTGTAGGATTTGGGGGAGCATTTAAAATACCAATGATTGTAAAGTTAGATTTACCGAATCCATTGCCATATAGTTCTAACTGTAATGTTTCTGCTTGTTGGGATATGAAAAAACAAGAAAACTTTACACAAACGTCTCTAGAACCAATTAATAATACTTCATTGCAACAAGAAATTGAAAGCCTGTCTTAAGGCTTTTTTTAGAAAGGAAATGTTTATGAAACGTACTGAAAAAAAGATTTTAATAGGAATTTGTGGATTGGTTTTAATAATTCTTGTTGCTTTAGGGTGCTACCGATTTTATCAGTTTCGTCATCCTGTTATTTTGGTGACATTAAAAGATGATTTAACGATTCCTGTTGGAGAAGAAGGATATATTTCTTCGTTTATTTCTTCAATAAATGGGACTTTCATTCAAGATGAGAAAATAGATACATCTAAGATAGGATTCCAACAAATTCGTTTTCAGTATCAAAATGATGATCATATTAAGGTTCATTATTCTTTTGAAATAGAAGTGGTAGATTTAACCCCTCCCTTAGTATGGCTTGCGAGTAGTTATACTGTAAATATAGGATCTGATGACAGTTTTATTCATAAAATTATGTGTGCAGACGACTATGATCATAATCCTAAATGTGAAATTGTGGGAGAGTATGATTTAAATACTGAGGGTACTTATTCTGTTGTTTTTCAAGCTACAGATCAAAGTGGGAATCAAACAAAACATCCTTTTTCTTTACGTGTTGTGAAACCAAAAAAAGGAAATTCTGGAACTACTACTAGTACGCCTTCTAAAACGTTATTTACCGATATTGTACAGAATCATAAAAATGAGAGTACGGAAATAGGCTTGGATTTGTCTCATTGGCAAGGTGATGTTGACTTTAATCTCTTAAAGCAAGCGGGAGTTGAATTCGTCTTTTTACGAGCCGGGACAACTTCTGGGATTGATGGAGAATACGTGTTAGATCGAAAATTTGAACAAAATATTAAAGGAGCAAATGCAGTTGGCATCCCAGTTGGAATTTATTTTTATTCTTATGCAAATACGGAAGAAAAAGCACGAGAAGAAGCTAGGTGGGTGCTTGATAAAATTAAAGACTATCAAGTCGATTTGCCCATCGCATTTGATTGGGAAAATTGGAGTTTTTATAATGATTTTCATCTTAGCTTACTAGGATTATCTAATATGGCAGATGTGTTTATGAAAACGGTGGAAGATGCTGGATACCGTGGCATTTTATATAGTAGTAAATCATATTTGGAGAAAGCTTGGCGAGAACAGAGTCGGCCAGTGTGGCTTGCTCATTATACTTCTAAAACAAATTATCAAGGAGATTATGAGTTTTGGCAATTATGTAGCGATGGAGTTGTTTCGGGTATACAAGGATACGTGGATATAAATGTGCGATATAGAAAAGATTAGTTTGCGTCTAATCTTTTCTCATGGTATAATGGAATTACCAAAGGATAGTTAATTTTACATAAAACCGACTATGGTGATATATGGGAATCAGAACTTTATATGGTGTGAATTCTAAACCATTAAGTGAGTTAGAAGCCTAAAGTATAAATGAGATGCCCACCTGCGAGCGAGCGGGATTTTATCACAAATTAACTGCCTTTGGTTTTTATTTGGAGGAATTTATATGTGGGATCGATGGACACGAATGATAGGAGAAGAACAATTAAAGAAACTTCAGCAATCCTCTGTTTTAGTGATCGGAATTGGAGGAGTTGGCGGATATGCATTAGAAGCTCTTGTTAGATGTGGAATTGGAAAAGTGACTATCGTTGATGATGATCAAATTGAATTATCTAATTTAAACCGCCAAATTATTGCAAATCATCTTAATATTGGTGAAAAGAAAGTAATTGTAGCTGCGAAACGGATTCAAGATATTGCTCCGCAGTGTCAAGTTATTACTATTTGTGATAGATTTACACTAGAGAGTGTAGGAAATTTTTCGTTTGATTCTTTTGATTTTATAATTGATGCCATTGATGATATACCCGTTAAAGCGGAATTAATGAAACGGTTAACGAACATGAAGAAATCTTTTATTGCATCTATGGGGACAGGAAATCGATATCATCCTGAATTATTAGAAATTACGATGCTTCATAAAACTTCTATGGATCCTTTAGCCAAAAAAATACGTTCTCTTCTTCGGAAAGAACATATTGATTTGAAAATTCCAGTAGTTTGGAGTAGAGAACAGCCCATCGCATCCAAAGCGCTTGGTTCTTGTTGTATGGTTCCTATGGCAGCTGGAAGTTTATTAGCTAGTTATGCTATTCAGTCTATTTTAAAAAAGAACGATTAAAATATTTCGTTCTTTTCTTTTTCTATTATTTGATATAAAATTTCAGGCTCTTTTTCTTCAAATACAATTTGATATATTCGAAATAAAATACTATTTTTTATTTTGAATGTGTTTAAAAAAAGAGGGATTTGCTTTAAATTATCATAGCCTTCTACAGTTGTTTTTTTTAAATATTGATTTATGTTTTCATGAGAATCTTTACTTCCAATCATTTTTCCTAATGTAAAATTGCGACTGTTTTTGCTGTTTGTGGTTAATAAAAAGTCTCCGATTCCGCCATAAGTAAATATTGTTTCGGGAGAATTATAAATTTTTTTTAAAAGAGTGGATGTTTCTTTTAATAACTCACTTAAATAACCATAGTATACGCTATCAGTAACTTTTTCTCCAGCTAAAATTCCGCTACCAATGGCATAAATATTTTTTAGTGTAGCTAGTAATTCTAATCCGTTTAAATTATTGGTATATTCAGCTTTTAAATTAGTGGGGAAGATTCGCGAAATTTTTTGATAGCCTATTTTATTTGAACCTGCAAAGGTAAGATGAAATGGAGCATTCCCTAAGAGATCGTTAGCAAAAGTAGGACCTGAGAAAAAAGTATAGGAATTACATTTTAGATATTTTCTTGTTAATTCTGAAAAAAATTGATTTTTTTCTAAATTCATTCCTTTAGTACCAACAAAAATTGGTACGTTTTTTTTATAATGTGGTTTTATTGTAGTAAGAATTTCTAAAAAATATTTACTACTTGTTAGAATGAATATGACAGAAGCATCTTGTAAGGCTTCTTCTATTTCTGCAGTTAAAAAAACATTGCTATCAAATTTAATTTTTTTGGATAAGAAATCAAATTTATGGAAACGATTGAACTTGTTAACTAAAATTGGTTGTTCTGTCCAAAGATAAATATCATTTTCTTTTTGTTTTTGTAATTGATAAGTTAGAGCGGTACTATAAACTCCTGTTCCAATTATTGCTATTTTCATTTAATCACCTGTCATTTCTTGCCACAATTTATATAAATTGCTTTCATATTTATTTGCTTTCGGTTGGTAATATTGTTTGCTTTTTAAATTATCAGGAAGATAATCCTGTTTTATAAAATCCTTTGGATAATTATGGGGATATAAATAAGTTTGACTACTTGTTTTAATATGTTTAGGTACAGGTCCAGTACTTCCTTTGTGAATGTCATTTAATGCTTCATTTATAGCAAGATAGGCACTATTACTTTTTGGGGATAAAGCCATTTCAGTAACTACGACACCTAGTGGGATTCGGGCTTCTGGAAGTCCTACTAATTCTGAGGCGTGTATGGCCGCCATAACTTTTGGACCCATTGCTGGATTGGCAAGTCCTATATCTTCATATACAATTACACTCATTCTTCGATAGATGCTGTCTAAATCTCCTGCTTCAATCAATCTTGCTAAGTAATGAAGAGCAGCATTTACATCACTTCCACGAATGGATTTTTGAAAAGCTGATAAAACATCATAGTGGCCATCTTCGTTTTTGTCGTGGAAAAATACTGGTTTAGATTGAATATTCTTTACGTGTTCTAGCGTTATTTTATGATCTGTGGCAGAATGATAAGAAATTTCTAATAAATTAATTGCACTGCGAAAATCTCCTGAAGATGATTGGGCAATGTATTGAATGGCTTCCTTTTCGATTTCGATATTTGGCAATTCTTTGCTAGCACTTTTTAATCCTTTTTCGATATTATCTATGGTTAATTCATGTAGTTCGAAAATTTGAACGCGACTTCGGATAGCTGGATTGATTTTATGATAAGGATTGGATGTGGTTAATCCAATTAATATGATAAGACCAGATTCTAAATGGGGTAGAAGGATATCTTGTTTGTCTTTATTCATACGATGAATTTCGTCAATTATAACTACTAGTTCTCCATACATTTTTGCTTCTTCTATAACAATGTCAAAGTCTGATTTGTTGTTAATTGTTGCATTTAAAAAACGATGAGGAACGTTTAATTCCTCTACAATGGCGTTGGCAATCGATGTTTTTCCTATGCCTGGCTTGCCATATAGTATGAAAGAAAAAATTTTTTTTTGGTTTACTAAATTACTTAGAACTTTGTTTGGACCAATTAAATGTTCTTGTCCTATTATATCTTTTATTTTTTTGGGACGAATTTTATTTGCTAATAGATCCATAAGATCACCCTAATTATTATATCATACCATTTTAATTGACGAAAGCATTTCTAAATTTTATAATAAAAGAGAAGAAAATAGTTAGGAAAACCAAATATGACAAATGAGAAATTGGATGATAATATTGAGTCATTTTTAAATTATTTACAGTTTGAACGAAAGCTTGCTTTGAATACTTTATATTCTTATCGAGATAATTTAGTTTTGTTCCATGAAGTGCTTCATCATAAACATATTTTGTCATGTAGTAGAGAAGATATTGAATTTTTTTTAAAAGTAGTTGCACAAAAAGAAGATAGTACGAGATCCCATTATTTAACAGTAATTAAATCTTTTTTTCAATTTTTGGTTGTAGAGCAAAAGATCCTTCAAAATCCTTGTGATTTTATTTCAGTACCTGTTATTTCTAAAAAATTACCTCAATATTTAACGATTGATGAAGTAGATCAACTTTTTGATATTCCTTTAAATACGCCATATGATTATCGAAATAAGGCTATGTTAGAATTGTTATATGCGACAGGAATGCGCATTAGTGAATTAATTGAATTAAAAGTGCAACATGTAGATATGTTAGAAGAATTTGTACATGTTTTTGGAAAAGGAAATAAATCACGAATTGTTCCGTTTAATGAAACTTCAAAAAGATATTTAAAAATCTATATAGAACAATATCGTCCACTTTTACTTAAGAATAGTAGTAGCGATTATTTATTTATTAATAATCGGCGAGGACGAATATCACGGCAAGGATTTTTTAAAATTTTAAAATCATTGTGTATAGAACGAAATATTTCGAAAGAAATTTCTCCCCATGTTTTAAGACATTCTTTTGCAACTCATTTATTAAATAATGGTGCAGATTTAAGAATTGTTCAAGAATTGCTAGGACATTCTAATATTTCCACAACACAAATATATACACATTTATCCTTTGAAAAAATTCATAAAGATTATGCTTATCATCCACGCAATAAAAAAGAAGAGAATTAAAGTCATTCTCTTCTAAGTGTAATAATGCACAAAAATTAGTTATTTTTGTTTTCAGATCTTTTAGAATTATTTTTTTGATTATTCTTGTTATTTGATCTATTGTTATTACGAGAATTTTGATTTTGATTTTGGTTATTTTTATTATTTTCTCTACTCATTTTTTCTTTACCTCCCACTATTATTATGTGAGCATTTCAAACATTCATTCAATAATTTTAATATTTAGGGTGGTAATAATTGGTTAAATTATATCTTTTTGGCATATAATTCTTTAGGTGATACTATGCCAATAATAGGTCCATTTCTTGTTTCTTCCATTGCTGGACTTTCCACGGTTCTTGGTTCTTTTGTGATTTTCTTTCATTGGAAGAAGGATAATATTAATAAGTTTATTACTTTTTGTCTAAGTCTTTCTTTTTCTGTAATGATCGGTCTTTCGATTACAGAACTTATTCCTGAATCTACTTTTATTATTATAACAAACTATAAAATTGCAAAAGGTATATTTTTGTGCTTTTTGATTTTCTTTTTAGGAGTGGGTTTAATTCATTATTTAAATGATAAAATTGTTTCAAAAAATTCTTCTCAAAATTTATATAAATTGGGTATTCTTTCGATGTTAGCTTTAATGCTTCATAATTTACCAGAAGGGATTGCAACTTTTATGAGTGCTTATCAGGATATGGATCTTGGAATAAAGTTAGCAATCGCTATTACTCTCCATAACATTCCTGAAGGGATTAGTATTGCAGTGCCAATTTATTATGCTACTGGTAGTAAAAAGGAGGCAATTTTAAAAACATTTTTATCTGGTTTAGCAGAGCCTTTAGGGGCGCTTTTAGCTTATTTGTTTTTCGCTCGTTTTATAACTGCAACATTTATTAGTTTTATTCTTCTTTTAGTGGCTGGTATTATGATTACACTATCGATTCAAAAATTGTTTCCAGAGGCTTTAGAATATCATGAAAATAAATATATTTGGATTGGAATAATAGTAGGAGTAATACTTATTTTGGTAAATCATTTTGTGTTATAGTATTTTCTTTTTCTTATTTAAAATATTCTCCTAATTAATTTTGAATTCTTTTTTTAATATAGTTTTCTTCGTTGATATTGAGTATAAAACATCATAATTGGAAGATTTGCGTCGTTGCAAATTTTTTTGACTTTTAAATTTCGGCCTTTATTTTGCTCAAAAATGTCAAATTTGTGAAATAATTCATTGTGATATTTGGAATTTGAAATTTTATTTATAACTACAGATAAATTTACTTGTGGAAATACTAATAAACCGCTGACTTCTTCAATTTTAATTAATTTTTTTTATAGAAAACAATTTCGTTTTGGGTTAATGGTTTCTTTTTTTATAATATGTTTGATAATTTTTTGAACTGGTTGGAAGTGAAATTTTTCTTAATTTTATTAAAATCACAATCGGCATTATTTTTTATTAAGTTTAGAAATAGCCATAAAATTATGTTTAATGGTGAAAAGGCGAGTAGGGATATCAGAAAATATGGTAGAACCCGTAAAAAAAAGTTTAAATGCAAGTTTGAAGTACTTAATTCATTATAAGGATGATAATAAGTATAACTATGATTTAAATGAAGTAAAAAGTAATTCAGAGAAACTATTGAAACGGTTTC
>JAAVZT010000032.1 GCA_022791775.1 Bacilli bacterium
ACAATCATTGCTTCTGCTAATGTTTGAAACCCTACTTCTACTGGACTATACGTACTTGCTGTTCCTAACACTCCTATTTTTCCTTGGAAACTTTTATTCATCGACTCTATTCCTTCGACACTTTCTTCCATCCAAATTCGCAAATGAAATGTCTCACTATCATTTGGTGATAATGACCCACTTTGTAATACCCGACTTTCCAAATAACCATTCATTTCTTTTGATTCATACTCACTTAATCTCTTCACTGCATTTCGATTGATAACCACTGCTACATATCTTGAATTTAAACTACTTGTAGATAGAATATTAAACAATATTTCATACGATAAAAAGGTACTACAAGTATTTGTAATCGTAAATGTATATGGTTCTAACTTCATTCCTTCTTCATTGGCAATTGGATAAGCATTTTCTAACTTAATTTCCTTACTCTCACTTGTAAGGGTCAAATCGAAACATCCACTAACCATTTGATTCGTTCCATTTTGTTCTTGATATACACTCCAATATGCATAAGAAATACTTAGAATCAATATCATAATACAACTTATTATTCCATACCAATACTTCTTTTTCATAATTCACTTCCTATGATAAAAATGTATCATGGTTTTCTTTTTCAAACTTTTCTATTGGTGTTGCAAACACAAAAAAATGGAATTTAATCCATTTAATCTTTTAGCTCCCAAACTTTTTTTAAATATTGATAACGTTTTTGAATTTCCACTTCATGAAATTCTTGTAAAATAAAATGCCTTCTCAGATATTGATGAATAGATTGAATTTCTTGAAAATGGGCTTGTTTTTTCATAACAGAAGTAACATTATTTCCGTGGATTCGATAATAATTATACACTTTTTTCGAAAAAGCTACATCTCCCTGTTGCATTAAATAAAGATAGAACAGCCAATCTCCAGCTTGACGATACGTTTCACATTCTTTAAAAATCTCTTCATAATCCCCATTTCGGATTAATGTAGAAGATACATTAGCAATAGTACCATTTAAAAATGCATATTTTAATACTTCATCTAGCCCCGAATTCACATAATTACGCTTCCAATGACCTGTTTTTTGAATATCAATCTCTCGCGTAACAGAGGATAAAAGAATAGAACCCTTGGCATCCATCATAGCAGTATCGCAATAACTGATCACGACATTTTGTCGCTTTTGAATGGGGCGAATCAACTCTTCTAATAAATGTTCCTCACAATAATCATCTGCTTCACAAATCCAAACATAATCTCCCTTCGCCAGTTGAAAACCTTTTGCCCACTGCCGAAATGGAATTCCAGAATTTTTAGAATTATAAACTCTCTGCACATTTAAATATGGTTGGAGACAATTTGCAATCTGATCTAACAGAATAACACTTTGATCCGTTGAACAATCATCTAATAAAATTAACTCTTGAATTCGCACATGTTGTTTTAAAATACTACCAATTCTCTCCAGCAAAAACGATTCATAATTATAATTTGGAACAACTACCGAAATCGAAACTTGCTGTGCATAAGTTTGATTTTGTTTTGCGAAACAGACTAAATCATCTAAGGAATAATCCGGAAGAAAAACAGTCTGAAATTGTTTCTTATAAAATCCATAAAAAGAAATAAGAAAATCTACCAAATGATAAAAACGATGACATTCTAAAAATAATAACATCTGATAAAAATATCTTGTTTTTTTCCCTATTTGCTTTAAAAATTCACGATAAAAAGAATTTTGCAATAAAGAAAAAGCCTTAGATTTTTGATAAAATTGTTTAAAATATCGAATTCTCGTTTTGCCTTTAGGAATTTTAGGAAATTCATACAAAAACCATAAAATAATTTGATTAAAAATTAAAGCTTCTGCAATACGAGATTCATCTTCACACCCTTGAATCTTCTGAAGTGTCGCTTGAACACCATCAAAAATATCGAATTTTTTTTCCGAAAAAGTAGAATTTTGAATCGAATCTTCACGCTGAACATAATAATAATAAACTTGTGAAACATAAGATATTTTAAAAGCATTTACAAGTAAAGGAATTATCACTGCCACATCCTCATTGACTTTACCGATCGCAAATGGCGCTTCTAAAAACAAATGACGTTTAAAAAGTTTATTACAAGCTGACGCTGCAAGCCCTGTATGAATATAAGATATCTTTCCTGTTTCTTTCGGATTACAACCTAAAGTTACAACAAAAGCTCCACTATTTTCGTAAATACTTTTTATATCACAAATTGCGATATCGGATTTATCATTTAAAATAGCTTGATATAACTGTTCATAATAATTGGAATCTACATAATCATCCGAATCAATAAAGCCAACATATTTTCCCTTACACTTTTCTAAAGCCAAATTTCTACTATAAGCTAAACCCATATTTTTTTCATTTTTTAGTAATATAATTCGCGAATCTTTCTTCTGATATTGCTCCAAAATAGTCTGACTGCCATCCAAAGACCCATCATTAACGATAATAATCTCAATTTTAGAATAAGTTTGCGAAAGCAAAGAATCTAAACACTTGGCAATATATTTTTCGGTATTATATACACTTACGATAATGGAAATTAATTCTTTTTTCATTTTAACTCCTATTGCATTTTCAACTGTAAATACAAATCTAATTTTGTGATTTCATTATTTTTAATATACGAAAGTAATTTAGGTAAATGATATAATGTGACATACTCCAATACATATGGATTTGTATCATAATCATCAAATTCATTCATCCGCTCACAAAACATTTGTAAATATTTTCTTCGCACTCTTCGAGGTTCATTTTTGATCACAAATAACAACAATCCTAAAATTTGATGTGTATAAACACTTCCTTTTACTTCTTCTGTATGTTTTGATTTCAATTTTTTCAAACGCTCAAAACAAAGTTGGGCGGCATCAAAAATAACAAATCTTTTTTCATTAAAGCCACTATTTTGAATAGATCCAGAACGTTGTAAATAAAAGTAAAAAGGTGAGTCAATATGACAAATAACCTTAGCCCGTTCAAAAAGAATTGGACTTACTGTAACATCTTCATTATTCATTCCCTCTGGATATTTTAAGTCTTCAAATAATGTTCGTTTTGTCATTTTATTCCAAGAAGCAGCCATTAAGGATGTATCAATTAACTGCATAAATAAATCTTCTCGTTCTAAATTACACATCGAAAAGAACATTTTAGTCCCATCTTCAAACACTTCATAAATATCACAATACACCATATCGGCATCTGCTTCTAAGGCTCTTTTTAACATTGTCGGATACATATTAGAAGACACATAGTCATCTGAATCTAAAAAAATAACATAACGTCCCTTCGCTTTTTCTAAACCGTAATTTTTCGCACTCGATAATCCCCCATTTTTTTTCTGATATCCAAACACAATAGATGGAAATTTATTTTCATATTCTTCAATTATTTTAGCACTTTGATCTGGACTACCATCATTTACAATAATAATCTCTGTTTTTGGAGGAATGGTCCCTAAAACAGAATCTAAACACTTTCGCAAATATGCTTCTGTATTATAAACTGGGATTATAACCGACAATAATACTTCATCTTTTATTTTTGCTTTTTTGAATATATCATCAAAAGAAACATTCATCAAACGTAACTCTTCCCGACCAAAATGAAATCTAGCTTGTAAAATTCTACGATAAGCTAAAATTCGATTTTTCACTTCCACTCGAATTTCACGATCACGAATAATCATATCCTGAATGCGACATATTTCACGATAATGCAAATCATCTTTCGTTGTTAAAGTAACACTATTTTGATGCATACGATGATAATTATAAGCTTTTTTATGATATGCGATACTTCCATGTTCTAAGACTTTAGCATAAAAATACCAATCACCAGAAAGTTTAAAATCTTGTGCTCCTTTTAAATATTGTTGATAAGGAATATCTTTTTGTAAACGAAATACAACTCCCGATACATTTGGAATGGTATTATTAATACATAACGTACTATAAAGTTCCTCCACTCCAGTATTCACATAAGAGCGATTCCACTTTCCAGTATCAAAAATATCAATCCACTCTCTCAAATTAGCCATTAACAGTTTATCGTTTTCATCCATTGTTAATGACTCAGCATAAGACATGATAACATCATCATCCAAAAAAGAAGGCATAACTGTTTCTAGAAATTTAGGATGAGCACTATCATCAGCTTCACATATCCAAAGAAAATCTCCTGTTGCCACTTCAAAACATTTTGCCCATTGACGAAATAAATTTCCACTATTCTTTTTATTCGGTAAATAAACCACTTTGATATGTGGATATTTTTCTTTCATCTCTTCTATTTTCTGTAATATCACTTTTTCACTAGAATCAACAGAAGCATCATCTAAAATAATAATTTCCGAAACACAATAAGTTTGAAACAAAATAGAATCAATTCTATCTTCAAGATAATTAGCATAATTATAATTTGGTATCACAACTGAAATTCGCTCTTTATGAATACTCTGTGCCTTATGGCCCTTATGAATTTTTACTACTCTTACAAAAAAAGGAAGAGAATTATCTAAAATTTGAAGAGCTAACAAAAGAAAAACAACTTGAAAGAAAGCAAAATAATAAATGAGCGAAGGAAAAGAAAAAACATATAAACCAAGAAAAGAAAGTAAAAACAACAAGCGCCAAAAATATCCTATTTTTCGTTCAGGATGATAAAAACACCAAATCGTTCCACCCATAAAAAGAAGTAAAAAGAATACAAAAGGAACAAGTGCCCAATTAGAAAATGTTATCCAAGGAAGTTGGATTGATAACCCCAAATATTCCAATGGGAAAAGAATTCCCCCCACAAATCCTACAATACTAGCAGTCGATAATTTGACAGCACTTTTTATTCCTCTTTTACGAGCAATAATACCCAGCAAAAAGAAACCATAAAAGAAAACAACAGGAAAAACTTGTGTCAATCCTCCTAATAAAATGCCCAAAAATAACATATATATAAAATTCTTTTTACGATAAATTGCGATTTCATCAAACCAAGTTGTGACATAAAGCATCCCGTTACTAATAAGCTGAAAAAACATCAATTCATAATTATAAATATTAACAAAAAACAATTGAAATAATAAGGAAAAAAACAAACCACAGATTCCCATTTTAACATCATATTCTTTTATAAGAAATAAAAATAACAAAAAGGAAGAAAAAATATAACCTCCATATAATACATAATCCATTTGAATCGAAAAGGAAAAATCGTAGAACATACCTAAAGAAAGAATTCCAAACAATATTAATATTCCCAAAACATGTCGCTTACGAAAATGTACAAATTTAAAATGATTATGATAAAAAATATTGCCAATTAAAATAAATAGACTAGCTACAATAAATATTAAACCGAAACAAAAATACGATTCCATCATCCACAACTGACTAAAACAAAAGAACAAAAAAATTAAAAATAAAATTAAAATACTATTCAAAAACCATTTCATATTACTTTTCACTCCTTACTTCTTTTTGGCATTCCATAGATTGTTGTAATAAGCGTAATGATCGTAAAATTTCACGATAACGGAACACCAACTTTTCTCTTTTTGCATTTTGAAAGGCTTGATCTAAAGAAGCTCCTTCTTTATGGAATACTTCAATTGAACTATCATAATAAGAAACCAAATGATAAAGATGACGACGAAATTCCAAAAATTCTTCCTCATGATACAAAAATGTTTCTGGATAAAAAACATCTGAAAATTGTTCATAATAAGATTTAGAAAATATCAAACAACAGCCGTGTAAGGCCACATCATACATCGATGTAGCTCCATTCTTTAAATGTCTCCTTTTACAAAAGAAATATTTTACTTTTAAATAAATACTGAGCGCAACACTCAAAAATCTGCTTTGATAAATTCGTAATATTTTTTCGCTTTTTTGAATCGCATCTTGAACTTCTTCTAACGTACGATAAGCAGGAAAAGGATTCACCGACTCACCATTATCCGTAATAATTTTTGGCCCCATAAAATCAAAATGCGTCTTTTTATGACAAATGCGAACACGATCTAGAAAATCAGTTTGTAACAAAACAATATCATTATTTAAAACAACTACAAATTCTGGATGATATTTTAAAACGGCATAAGAAACACCTACATTATTCCCTTTAGCAAATCCCAAATTTTCTTCATTACAAATTAAATCAGGTGTCTCTTGTAATAATAATTGTTTTTCTTCGTTCGTTAAAGTATGATTATCTACCACAATGATAGAATAATTTTGATCTGTACATTTCTGAATCGACTTAATACATGCTAACGTATCTGAAACATTTTTATAATGCAAAATAACAAATGATATCATATTAAACCTCTTCTGCAAATCCTCGTTCTAGCTTTCGAAAGATCCAATATCCTAATACTAGCACAATGATAGATAATATAATTAAATAAAGAAAAGAATTCATATTTGGCATTGTTTGATAATAAAAAATACTTCGATAAATATCCATAAAATGAGCCATAGGATTTAAATATAAAACCCATCGAATCGTTTCTGGAAATAAATCTGCCGTATACAAAATAGGAGTAGCATAAAAGAGCAAATTAATTAAAAAAGCAACTAAATACTCAATATCTCGTACATAAACATCAATTGCACTTAGCACAAATAAAAGTCCCAAACTAAACATACTTTGAATAATTGCTACAAATGGTAACCATAACAATTGAATACTAAATCCAACTCCACCGAAAATTAAAAACAAAAGAATAATAATACAAGAAATCATAAAATTCACAAACCCTGCTACAATTACACTAATTGGCAAAATCTCGCGAGGAAAATAAACTTTTTTAATAATCCCTCCATTAATCCAAATACAATTACAGCCAGTTGTAATAACCGTTGTAAAAAAATTCCACGGTATAATTGCAACTATCAAGAAAATTAAATAATTATCAATTCCATTTCCTTTCATAATATAAGGAAAAACCAAAGCATATACTAAAACCATTAAAAGAGGATTAATAAAAGACCATAATACACCTAAAAAAGACCCTTTATATTTTCCACGAATTTCTTTCTGTACATTCGTCTTTAATAATTCTCGATATTGATACAAATTCTGAAATACACTCATATCCTTCACCCACGTTTCTTTAAATACTCTTCAATAACCAAAGCTGGATTTCCATCCATGGCTACAACACCCTCATCGATCCAAATCGCCCTTGTACACAACTGCTCAATATGATTTAAATCATGACTCACAATTACGATTGTTTTATTACTCTCCTTTAATTCATGCAACTTTTGAAAGCACTTCTCTTGAAAATGTTGATCTCCTACTGCCAAAATTTCATCAATTAACAATATTTCAGCATCCACATTTATTGCTATAGAAAAAGCAAGACGCATATACATACCCGATGAATAAGTTCGAATAGGATTATCAATAAATTCACCTAATTCAGAAAAAGAAATGATTTCTTCAATTCGCGCCTCTATCTCTGAACGAGTTAATCCAAAAATAGAAGCATTAAAGTAAATATTTTCCCGTCCTGTAAAATCATTATGAAATCCAGCTCCCAATTCCAAAAGACTTGTTAACTTCCCATGAGTAATAATGTGTCCTTTAGTTGGATAAATAATCTTAGTCATCAATTTTAATAAAGTTGATTTCCCAGATCCATTTACTCCAACAAGACCTACCGTTTCTCCTTTTTTTATGGTAACATCAATATTTTTTAAAGCAGTATATAACTCACTTTGATTACGCTTCCAAAAAAGAAGTCGATCTTTTAAAGTACTCGCTTTATCATAATAAACCTTAAACGACTTCGTTACATTTTCTACAATTATAGCATTTGTATCATTATTTTTTTTCATAGGTCACCTCAAGTATTTCTTTATTCCTAGTATAACAAAATAAAAAAATAATATCAATTTTTGAAAACAAAATAAAAAAGAAAAGAAAAAAGTCTGAAATTTTAAAAATAACAAACTAAAAAAAAATTAAGAAAAAGAAAAAAAAGAAACTACTCGTATTATCAAAATCGAAATTTTTTCCAAAATCCATAATATAAAACGAATAAGCCAATTTGCGCGATTATAATATTTTGCAAAATACCTGCGACTTTGACTTAAAGTACGATATTTACGTTCGCGATTTAAATTTTTATTAATCGTGACTGAATGATTATGAAAAACGGACACCTGATTGCAAAGATAAATTCCTTGCATATCTAATTTTCGAGACATAATATTTTCTTCAAAATACAAAAATACATCTTCATCACATCCACCAACTTTTTGAAATTTAGCAACGGAAATAAAGAAAAAGCAAAAAGATACAACTTCAACTGGTATCAAATCTTTAGAATAATAAGAATTAGGATAATGATTAAAATGAGCAAACAAACGATAAAAAACAGGAATACTTTGCAAAACTAATTGAGTATTCGTAGGAACTTTCCACCCACGATTAAGTCCACTGTGCTCGCGAATAACAGGTGCCAAAATCGTTCCTTTTTCTCGATATGAAATAATTTGTTGTAAATCTTGTTCTGTTTTAATTTCTACATCACTATTGCTTATAAAAGTATATGAAATACCTAAATTAGCTAAATAATTAACTCCATAATTAATTCCAGCTCCAAAATTTCTACCTTCTCGCCTTATAATATGAATTTTATCACTTTGATACGTTTTAAGCTCTTCAAAAGAATGATCCGTTGATCCATTATCAACAACCACAATATATTGAAGACATGAATATTCTTTAATGTTATTTAACAATTTTTTGGTAGTCAAAGCATCATTGTAATTAATAATTAAAAAACCAATCATTTTTTCTTTTCTCCTTCCAAACAAAATAGGAAACCACTCACCATACTAACAGATGGGGATAACAAAATATGTCCTGAAAAGAAAGCCAATAAAAAAACTAAAAAAATGCTAATCTTTTTCTCGATTTTTCCTCTCCAAGAAAAATGTTTCCAAAATGGGAGAAAGAAGAAGAAAAAGCCAAACACCCCATAATGATAGAAAAGATCAAAATAATCCATTTCCACCATTTTATAAGATTCAATAGAAAACGCATCTTTTTTAGCAACACCTAATCCAAATAATTTCATTGGCAGCGAAGAATTTTGATAAATTTCATGCGTATTTTCTAGAAAAGATAACCTTTCACTAAAAATAAAATGATCAATATGTTCATAAGTTAATAAATCTTGAAATTGATGTATTTCCAAAAAATTTAAATGAATTTTAATATTTTGATAAAAGGACGTAAACGGCATAAAAAGAAACAGCGAATAAAGTCCAACTATACAAAAAGAAATCATGGCACCCAATTTCTTCCACTTCTTTTCTTTCCATAAATGATACAAAAAGAAAAAAAAGTAAATACTCAATGTAATAAAGAAAGTCAAGACAGGAACTTTTGTCCCTAAAACCAAGATGCCCATGCTATAAAAGAAAAAGCTTAAAATCTTCTGCCATCCTTTTAAATTCTTCAAATAAGCTAAAAAAATGGGCCCTAAAATTGCTAAAATTCCACTAATTTCATTAGTCGAATAAAACCATCCAACTCCACCAATTTTGCTATGAGCATAGCTATCAAAACCAAGCTGAAATATCTCTGGAACTACTAAAAAAAATAAAGAAAAAATTAAAAAATAAAATAAATATTTTTCTTCTATCAAAAATAATTTTTTTTGAACCAAAAAGGAAAGAAAAAGAAAAAAGAGCGGAAAATAAAATGTACGAAATAAATTTTGTGCTTCGAATAAAAAAACATCCAAACCTTTTTCATAATACATAACTCCAAAAAAAGAGCAAAAGTAAATACTAAGTAGCAAAACATAAAGGGAAGCAGATTTATTACCCAATTTAAAATTCAAATAACCTAACAAAATTAAAAAGCCAAATTTAATTCCCAAAATAATTGGCATACTTTGTCCATAAATATGCAGAGAAAAAGAAGTAATTATATCTAAAATGGGGTTTAAAAAGAGCAAAAACCAAATCACTTTCGATATCCATGACGTATTTTTCATAAATAAAATACCCTTCTATAACTATATTTTTATTATAACCTACCTAAAATAAAAAAAGAAGTATTTTTTAACAGATTAAAACGGCATATCTTAAAACAAAAACTTTTCAATTACAAATACTTCACAAAAAAAGAAAAACTAATCTTTCTTTGTTTTTCTTTTTTTCCTTTTCTTTTTTTCTTCAGTCACCGGTTGTTCATTAGATTCTTTGTGCGTATCTTGCTTCGCTTCTCTTACCTTTCGAAGCTCACTTTTGGGTAAAGCCATCGTTTTTTCATATTCCAAAATCATTGCTTCCACATCATTCATTTTTTCAAGAGCGTCTTTTACCTCTAACACTTCCGTATCAGAAGAGACATTTTCTTTTTTCTCTTCCTTTATATCTTGATCAAAAGACGCAAAATCTTCCTCTTGCTTTAAAAGAGAGTGAGTTTCTTGCATTGTTTTCTTTGACTTATTTTGCCGAGGTTTTTTCAAAAAAGCATAAATACAAAGCAAGAAAAGAAAAATACTTAAAACGGCAAATCCTATTAACACCAATTTATAGTTTTCTTTTTCTTCTAACAAATTGCGTATCATCTCATCGTCATAAATTTGAAAAATATGTTCTACCTTATCATAAGCATAATAAGTACTTTTACCAGTTTGAATATTCATAGCATATACAATAGCAAACCTACTATCTGCACTTACTTGATAAGCAGGATAAACGACCCCCTCTATTTCCAATGAAACTCTTTGATACCCTGACAAGACATCAGGTAAATCCATCAAATAAAGTAATAATACATTCGATTTATGTTCTACATATAAATGATACTGTTCTGTATTGGAATCATAAATTGCATAAAACGGATTCCCCAATTCATCTTTCACAGATACCAAAGTATACCCTGTTGTTTCACTTATAAAAGCTGGTACTTCAAAATCTTGAATTTTAATTGTTGTATTTTCATATAATTCAGGTTTTTTAACATTCTTAATATTTTTTAAAATAGTATATTTTTTTCCGTCTATCGTTATTTCAATCGGGTTTTCATCTTTCACTTGAATGGTTAATTTATAAACACGTTCAACACCTGTTTCACTCATAACTTTTATTTCCCGAACATTGATCCCTTCATCAACTTCGATTTCTCCCGTTCCCATAACATTTGCATAATTTGATTCAGCCGCAGCTTCAATTTTTACTTTATCAACCGTTGATGGCACAGTCACACTATATTCTAAAGTATCTTTCTGAAAATTAGGAGTAATCGAATAACCAGATACACTAAAAGACTTCAAATAATTGTTAGCATCTTTTTCCCGAGGAGCTTGAACTGTAACTAATTTACGTCCTGAAACATCAACCGATTTCCCACTCCCCGCATCTGTTACATTTCCAGAAATACTAAAATTAATTTGTCCTACGGCAGAAGCTGTACAAGTAACCGATAAAGTTTTATTCCCATTTCGTCCTGTTCCAGTATCTCCTACTCCTTGTTCTCCTAAACTACAGTTCGAAGTAGCTCCAGTTCCTCCCCCAAACAATTGCCACGCTCCAGCATCACGAATATTAACATAAAATGTTACTCTTCCACCAGCCGTTACAGAATTAGAACTAGCAGTAACTGAAATAGATGCCGCGTTTGCTAATTGAATCCAGCCAAAAAATACAATTAAAAATAAACAACCCTTCTTCATAACTTCCTTCTTTCACTAAACTTGACTAATTCCTTTTTGCCCCAATAAAAATTGTCTTAATCGTAATAAATCTGCGGAATTAACTTTTCCGTCTGTATTTTGAAGTTTCGCTGACTCAAAATATGCATCTTTTAATTGATATTGTCCCAATAAATATTGACGCATCCGTAACAAATCAGCAGAATTAATTTTTCCATCACCAGTTAAATCCCCATAAATCACTATAGTACAAGTTTCCCCAATTTTAAAACTTATCCTTGTTCCAGTAGTCACAACTTCACTATCACCAAGCATTTTACCTTGAGAATTTTTAAATTCTAATTCAGTTCCAATAGTCATAGCTTTTAAATCCTTGACTTTTGTTCCAACTACAATATTCGTAATATAATTTCCTTTTCGATTTAACTTCATATTAGATAAATGATTAGCTACAGATAAATAATTTACAGTAGGTTTATTATCATTTGGATTATCTACAACTGGCTTATCAACAGCCGTTCCACCATTATTATCATCTGTAGAACTAGAACCAATGTTTCCAACATATACACCTTGAGATTTTGGCAAAGCGCCTTTCGCCGCATATACGATACCTGCACGAACAGGACTTTCTTCTGAGGAATATGCACCTATATTATAAAAATTATAAAAGCCTTCATAAGAGTTTCCTTTATATTCAATTTTCTCTCCAGATGTAGAAACACTTCCCTTTACGCCTACCTCTTGTTTTGCTAAAGAGGCCAAATAGACTGGATTCACATTATAAGTTTTACCAGCTTCCATAAACATACTAGAATAACTTAAATGATCAATCACATCTGTTCCACTCATAAAAGTGCCCTCCAAAACACTTTTCACAACTGATTCTTTTATATTTTCGCTAAAGCTTAAATCCTCAAACATCAAAACACTATCCACCATTAAAAAATTTCGTGGATCTAAGAAATAAGCAGTTGTTTGTGTACTAGCAATATACCAAGAACCTTCTGTATTAATATTTAATGGATCCACACATTTTGGACAATTGTTTTTATTAATGGAACCATTCCATTTTTCCTTTTCAACTGAAGTATTAAAATCTAAACCGGTTTTTAAAGAGTGAAAAGTCCAATTAGAATAATCTTTATGTAAAGCACGTAGCCATTTCTTATATGTTTCAGGAAAACCTTGAGCATCTAATTTCTTTTCAAATTCAGAATCTAAAACTTCATTAATACCACCAATTTCTTTTCCCGTCACTGGATGAGTTGTAAATTCTGGCATATTCTCAAATATTGGAATCGTAAATTGAAGTGGTAAAGATAATAAACCATTTTTTAAATAACTCTTATAAGTAGAAGAAGCTTCATTACATGGTGCAGCCAAATTCGCCATATATTCATGTGTATAAACGGGATAATATCCATTTGGATTAACATTAAATTTTTTCAAATAACTCGTAAACTGACCATTTGATATATAACCAGAAGCAACAAACTCCGCTCCACCCACAATTGCTTTTTTAGGACTTGTCCAAGGTCTACCAAATGTTTCCATTCCTTCTATATCAATATAATCTCGGCACACATAACCGTCTTTATTTTGATATGTAATATTCACCCAACCAGAATTACAACCATTTCCTTTTACAACATATGTACTTTTCACTGCTACTGTGGTACCATTTTGAAATTGCAAAATCACTGTACTTCCCGTTCGAGGCTCTGTTCGAAAATTTACTTTTTCGCCATGAATAATACCCGTAGTAGAAGCACTTACAAACAATGCAGTGCCAAAAAAAGTAAAGAGAAAAAACAAAATTCCATAAAAAGAAACAGAACAAATATTTCGCTTCACTTTTTCCACCTCTATTCTTAAAACATTATAACAAAAATCGACATTTTAAGCAAACCAGGTAATCTAATACTTGTCAATTATTTATCAACTATTGAGAAAGAAAAAAAAATATTATATAATAATAAAATAGAAAGATAGAAGGAATGATATGAAACAATACTTAAAAAAAATAAAACAAGCTAGCAAACCTTTTCTTATTACATATTATATAATCGTCATTGGATTTGTAATAAGCTACATATTTTTTGCACGGAGTTTAATAAGTTTAGTAGGCATTGAAACCACTATTCGTTATCTCATACTAGGTTTTTTTGTCTTATGGTTTGTACTTTACTTATGGTTCGGAATAAAACTTATATTGAAAAAAAAGAAAAAAACATTTATTACTTTTTCCATTTTAACATTTCTTTTTATTCCTGTTTTCAGCGGAGTCTCATTCATCATTGACAAAATGTATAACAAATTAGAAAATTTTACAATCAAAAACACCTCTACTTATCAAAGTGTCCTTTTAACCAAAAATGATCAAAATATTACGGCCACAAGCAAACTTGGTATGATCAATAACGAAAATGATCGAGAAGGATATGTTTTAGCCAAAGAAATGATTGAAAAAGAACAGATCAACAATGAAATTGTTCCTTATGACGATTATCTAATTATGTTAAATGATCTTTACAATGGAAATATAGATGGAGTATTTGTTTCAGGAGATTACAAAATCTTGTTTGGTAACGAAGAAAAATTTCAAAAAATTGGAGACGAAACAAAAATTGTTTATTCATATCAAAAAGAAATGAAAACAGAAGAAAGTAAACTAACATCAACAAAAAAATTAACAGAGCCGTTTACGGTTTTAGTTTTAGGAGTAGATTCAGAAGCACAAAATGGTCTCAATCCAAATGCAGCATTTAACGGTGATACGCTTATGTTAGTCACATTTAATCCCAATACTTTAACTTCCACCATGTTTAGTATTCCAAGAGATATGTACGTTCCTATCGCTTGTAATCATAATCGATACAATAAAATCAATTCAGCTGCCGCTTATGGAACAAATTGTGTAATTAATACCATTGAGCAATTAACAGATATCAAAGTTGATTATTTCGTAAAAGTAAATTTTAAAGGAGTAGTAGACTTAGTAAATGCTTTAGGAGGAATTAATGTTGATATCGAAACTCCAGATTATTCCTATGATAAAGCTCATCAAGGACTGGTATGTGAACAAGACTCTCAAAGAAGATTCGGTGAACATTTAGTATGTATCAATCCTGGCGAAAATGTTCACATAGACGGAGAACAAGCACTCGCTTATGCAAGATGTCGACATCTCTATAAATTATCCGATATTGCTAGAAATAAACATCAACAAGCAATTATTGAAGCAGTAGCAAAAAAAATAGTTCAAGTTTCTAGTTTCAGTGATTTTGAAAAACTTTTAGACACAATCAGTAACAATATTGCTACAAATATGCAAACGCCTCAAATCTTATCCTTTTATCAAACAATCAAAAATATGCTAATCAATAGTCTAAAAGGGGAAGACTTCATGACAATTCAAAAAACTTACTTAGAATATTATGGATTAAATGTATGGCTTCCAAATGCTGGAATGAAAACGAGTGCACTTGGATATTATCCTGGATCATTAAATGCAATTACAACAAGCATGAAAGAAAATTTAGGTCTAATTCCAATTGAAACTATAAAAACATTCCATTATGATTTTAACAGCGATAAAGACTATTCTACAGATGTAATAGGAAAAGGAATACGCACTGGAACAATACTTCAATTAATGCCTAATTTAAGCGGTCAAAACGTAAACTATGCGGAAAAATGGGCAACAAGTCATGGTATTACACTAACAAAAGAATTTGTAGAAAGTGATTCCATTCCAGGAATTATTATCAATCAAAGTGTTCATGAAGGTACATTCTTAAAAAATGTTTCAAACGTTACAATTTATATTAGTAAAGCAAAAATAAGTAACCCGAAACCAACTGAACCAGAAGAAGATCTAAAATTACCTACCATTCCAGGAAACCCAACCGATGAAATAGATAAACCTAACGAAGATGATGAAACAGATAAACCCGATGATAAAAATCCGGTATCCCCTACACCAGGAATTGATGTAGACGACAAGACAAATAATGATAACGATGAAAAAACTGACGATAAAGATTAATCATCAGTTTTTTCATGGTCAAAATTTTTCATAAATGCAAGATATTTTTCTATATCAAAACTACTCTCTGCATTTAAATCAAAAGAAGAAAATTTCTTTTTTAAATAAAGAGGATATGCTGCTGCTCCAATCATCGCTGCATTATCTGTACAATATCTAAAAGATGGAACATGGAATGTCACTTGATATTTTTCTGCTAAATCTGCCATCTTTTCACGCAAATATCGATTCGCAGATACGCCACCAGCTAATATCATATTTTTTACTCCCGTTTTTTGAAATGCATATTCCACTTTACGTAATAATTCATCCACAGCTACTGTTTGAAAACTAGCTGCCAAATCTGCTCGCCGTATTTCGTTCCCTCGCTGTTCTTCATTATGTACTAAGTTAATCACCGCACTTTTTAATCCACTAAAACTAAAATCAAAAGAATCATCATTCATTGGCTTTGGAAGAGAATATGTATGCTCCCCTTCTTTTGCTAAACGATCCACATTAGGGCCACCTGGATATTTTAATCCCAAAACACGTGCAACCTTATCATAAACTTCACCAATTGCATCATCTTTTGTTTTTCCTAATACAGAAATATCATAAGGACTTCTCATTAAAACTAAATCAGTATGCCCTCCACTAACGATTAGACCTAGTAACGGATAAGTCATATCATATTCAATTGCGTTGGCAAAAATATGCCCCATCGTATGATTAACAGCTATAAGGGGTTTTTCACTTACCAAAGATAACATTTTAGCACATTCAATTCCTACCAACAAACTGCCAAGTAATCCTGGTGCATAAGTAACTGCTATGGCATCCATATCGTTTAAAGACATATTAGCTTTTGTTAAAGTATCTTCTAAAACCATTGTAATGTTTTCAGTATGCATCCGCGAAGCAATCTCTGGAACCACTCCGCCAAAATCAGCATGAGTATCCATTTGGGTTAAAACGGTCATTGCAATCACTTCATGACCATTTCGAACGACCGCCATACTGGTTTCATCACATGAAGTTTCAATTGCCAAAATATTAATATCCTTATTCTTCATTTTTACAACGCCTTCCCATCAAATAAGCATCCGTATTATCATAATACATCAAACGTTTTTGAATCACTTCAAATCCAAATTGACCATATAATCCTAAAGCATTTTTATTATCCGAAGCTACTTCTAATGTAAATAAAGTAACATTAGAATTAACACTGCCCATCATATAATTCAATAAACGGCTAGCAATTTTTTTTCGACGATATTTCTCTAAAACAAAAATATCAAGTATATCAACTGTTTCATATAATTCAGTAATACTTAAAAATCCAACCACATTATTATCTTCTTCCGCAACAAAGATCTTAAAATACAATTCTTCAAACATATGCTCTAAATTATTAGTTGCAGAATAATTTTTATGTAACTGATTACCTAATTCATAAATTTTAGGTATATCTTCTTTTTCTGCACGTCGAATCACTTCTGAACCTCAATCATTTTAACATATAAAGGATTTACTAAATGAGGATTAAGCGGAGGAAGCAATCGAGAATATGCATAGATCAAATCAAAGTTTAAAGAAACATTTTCAATCACATCGCGAGACTCTTTAAAAGTTGCATAATCCACTTTTTTGATATAGATATATTCTCCTAATAACTCATCTAGATCATTAAATTCTCCAACATAATACCCATTCTTTTCTTCTTCTACAAACCAATGATGCCCTTTTTCTTCATTTGAAATTGCCTTAATTAAGATACTACTCATAATTCGTATAGGAATATTTAAAGTTTTAGCAAGGGTCTTTGCCATGGTAACACCTAAACGAATACCCGTAAAAGAGCCAGGTCCATTTATAACAATTATATCAGAAACATCATGAATAGAAAGAGAGACAGAATCGAGCACAGCAATTAAGATAGGTGCTAATCGCGCACTATTTTGATGAATAGGAGTTTCCTCATATATTTTCACTAAAACTCCATCAAAAAAAATTCCCATCGCAATTTTATTAGAATGTGTATCAATATATAAAGTCTTCATTACAAACCTCCAACGTAATAGTAGTATAACGAGATAAAAGTTACTCGTCAATAAAAAGAAAAAAACTCTCCAAAAGAGTTTTACAAAACAGAATTACATAAGTCTTCATAGCGTTTTCCAAATGGTCGAAAAACTAATACTCTAGTATTTTCATTTACTACTTTAAATTCAATTTCTAAACGTTCTTCTGGCAAAATATCAACTACCATATCTGCCCATTCAACTATGGTAACACCACCTTGAGAAAAATACTCCTCTATTCCAACATTTTCCTTTGTTCCTTCTAAACGATATACATCCATATGGTATAAAGGTAACTCACCATACAAATACTCTTTAACTAAATTAAAAGTGGGCGATGTAATTGTTTCTTGAATTCCCAATGCTTGAGCAAAACCCTTTACAAAAACGGTTTTTCCACTTCCTAATTCTCCTACTAAACAAATAACCATATTTGGAAATTTTTCACTCTCTATATTTTGAGCTAATTCCAACGTATCTGCATCACTTCTTGATGTATATTTGTAGTCCATATATAAATCACCTATAATAAGTTTAACATAGCCATTTTTTGGAAGCAATGAGAAGTTTCTATTCAGACACTTTTTGACACAATAAAAAAATCTTTAAAAAATAATTTTAAAGATTTTATAGCAAAAAAAAAATTGGCAACTACCTATTTTCGCTTACACTATCGTCGGCGTACTAGTGCTTAACTGCTCTGTTCGGGATGGGAAGAGGTGTATCCACTAGGCTATCGTCACCAATAAAGGATTTTGTCCTTTAAAAACAAGATAATGTACAACTCATCATAAAATTATAAGTTAAATCCTCGAATTATTAGTACTAGTCAGCTCAACGTATCACTACGCTTCCACCCCTAGCCTATCAACCTCATAGTCTATAAGGATTCTTACTTCACGAAGAATGGGAAAATTCATCTTGGAGGAGGCTTCCCGCTTAGATGCTTTCAGCGGTTATCCCGTCCATACATAGCTACTCTGCG
>JAAVZT010000033.1 GCA_022791775.1 Bacilli bacterium
ACTTTCCTTAGAAGGGATCGTATCAGTACCAACTCCATCTACTAAGATGGCAACTTTTACATCATAATCACTTAAAAAAGAAGGAATACTTCCTTTCATTACATCATACTCTTTCTTCTGTTCATACATCGCGTAGCTTTGATAGATTATGATTCCAGTCAACAAGAAAAATATCAGACCACAAAATCCATACTCTATTTTTTTTCTTTTCTTTAACTCTCGAAACTTCCTCATAAAAAAACCTCTATCCTATCTCTAGTGTAAAGGTTTTTTCATTGGTTTTTTAATATGTAACACTATTTATTTCTTTTCTAAAATGCTAAAACAACTCGAAAAGAATGTCCTGAAAAACCGCAACCAAATGAACCATCAAACGAAAACATTTTTGAAGCTGTTGATAAACTACTTCCCCCTCGTTCAAACCATACGATCTTCGTCGAATTTGGAAATTGAACAATACCATCATGCCAAGAATTTACATATATTCCTATGGCACTACCTTCTGAAACCAGTTCATTTATAGCAAAAGGTCCCATTTCTCCTGTGGCATCTCCTAAAATACGAGCCGTAAAATTACTTGTCTCCCCATTATAACTATAAAGATCATAATATTTCGATTCAGGAAATGATATTTTATCTGTAATATCTGCTTGGCCACTTCCTAAAGGACCATTAAAACCACTATTATTATTAGCATTCGTTCCACTAAGAGGTCGACCATTCTTATCTGCCATCACCCCCATCACATACGAACGAAAATTTTCTAAATAAAAGCCACTTATATTTCCTGTGGTACTTGTAAAATCAGATAAGACATTTCCATATTTACTATGTGATAAATAAGCAACAGCTCCCCATTCCGTATTCTTCATCATATGAGAATCATATTCTCTTTTATAATCATAACTATTTTGAAAAGCTTTTGAAACATCAATACTATGCCATATATTTCTCGATAAAGTGATCTCTAATTGATCAGGCGCAATAATATTAAAATCTCCTGAGCCAATTTTATTTCTCGTAGTGTATTTACCAACCCAAATCCCATTTACATCAAAAGCAGTAAAAGCTGGATGGGTTAACCATTCCCCTTTCTTTGTCCCTGTACTCACTAATTTTTCTTTTCTTTCAAATTCTATTTGAATGTCCACAGCTTTATTTTCCTTTGTGCTAATTCCATAATATAGTCCATTATCAAATATCTGATAACGATATCTTGGTATCCACACAAAATAAGACTCTATATTTTCAGTTGGTATAACTTCTCCATCTTGATAATCAATACTCTCATCTTCTAATATAACCGCATTCGCCCATCTCTTATCCTCATACCGATACCATTCACTCTCTAAATTGGCTTTCCTTACGCTGCCATTATCTTCTAATACTACGGGAATCAAGCCATCTTTTAGCACTGGATCAGTCCCATTTAAAATATCTTCTAAATATTTACTTTTAAATTCAATTTGACACTTTGTTTTTCGATTTACAATATTTTGAACACTTAAGTTCCACTTTTCATAATCCCATATTCCATATATTCCATCATCACAAGTAATTTTTTCAACAGTTTTACCACTTCCTTTGGCAGGAATCGTCTCAGATGTAACTCCATCTACAAGAACAGATAATGTCACATTATAATCAGAAAGAGTTGGAACTTTTCCTCGAATAGCATCATATTCATACTTTTGCTCATACAATGCAAAACTACGGAAAAAAATAATCCCAAGAAAAAGAAAAAGTATAATTATACTAAAAATCAGGATACTTTTTTGCGTTCTCTTTTGCTCATGAAATGTCTTTAAATTCATAAATAACACCTATTTTCTGCCTATCCTAAAAAACACTTTCTATTTATAACATCAGAATATCATAGTTTTCAAAAAATAAACAGTAAAAAAACAAGTTATTTATTATATTTTTTTGTTTCAAGCACTATAAAGATAATCTTTATACAGTTTCTACAAAATGCGACAAAATTTTCACATTTTCTTCTAATCTGTCACTTTTCGGATTCATCTCAAAAGCTTTTTTTGCATACAAATAAGCTTCATCGTAATAATGTAATTCATAAGCCACTAAACTTAATAAATCATAAACATGGTAATCCCATGCAAACGGTTCATTAATATAACTATCACTTTTCAAAAGTATTTTCAAAGCCTGTTTCAAATGATAATATGCAGACTCATAATCTTTTTGATTATAATTTAAATATGCCAGTTCAATATATCCTTCTCGCAAATAAGGTGCTTCTAAAATGGCTTTCTCATACCACAATTTCGCTTCTTCAAAATATTCCTTATAAGCATAACAACGAGCAATAAATCGCATAGAAGCACATCGTTCATCTTTCCATGTTGCTTTTGGTAAAGTTAAATGACAGTGTAACGTTTCAATGGCTTGATCCCATTTTTTATAATACATATATTCTCTACCTAAATAATGCATATTACGATCATCCAATGGATCTTCTTTTACTGATAGTTCTAAAAGAGGCAAATAACTCCCCCGTGATTTATTAGAATCAGGATAATGATGGACCACAATATCACTGGTAATTCCTTCTACTTCTTGAAACATTTCTTCAGTCATCAATACCTCATGAACAGGATGTCCCCAAAAATATCCTTTGCGACTATGAATTTTATTAATATAAAAGGTTACAGCAGGATTCCCATACTCATCAAAACTCCAATGATATAAATATTTTAATCGATTAATAGAAGATTGATTCCAAATTTCCTCTAATGTTTTGCGCCATCCAGGTAAAATAACTTCATCCAAATCCATACATACACAAATATCCGTATCTTCAGGTACCATGGCCAACGATTCATTACGAGCAACATCAAAACGCCATGGATCTATTTTTTTCTGATCAACAATAGCACCTTCTTGTTTTAGTTTAGAAACTGTTTGATCTGTTGAGCCCGTATCTAATACATATACAGCATCTGCTTCCTTTACATGTTCCATAAAACGAGATACAAATTGTTCTTCATTTTTACAAATTGCATAAACACAAACCTTTAATTTTTTCATATAATCCTCCACAATAGCATATGAAAAAGAGCCAAAATTGTGCAAAAAAAAAAATCATCCGAAGATGAAATTTTATCTAACGATTTTTACAAGATATGCCATTATCAAATTGAAATTGACGCAATTCTTCATAAATAGTCGGAAAAGGATTTACATTGAAATCAGTTGCCAATTGCGTTTCTGTCACATTCGTTGTAACTGAAATAGTATAAACAGAATCATCGAAAATAGTTTCTCCAATCATTCCACTAATACCAACACTTGCATCATAAGAAGACTTCACTTTTAAATAGCTTTCTTCATCTGCAAAAGTAAACAGATATATTTTTTGTGTTTTAGCAAGAATACCATCTCCATTAATTCCATAATTATAAGATACTTCTAAAGTTGCATTTTCCAATTCATGATCTGGAGCATTAGTCAAAGTACAATACATATAACGAACAGGCGCGGCATTAGATACAATTAGTTGAGCCGTTACAGTAGTCTGATTATCATATTCATCTGAAACGATAATATTAATTGAATAAGTTCCTTCTACAGCAGCAAGTTCTTCTAATGAAACAGCAGGATCTTCTAGCTCATATGAACATTCTGTATAGTCATTACAAGAAACAATAAAATCTTCTAAAACAACTGGCGTCCCAGGAACAATCATAACTTCTCTTACAATAGCCATCGGCGGTTCATCATCTGCTAAAATAATTTTTCCAGTTTCAGTAACTGACCCACAAGTTACCGTATAATCATACTGTCCCATCCGATTTACATTTACATTATCTGTATTTAAAGTACAATTATGAATCTCATAACCAGTAACTGTAGCATAATCCTGAACATCTGTGGATAAAGGAGCACCTAAACTCCATTCCAATTCTTTAGTAGTAATAGAAATCGACGGAGTAGATGGTTTTGATTGCATAAGAATAAAATAAACGCCGCAACCAATAACCAAAATAGCAAAAACAATTAAAAGTAACATGCTCGTTTTAGAAAGTTTCATTTTAGAACCTTTCTTTTTGCCATCATTGACAGGCATAACAGGAGGAGTTGGAACAGTACCAAACATATTTGGATTAGATCCATTAAAATTTGGATTCATTCCTATATTATTATTTTGTGGTTGATTTACTTGACCAAACGGATCCATACCTATATTATTAGAAGTTCCATTCATAGAATTCATTCCATTAAATGAAGAATTTACCGATTCGATTGGTTGATTCATTCCAAGATTCATACCTTGATTCATTTGGTCCACTGGAGCAACTGTTGAATTTACCATCGTTGGATTGATAGGTTCATTGGAAGGAAAAGAATTCATTTGCCCCACCGAATTTATAGATTCATTTCCGATTCCAGCCATATTATTCATTGAATTTAAGGAAGAATCTTGCAAATTTTGCAAAGATACTGGATTCATCGCATTTGGATCTTGAATAGGAGTCACTGAAACACTTGAAGCTGCACTTGTTTCCATTGGATTCGGAGAAATTAAATTCACCGTAGGCTGCGGATTCATAGCTTCATTCGAATTTATAACTGGTGTTGGATTTGGAACTGAAGTTGGTTCAGGAGAAATAGCTCCCAAACTCATTCCTTGCATTGAATTTTGATTTCCTGATTGCAAAGAATCCATTCCCATTCCAGGATTTGGTTGATTTGGAGTCAACCCTCCAACATTCGAATTTATATTATTTTCGTTCAAATTTGTATCATTATTATTCATAATCATACCCCTTTACTATATTAAACATTATAGCGATAACTGTCAAAAAAGGCAAGAAAAAATTCTGAAATTCCTTCTTTTCATTTCATAATAATATTTATGATCCAACCATAAAAATATTAATAATGGTTTTATTTCCCTATTTCTCCATCCTATTGCTTCAAAATGATAGAATCTTTTAATTGAGTCTATCAAGTCATTTCCATCATTACAGAAATATGTTGTTATCTTATCCTATTTAAAAAAAGTCTTGAAATATCAATTATAAAATACGATTTCAATATCACAAAAAAAACTACACCTTAAGGTGCAGTTATTTGAAAGAAAAACTTTCAATTTGCTTTTATTTTTTCAATATATAAATTTACTTTTGTAGTCCATGTTTTACTTTCCGCATATTTTTTTCCAATTCGTTCTACAGTAGTAAGTCCTTTTTGATAATAATTCTTAGATAGATTTCCAATAAAAGCTTCGATCCCCTCGTCCAATGTCGCAAACTTTTTATAAGCCCCACCTTGGCACCCAGGAGAACCTTTTAATCCTCCAACATTATTGCAACTACTCGTTAAAGTACTACATTTTCCATGATAACATCCAGTCTCGTGCAAAACAATAGCCAAAGCAACATATGGATCTACACCATATTCTAACGATAAAGCTGCAAATTTTGCTCCATATCCCGATAAGGTTGATTTTAAACTTCGATCTAATTTAGCCCCTAGCTCCTCAAGCGTCATTCCTGCATAGACGATTTTAGGTACCACTTCAACTGCTAAAGGCACTTCCAAAACACTCTGTATTACTTCAATTTTTTCTTCTGGTAATCTTTTTTTCTCCATCAAAACATCTTTCGCATGATGAATACTAGAAAGTCGAAAATAAGTTTTTAAAGTACTAATATCACTTTGAAATCTTAATTTGGTGATGCCACTTGTAATCCAAGCGAAAATCATTACCAAAAGAATTGCGATTACGGCCCAAAATAGAGCCTTAACCGACGGTAATTTTTCCATTAATCTCTACCTCTTTTTTGCGGAAACAAAATCTATACTACCACAAATACATGTGAAAATCAAATTTCCAATTTTTTCTTTACATTATTTTTGATTTTCTATTTATTAATATGTTCCAACATTCTCTCTATTAATCACATGAGACAATCTTTATCAAAATAAGATAATATTTGACAAAAAATCTTTCTCAATATATTATACGTCAAAAAAAAGAAAACGTACTATCGTCCTCTTTTTGCTTCTTGCTGTGAACCAAAACTATAAATAGAAATTTTTCCAGAAGCTTGATAAGAATCTAGCATTTCTTTTGTAACTTTTTGAATTTTTTTATTAGGATAAACAATATAAATATTTTCATCAAAAGGAGAAGAAATCAAATAAGTCATTTGAAGGGAAAAAGGAGGCAAGCTAGACTTGATCCGAGAGATTGAAATAGTATAATTATTTTTTAATTCAAAATAATTAAAATAATGGATCAATAAATTCATAAAAATATTACCTTCATAAGGACTTTGAATCAAAATTTGTAATAAAGAATTTAATCGCGTAATATAATCCATTTCTAAAAATTTCGTTTTTTGTTGCTCGAGGTTATACCAAAATTCTTTCCCCTTTAAAACATCGGGATGTTCTTTCATAAAACGCTCATAAATATTTTTTAAACGAATACTCGCTTCCCTTCGAATTGCATAACTTTGATTTTCACAGGATAATCCTCTTAATTCTTGTCCGAATTTTAAAGTAAAATAATCTCCTTTCACAACCGAAGAAATAGGATCAGCTTTAATCCAAAAAGAATCTGCCAAAAAACTTAAATAAGCATGGCCATAACCATATTGTTTCATATGAAGTTGGACTGGAATATCTAACTTTTTCCATAGATAATATAAAAAAGCCATAAATTCAAAACAAACCACTCGATTATTTTGAGGAGATATTTTATTTAAATAATTGGGAGAAACATGACGTTGAAAATCTTTTTCTTTGATATCAGCTTTAATATAACGTTCATCATATTGCAAAGATAGCATTAAAGAAAAATAAGCATATAAAGCTTGTTCATATTTCGACAAATCAGCTGGAATAGAATTTAAAATATCTTGTAAAAAAGGATTTTGAAATAAGTTTTGATATTTTGGTAAAAATTCCGTCGTTTCTTGAAATCCACATATTTTAATGTTAAATTTATCTTTTTCAATAAATTGATCAAAAATATAATCCACCTGATCGGGTAAATAACAATATTTCATTTCTGGCTCTTGCATTAAACAAGTATACCCATATATCTTATAAGTAATATCAGAAGTATTCTCTAATTCACTCTCTGTTAAATAAGGTAAATTTAACAATTCTTGCAAGGGATATATATGAAATTCTCCATTTGCTTCAAAGCAATATTCATCCGCATATTCTTGAAACATTTTCGGATTATAAACTTTTGATACTTGTTCAATTTTTTCAATTCGCTTTTGAAGAACTTCTGGAATCAATTCACAAGTATCAAAGAAATCATAATATTGATGAATGAGTTGCTGTAAAGAAATTAAAAAATCCTCATTTTTAAAACGAACTTTAATTCCATTCATTGGATACCCTTTTAATAGACAAGCATATAACGTATTAAAACAAGTATCATTTTGTAAAAAACTAGAATAAAATTCTTCTGGAACACTTCCTTCAAAAAAATAATGAGACATATCAAATTGCATAGTACGTGGTTTCATAAAATCTATCCTTTAAAAGGATTATAACATTTACAAAATAATACCGCAATATTTTTAAAAGAAGATAGATACAATTATAAAACTAGCAATAATTCCAACTAAATCAGCAAAAAGTCCTGCCCCCAAAGCATGTTTCGTCTTCGTGACTTTGATACTTCCAAAATAAAGAGCTAACACATAAATCGTTGTATCGGTACATCCTTGTAAAGTGGAAGCCAATCGCCCCACAAAAGAGTCTGGACCATAAACCAATAAAATATTATTTAAAATAGCTAAAGAAGCAGTTCCACTAATCGGACGTACAACAGCCATTGGTAAAATTTCAATCGGTACGTGAATCGTTTGAAAAATAGGATTCATAAATTGAAAGGCCCATTCCAAAAAATGACTATTTAAAAATAAATTAGTAGCAAAAATCATTGCAATAATAGCAGGAGCAATATGAAAAGTCATCACAAGACCTTCTTTAGCCCCTCCTAAAAAAGACTCATATATATCCACTTTATGCAAAAAGCCATATATCACGACCGAAAATACAAAAATAGGAATAATAAAAGTTGAAATAAAATTCATAATTTTTTCCTCTTTCTGATAATATAATCCAGCATTAACCCAGCAAAACTAGAACAAGCCGTAGCTAAAATAGAAGTTAAAATAATTTCAGATGGATTGGCGCTATGATGACTTAAACGAAGAGCAAGAACTGTTGTTGGAATAATCGTGACTCCTCCCGTATTTAAAATTAAAAAGGTAATCATCGCTTCTGTGGCTGTATCCTTAACAGGATTCTTTTTTTGCATCTCTTCCATCGCTTTTAATCCAAAAGGCGTAGCAGCAGATCCAAGCCCTAACGCATTTGCAGCAATATTAGAAGCAATATATTGTAAAGCTGGATCATGACGATCTAAACTTGGAAATAATTTATGTAAAATCGGACGCACTAAATGAGCAAATTTTTGTAAAATACCAGCATCTTCTGCTATTTTCATTACCCCAGTCCATAAAACTAAAATAGGTAACATTTCCATCAAAAGTCCAATACCATCACTGGCACCTTTTAAAATTTGATTATTAAGAGCTTCAACCGAACCCGTTGCAATAGAAAAAATTACTCCAATTAAAATAAAACAACCCCAAATAATACTTACCATCCAAACAACCACCCAAAGAATTTTTGAAAAAAGCCTTCTTTTTTTTCTTCTGATTTTTTTTGTACATAAACCTTAACAGCCATTAATTCTTTATTTTGTAATAAAATATGAGCACTCCCCACCATATCCCCACTTTTATAATTTTCTAATTGATCCATTTCATATGTAACATGAATATCAGAAATCTCCTCTTTACTAGCTAGCAAAACAACATCTTTTTCTAAGTACAACCTATCATTATGATAAAAATCAAATTTTGGAATTTCTACTTGATCTTTTTTTAAAACAGATACAGCCTCATACTTTTGAAATAATACTTCATATAAATTTTGATGATCTTGAAAATCATTTCCATCGTTTAATGTCACAATGACAATATTTCTCCCTTCTTTAGAAGCGGCAGTTACTAAAGTTCTTCTTGCTTTCTCTGTAAATCCCGTTTTTCCTCCAATCGTGTAGGGATACATCCGTAAAAGTTTATTTTTATTTGTCCAATGATATGTTTTTTGATTACTTTTTGCTTCGTAATCTAATGTTTTTGTAATTTCTCGAAAATGTTCATTTTGCATCGCGTATCGCATTAATAATGCCATATCATAAGCTGTTGAAGTATTTCCACTTCCATCCCCCTCTTCAAGACCATGTGCATTATAAAACGTAGTATGACTCATTCCAAGTTCATATGCCTTTTGATTCATAAGATACGCAAAACTTTCCATACTCCCTCCAACTGCATTTGCAATCACAATAGCAGCATCGTTCCCACTTCGTAACATCAAACCATATAATAAATCTTTTAAAGTTAACTCTTCTCCCACTTCAATATAAATTCCACTACCGTAAGATTTTAATACTCGTTCATCTACTTTAATTATAGTATTTAAATCCAACTTTTCTATGGCAACAATCGTCGTCATAATTTTAGTAGTACTAGCAATTAACTTTTCCTTATAAGCATTTTGTTCATATAACACTCTTCCCGAATCCATATCGATTGCAATCATACTTTCTGCACTATATGCATTTACCTCTAAAAAACCAAACAAAAAAAACACCAAAATTACTAGGATCTGCTTCATAATCTCACCTAAAAAAGCATATGAAAAAAAGGACCAATTCAGTCCTAATTTATACTTGATGATATGACAATCGAATCAAATAAACTAAATCTTGCAATTTTTGGGGATTAATTTTCGATAAAGAATATTGCATTTGATGATACATATCTTCTAAATTAGTTTCTTCTAAAGAAAACCATTCATAATAAAGATATTGCAATTTCTGTTGATTTTTTGATTCATATAACGTATTTAACTCGATAATCAATAAATTTTTCATTTGCAAATACTGTCGCAAAGGTCTTTTTTGCATTCTTCTTTCTTGTTTTTCATAAAGAATTTCTTCCTCTTTCAGAGTATAAATAAACTCATTGATATTATTTTCATCACGCACAAGCAATTTACTCAATGAAATCACTTTTCCCTGTTCATTCAATAAAACTGCGATAGCATTTTTAGAATCACTTAAAATACAAGAAGCAAATAACTCTTCTTTTTCTTCATGAACAACCGTTTTATGAGCAATAGTATCTAAAATTTCTTCTTTTAAAGTAACATGATACAAAATAAAATCACATATTGTTTCAAAAGAAACTCGAAATAAAGGAATTTTTTTTGCAAGAGTCAAATAATCTTCCTTTTCCCACTCATAAAAATTCCAAATATAATCCAAATCAAAATTTAGTAAAACATCGTAATAATAATTCATGTATTTTTTTCCCTTTCCATGCCAAAAACATCATGAGAATACCTAAAATAAATAAATTGCATTCCCCTCTTCTAATAATAAAATGAACGAGATCCAAAAAACTATACCCCATTGTTAACAAATTCAAATACAAAATACAAAAAGACAAACCGATACTACAAAAAAGGATGCCAAGCAAAAAAATAAAACATCCAAACATAATACCACCATTAAATTCTATTTCTTAATTCCAAAATTTATTATATAATGTATTAAGGTGAAACATTATGAATTTATTAGAATATATTATTTTTGGAATTATCCAAGGTTTAACTGAACCATTACCTATTTCTTCCAGCGGGCATCTAGTATTATTAAAAAATATATTTAATACCAATTTGTTTAGTGATTTAAATTTTGAAATTGTTGTTAATTTTGGTTCGTTTTTAGCAATTTTAATCATTTTTTGGAAAGACATTTTAAATCTAATTCAGGCGTTTTTCCAATATGTATTCCAAAAAGAAAAACGAAAAAAATATACAGCTGATTTTAAATATTGTCTTTTAATTTTAATCGGATCCGTTCCTGTAGGAATCGCGGGAATTCTTTTGAAAGACCAAGTCGAATCTTTACTATCTGGCGTCAAAGTTTTAGGCATTGCCTTTTTAATTACAAGTATTGCTCTTTTTCTAGTTCGAAATGCCAAAGGAACCAAAAAAGATCATGATATTACATATAAAGATGCTATTATAATTGGATTACTTCAAATGGTTGCTTTATTTCCAGGAATTAGTCGTAGTGGAACAGTTTTAGTTGGTTGTTTACTTTGTGGCTTAGAAAGAGAAACTTCTTTAAAATACACTTTCATGCTATATTTTCCTGTATCAATTGCTTCAATGGGTCTAGGAGTATTAGATATCATGGAATCTGGAAACATAAGTCATTTAATTCTTCCCTATACTTGTGGGCTTATCGCTTCTGGTGTCATTACCTACTTTTCTTATCAATGGCTTAGCAATTGGGTCAAAAAAGGAAAACTTTGGAAATTCTCCATTTATTGTTTTTTATTAAGTATATTTATTTTTATTTATTTTCGATAAAAAAGAATCTAATTTGTTATCTTAGATTCTTCTTTGTTTTCTATAGTTCCAATTTCAGCATTATTTAGAGAATCAAAACGCTTTGAAATTTTATCGGTTGTAATCCCTAATTCTCTAACATCTTTATGAACCGTTTCAATATGATTAGACAATGCACTCCATCTTATGCGATAACGTTCAAATTCCACTCCCAACTTATTTAATTCTTCATGAATCACTTTTGCATACTTATCACGTTCCATATTTTTTATAATCATATGAATCGTGGTAAGAGTACTCATTAACGTGGTTGGAGAAGTAATCCATACTTTTTTTTGATAAGCATATCGAAGTAAATCGGAATGATAAGCATTAATCTCTGCAAAAATAGCTTCTGCTGGTAAAAACAAAATAGCTTCTGGTGCCGTCTTACCAAGAATAATGTATTTTTCATGAATCGCATCAACATGTTTTTTCACATCTATTTTAAATTGCTTAAAAGCAACTTCTCTAACTTCTTTACTAAGTTCGCGATTTGTCATGCGTTCATAATTTTCTAATGGAAATTTAGAATCGATGCAAATCATCCCAAGAGGTAGAGGTGCAAACAAAACAGCATCTGCAATCGCCCCATTAGAAAGCTTATGTTGCACTTCATAAATACGAGTATTATTTTCTCCAAAAACACTACTCAAAATATAATTTAAATTCACTTCACCAAAAATACCTCGCGTTTTTTTGTCCGTTAAAACACTTTGCAAAGAGACAATTTCACTGGATAATCCATCTATTTTCTTTTGCGCTTCATCAATTTTAGAAAGACGCTCTAACACATTTTGAAATGTCTTATTACTTTTTTCAAAGTTTTCATCCAATCTAGCATTTACACGGTCATTAATTTCTAACAATTTTCTTTCCACTTGAAGATTCAATTTTTCAAAATCATCTCGTAAATATTTTGAAAAGTCTAACTTAAAATCTCCTATTTCTTTCGTCAAATTTGTTTCAAACTTGCCCAAACGTTCTGTTACATCCACACTTTCATGATTATTTCGAAGCACAGAAATCAGGAGTAAAACAATAACCACACCCAATAAGCCTACAATAACATATTCCATATATCCTCCTATTTCAATCATTATACAATAATAAAAAGAAATAACAAGCGAACAAATCAAATTAAAGAGAATCTTCAAAATAAACTTGAGTCACATTATAACCATAATATTCTAAAATTGCTACCGCACGTTTGCTATGAATTCCTTTCGTACATAAAATGTAATAAGGTTTCTTTTTGTCTAAATATTCTTGATAATGCAACATAAATTTTTCATAGGTAAAATTAAGACTTCCTTTTCTTTTTCTAGCTGCATAAGTTTTAGGATCGCTTAAATCAATTAAGGTCCCCATATTTTCATTGTATTCCTGAATAGAAATTCGTTTCATAATATCACCAACATATTTTATGTTACAAAGAAAAAATCAAAAAGGACAATCGTTGAGAAAGGTATTTCTGCAAAAAAAAAGGACTCATTATGAAGTCACAACAAATGGATTGGAAACAGTTCCTGTTCCTCCTGTAATTATAGTATTTTGATTTAGGTTTATTACTGCACGCACACCAGCTGCCGTTAACACATTATCTGAATAATGAACATATCCCAATCGAGACTCCTTCATCACTCGTGACGTTCCAGAAGTGGTAAGAAACCAACTTGGAGACATTGTCCAATACGTCAAACTAGAATGAGCATAGCTTAATTTGTTTAAATAACCTTCCGCCATTCCAGCATATTGAAGTTCATCAGACGTAATCAGTCCAATTGGATATGTTAAAGCTCCATTTCCTTTTTCTTCACTTACCGTAAATCGATCCCCCTCTTGATGACACATCAATGTCGGTTCTTGATCCACTCTCAGTCTTTGATGAGGCATATAATATGTATTTTGAGTTGTACTCATTCCATCTCCACTTTGTAATCCTCGATCATTACAAAAAATACTATCCGCTACTTTATCATGATATCCTTTTTCTAAAATATTCTTTTGATACCAATTATCTAATACCGTTTTTATCGTACTATCTTTCTCATTCTTACTTGCATTCTCATATGTATCTAAATTATTTCCATACATATATCCTACATATCCTGGTAAATTACTTTGACTGTTATATACACTATTTTTCTTATCCAATGATAGTTCAATTCCATTAGCAGTCGGAGTGTTTCCCGCATATAAAAGCCTTACACTTCCATCTCCATTTAAACGAATAATTCGCCAGTAGAATCCTGCAAATTTCACATAATTATTATTCACACTTCCCCGATAATAATAACTCTCTCCATTATCATCTAAAGTCATATATAACCCTTTATCTGATTTATCACTTTCTAATTCCTTTTGATTATATCGATTTCCACTTAGATTATATTGAATCATTTGAAATGTGTTTCCAGATGAACCAGTTTGTATAGAATCTTCTTTCGTAGCACTTCCGATTTTATAAATTTCAGTACAATTTTCATAATTTCGATAGGGACTCATTACATCACTAGCACTAATGTTAACACCCGCACCACAATAATAATAATCCTTAGTATCATAATCTGTAATCGTCGTAGGATCAATTAAAAATGAGTCCGTTAAAGTATATTTTCCTGTTTCAGAATCAAAAGTATAACCATTTGATAATCTCAAATAACTTTGTTCAATATTCGTAAATCCTTGATATTGTCCTACTTTATCTGGATGAGGTAAAACCGGTCTTGTAGTAAGTGTATTCATCTCATGATTCTCTTGCCAATCTATTAATGGGGCTGTTTTACTAAAATCAGGTACTTGTTTATTCTTGATTAGATTTTTAGCCTGTTCTACACTAGAAGACTGATATTCATTTACAAGCATTGCTTCTGCTAACGTTTGAAACCCTAGATCTACTGGACTATACGTACTTGGGACAACTGTCACAGATACTTTTGCTTGGAATAACTTGTTCATCGCTTCCATACTTTCTACACTTTCGTCCATCCATACTCTTAAATTAAAGATTTCACTATCTTCTGGAGATAAAGAGCCCCTTTGTAACACTCTACTTTCCTGAAATCCATTTAAAGGCTCTACTTCTTCATACTCATTTAACTTTTGGACTGGATTTCGATCTAATACTGCTGCAATATATTGACTTTCTAATGTACTCGTCGATAACATACTTAAAGTAATATCATAACTAACAAATAAACTACAAGTATTAGTAATTGTAAAAGTATAAGGTGTCAGTTTTACTCCTTCACTATTTAATAAAGGGTATGCATTTTCTAATTTAATCTCCTTACTATTACTAATAATTTCGACATCAATACATCCACTCGTAACATTACTAAATCCACTTTGCTCTTTTGTAAAATACCAATAAGCATAACTCACTCCAATCACAAGAAAAAAAGTCAAAACAATTCCCAAAATAATCCAACGTTTCTTTGTCATAATAACCACCTAACACTAGTATGAACAAATAAAGAGGAAAAATATACTCTCTACTTTACAACATCATATTATCATATTTTATAAAATTTGACCACAAAAAATATACAACCAAGGTTGTATAAATTATTCATCTCCAAAAAAATCATCAAAAAACTCATCATCTGTAATTAAATTATCATTCATAATAATACTATCAGCATCCACATTTATTTTAGGCTTATCCTCTTGTTTTGGCTCCAATTTTGGTAAAACTGGTTCTTGAGGCTTTAAATGATTTTCATCGATTGACACTGGATTCATAAATGCAAAACCATGTTTCTCCTGCATTTCATTAGAAGTTTCTAAAGGCTTCGGTAATTCAGCTAAAAACGGATTTTCTTGTTTCTTTTGTTTTTCTTTGGCTTCTTCTTCATCTAATTCTTTTAGTTTTTTATCAATATCAGCAATCATTCTATCAATATCAGAATCAGACAAATTATTTGGCATAAACGGATTTGATTTTGGCATTTGATTCGGAAACATCGAAGAAGGACCAAAAGGATTTCCAAATAAATTTGGTTCTCCACCATTAGGTGGCATAAACGGATTAAATGGACTTTGACTACCTTCTGGCTGATTTTCCATATCTTGCATCATCTTTTTTCGTTTTTCTTCTGAAACATATTTTTTTAAATCAAATAAGGAAATTTCCCTCATTTCTCGAATAGGTAATTCAGCCATTTTTCGCTCAATTCCCCAATCCATTTTAAAATCAGGCTCTAATTTAGTCTTAAAAGGATTCATTCGCAAACGGATCACAATGACTTCAAATAAACGCATTTTTTGCAAATCTGTAACTGTTACAAGCGGAGTACTTGCAGTTTTATCTTTTTCTCCACTTTTGACTTCTCCACACATTTTACTGATTTCTTCTAAAGCTGCCATTTCAGTACTAATCAAATAAATCCAGTTTCCACAGTTTCCCTTAATAACTTCAGCAACTTCTTTACCATAAACATCATTAAGCTGAGAAAAGTTTTGAATAATAAAAGTAAATCGAATATCGCGACTTCGGGCAGCAGAAACCATCGAATCGACATCTTTTAGTGGTGGCATATTAGCAAATTCATCTAAAATAAAATTAGTTCGATATGGAAGCTTTCCTCCATTTTCTTTTGCAACATCAATTAAAGTTTCATAACATTGTTTAATAAAAATAGTGAGTAAACTATGATAAGTTGTCTTCTCATCATGAATAATCATAAAAACTGCCGTTTTTTGTTTTCCAATCGACCGCATATCAAAATCACTATATGCTAACATTTCCGAAAGTTTTTCACGAGATGAAAACAAACGAATTTTCTGACGAAAAGTTGAAGTAATTCCTCCTTTGGTGTCAGTTGGAGCATTAATTGTATTAGAAGCAAAAATATAAGGACTAGAAGATTCTCCTTTTAAATTAAAATATTCTTTAATATAAGTACTTGTTGCAAATCGTTCTTCTCCTATTGTACTCATAAAATTGATCGAATTTAAATTTACTTCCTCTTCTTTTGCATCCAAAAATAACCCAAGCGCTAACCCAGAAAAATAATCGGCTGCACTTTTTTCCCAAAATGGATCTTTGCTATTTGGATCATTTAGAATATTTAAAGCCACGTCATCCAATAACTCGGTTGCCTTATCCGTATCGCCTGCTTGATAATAACGATATGGCAAAGATAGTGGATTCCAAGCATTTCCATTTTGAGGATCTCGGAAATTTAATACAATCACATTATAACCTTGCTCTTTTAAATAAGATGCACAATATTTATAAAGTTCTCCTTTTGGGTCAGTAATAATCATACTTTCCCCTTTTTTCGCCAATAAATTTACCATTGGTTTTACGACAGTTTCAGTTTTACCAGAACCAGTTGATCCAATAATCAAATTATGATATTCGCCGTTATCTACCCAAATATCTGTTCCATTATTAATAAGAGGAATTCCTGCCGCCATTACATTAGAATCAGATGCTTTGACATGAGCAACGCCTTTATCTTCTTTAATTTCCTTTTCTTTCGCCCATCTAGAATAACCCTTTTCTTCTTTTTCTTTAAAGGTTAAAAAATGCTTACTACTTTTCGTTCGTTCAAAAATATAAGAAGAAACACTAGAAAAAATAATAATTAAAGCACATACAAACATCATCAAGGTCAAAATAATTTTATCTCCATAAAATGCTTCAATGGGATTTAAACCATAAAAAGAACCATCATTTGCAAAAGAGGAAAAATTGAGCACAGCAATTGCGCACAAATAAAGTAAAAATACACAAAATGCAATAAATATAGCAAAATCTTTCGGTGCAACTCGAAACTTCATAAAAATTCCTCCATAATCTTGTTTTATTATACTACATCATGTTAGAAAAAAGAATACCCAATTATTAGATATTCTTACTGAAATAGAAAAGAAGAAAAGGATATTATACATCCATATGATTCTTACGTTGGTTATAATTATAAACTAAAATTCCCACCACAAAGAAAAGAAATGCTCCTAATATGATAAGGGCGAATCCTGTATGATCTTGATTCACTTCTTTTTCCTCTTGTTTTGGACCATCAACTTCTCCTTTTAAAGCTAATTGAATAGAAGTAGACTTATAATTATCTCTTGTCACATTCCAAATAAGAATTTGCCCTAAAACTTGATCTGCATTATGGTTTAAAATATCGTATTCCGTCAAAACTTGAATGGTAAGATTAGAAATATCGGGATAATCATCCATACAATAAGCTCCAACACTAGATTGAAAAACAGTAGTATTAGAAGACTCATCATAATCATAATAAATACTTTCAAAACAAGAATGAATTGCAGTCGATTTTCGATATTGACTACTTGGATAATTATAAGAAAGAAGCCAACTTTGATAACCATTTTTTTCCAAAACATCTTTTTTCAAATAGGAAACCCCATCTAACATAACTGGCTCTTCACTCGTTACAGGAGCATCATAATAAGCTGGAATGGGCCACGGATCATCTTGTAACATATCACTTTCATGCTTTGTTTCTGCCTGAATAGAAACTTGCTCTCGATATTGATGGTCTGCTATAGTAACCGTATAATTTACACTGCAGCCACTCATTAAAAATATACCAAACAATAAAAGAATTATTTTTTTCATAAAAGTCCCTTTCTAATTTAAAAGACCACTTTGAAATTTAGAAACAAAGTCAGGAGTTTGATGTGTCTCATAATAACCATTCATTCGAATAATCGTATAATTGTAACTCGAAGAAGACACTTTTGAACGATTACTAATTCGTAAACCACCATTTTTTCCAGATGCTTCTGCTGTTTTTAACATATTAGAAGCTGGATCCACACTGATAATTAACTCGATATGACCAGGATGATGTAATAAATCACCTGGTTTTATCTCTGCAAAATCAGCCTGTAACAAGGAAACATTTTGAACTCCAGCAAGATTTAAAAACGAAGAAGAAGTAGAAACAGAAGAAATCGATATTCCAGCATTTTTCATAGCCCATGCCACAAATGCAGAACAATCTGGACCATAAGCTGGATACATTCCGTATTTTGCATAATAAAATGGTCCTTTGGTTCCCCAATCGGGATCTACGCCATAAAATGACCAAACAGAACGTCCAACACCATTTATTGCACTATGACCTCCACTATAATAATAAGGCAAGCGAATTTGATATTGTGTCGCTAACGTATCCACAAGTCCAAGCGCCGCTCCTACAACTCCATTCGCCGTTCCCACACCAGATTGTAATACGCGATCCAAAATAATTTGATTTAAATCGGCGACACTAGAACCATGTGCTAATAAAAATTTCGATAACGGTTCATGAAGTTCTGTTGTACCTTGTGTAGAAGAAGTTGATCCATCCGTATTAGCAGAACTGTAATAAATAGATTTCAAAACAATATCATTGCCATAATAATAGTTTAATATGTTTTGATAAGAAAAACCTTCTACACTAGCCAAATATAACATTCCATATTGGCTCATTCCCCGACCATGACCCCCATCACGATACTTTCCATTCGCATAACAAGAACTAGGTGCACCAGCAGAGTTATTACAAGGACAATTTTTATAAGTTGAACTATGAATATTAGCTTCTACCCAAGAAGTAGGAATTTGCTGACCACCATTTCCATATTCTCCCTGTAACATAGTATAATAATTACTGTCCTTACTGGCAAAACAAAATGCATCATATTCTGTTCGTTTTATCGTACTTCCATTCGTAACAACAATTCCTTTTGTTTGCATAACAGCATCCGCAATTAAGGCATCTGCATTTCGATCACTTCGATCTTCTTCAGCCGTAAAAGTTTGGGTTGCAGTACTATTATTAATAGTACAATTATTTCCTATATTAGCCAATACATAACTACGCGCTGCGACCGCCATTGCTTTATATGCTTCTAAATTATTCGCTCCACGAAATTCATGATAGACAACTCCCTTAACATAATCTTCGATACTTAAAGTAACGGCACTTCCACTTCCCTGTCCGCCTGATTCACTTGTCTTTGTCGTAGTCGTAATTTCCGTACATTTGGGAGCAATATACCCATATCCCCCCAAGCCAACATAATCAGAATGATTCTTCCCTTTTAACGATTCATCGGTACTCATTAAAACCCAATCTTGATCAGGATAAAATAAACGAAAAATGGCATCATAACTTCTATTTTCAACAGTAGTTAAATAATAAGCCCCATAAATACTGATTCCGGTTCCACTTCCGCCATCAACATAAATAAGCTCTGGATTTTCTGATTCCGAATAATGCCAAGATGATTCATAACAGACATTTTCCTTTTTCGGAATGCTAGGATCTGGATTATTACATGCACAATTAGTAAAATAAAAGGATTTTACATGCTCTTGAACCCAAGAAGTAGGAAAAGCATAATCTAATTGAGCTAATGTATAATAACTATCTAGTTCATTTTGCTCATCCTCCACAACCTGATTATAACAAAAGCCATCTAAAGAAGTTTGATAATATTGCTTCGTATTTTTATCTACCATCACCAAATCTTTTACATTTTGAATAGCTTGTTCTATTTCTAAATATTTTTCATGATCCATCGCCAAGATTTCAAACTCATAAATATCATCTACCTCAGGATCATATCGTTTACTACAAACACCAGTTAATTGAACTTCTGTATTAACCACAATCGCTAAAGTCTGATATAATTTTGCATTAGCTTCTTCCATCTCTTTCGTAGCAGAATATATATGACTAATGATATATTGTTCTAAACTAAGACTTTCTGGACCTTCTTCATCATCTAAAGTTACCATCATCGTTTTACATCTAGGAGCAATGTATTCAAATTGATTACTTACCCCACCATAAAACAAAATCAAAACAATAATGAAAAAAAGAAAGAACCCAACAAGCATTAAAATAATAGGAAAAGCAACGGGATTTTTTACTATCACATTTGGGAGAAGTACCCATTTTCGAGAAGAGGAAACTTCATTAGAATGTGTTTCATGAGTAGAATCAAAATCATTTGTATCCGATTCATCTCTACTTTCTTGGGATTCTTTATCTAATTTAAAATCTTCTTCTTTTGTAGATTCATATTCCATCTTCTCACCACCTAGCTAACACTTCACTTTTATTATAACAAAAGAAAAAACTGTTTAAAAGCAGTTTTTATAAACCTCCTCCAGAACCGAAGGAATCTAATTCTTCTTGTGTAACAATAATACGAATTCGCATCCGTCGATTTCCACAAACAAATAAAGCATCTCCCTGATTGTAATATTTAATACTATCTTTCTCACTATCATTCAAATCTATTAAACGAGATAAATCTTCAATTGCTTGTTTCTTTAAATTCATAATCAAATAATAAGCTGCATTATCAAAAATAGCCTTTCCATGCGTAATTACATTAGGTGCAGCAAAATCAGTAGGTTGCTGTGTAATAATAATTGTTCCCGTATTGTATTTTCGACTTCGTCTTTGAATATTTGCCAAAAACTCTGCTCCAAGTTCATTTCTAGTAGACAATAATACATGAGCTTCATCTACACATAACACAGTATTAATACTCGGATCCAAACAGAGACCCCAAGCATATTTTAAAATATTGAAAAAGAGAGCATTTTTAATATTTTCATCCGAATTCATAAGTTCTCGAATATTAAAGACTATAAAATCACTATCAATCTGTAAAGTCGTATGTCCAGTAAAATAATACCGTAATTCTTTTACAAGTGGACGAATCTTTAGTTCCAAACGTTCCATTACATCACGTTCATGAGTTTTTTCCGTCATCGAAAGAAGTCGTCCTTTAATCGTTGCATAAACATCATCAAAAGTCGGATAATCAGCAGATGTAAATTGTGTGTAATCTGTATCAAAATCAATGCGATAACGTTTGTAAGTATCTTGTACAACTTCTGTAAACATCGTCAAAACATCTTCATCTATACTTGGAGAATAATACTTCATGAAAGCTTTTAATTGCTGTAAAGTACGTGTTAATACGGTATAGCCAAGCCCCTGACTAATTTCACCTTCATCTGCGTCAATAATAATTTCTAAAGGGTTGATCATTCCAAACTCTCCACCCTTACCAAGATCTAAGAAATCTCCACCCATCATTCGGGTCATATCTTCTAGTTCTCCCTCAGGATCAATACAGACGATTTTATACTCATTTCGAATATGAGTTCGTAACAATAATTTAGCTGTTGTTGATTTTCCACTACCACTTGTTCCAAGTAAAATAATATTGGCATTATTTCGGTTGCTTTCTTTTTTTATTTGATATAAAAACTGATTAAATAAAATAACGCCTCCCGAAAAATCCACTCCAAACAAAGCACTATTTCCAGGATCCTTAATACTATCAAAAATAAAAGGATACATAGCCGAAATAGTCACGCTTGGAATTGGTGTTCCCACTCGTTCTTCAATATCTTGTTTCGGAAAAATTGGAATCATAGATTTTAACACTTTTTCCTGTTCAAACATCAAAGATACTCCGCGCATTCCAAGCGCATCTAAATAATTTCGCACTTGCATTTTACGCAATTCTAATTCATCTTTCGTATCTGCTGAAATCATAATATGCAATTGAAAGTCAAAGATCTTAGCTTGCGTTGCAACTAACATGGAAATAAATTGATCTAAAGATTCATAATCCTGCCGGATTCGTTCTTGAATTGTTTTATCATGTTCCGTTTGATATCGAGTTTTTAAATCAGCTATTTCTTTATTAATCATTCGTTGCAAAGTTGATAATTCAATCGGGATATGTTTTGCAACAACTTTAACCCCAGAAATATTAGTTAAATTAGCTAAATAACCTGGTTGAATAAATTTGGGATAACTAACTATTGAAAAAATGGTACAATATTTTCCACTAATCATAAAATCCATAGGTTTAAATTCGATTCCCTTTGGAGCTAATTGACTTTTAATATTCATTCTGGACTCACCATCCCACTAAATGTTGTTGCAACTCCCCCATTAAAGAAATTATCAATAATAATTCGTAAATCACTATTTGAAGTTTGTGTTGAATTTAATCCACAATTAGCTAAATTACTAATCAAACTGTGAATTCGCTTCTGAACCACTTCCATTTTCTTTTCTTTAAATAAAATATAGTATTCTGTATCTACTACATTATATTGAGCACTCATAAACATATTGGCTTTATTAATATCTTCTTGAATTAATTTTCTAGAAACATTCGTCTGTGCATTATTATATAAAATTTGAAGCTGTGAAAGATATACATTAATATCAACTGGTCGATCTGCAACAACTAACCAAAATTCATAATCGATAGAATTATAAAAATTTCGCAAATTATAAATCACATTATCTCGTGAACCCTGATCCATAATAAATATATTGCGTGGTTGAATCTTAATTCCAGTTACATACTCTTTATTATCGAGCTCAATCATACCATTCATAATTTGTTTGATCGGAATCCAATCTTCTGTCCATTTTGAAGCAAGTTCTTCTTTTTTATTTTTCGCCATCTTTCATACACCAGCCTTTCCAATAATACCGTTTCCGATTCATATAAAAGAGAAATATATTAGTCAAGAGTTGCATTACATTATGATAATTCGGAACGGGAACAACCAAAAAACCTGAAATAATAGCTGGAAGTAATACTAAAAGTGCTGTTTGAAAATTCATCGATTGAAATATAAAAAGCAATATTAGCGTAACACTACATCCTACTCCAAATATGATTAAATCCAAATAGGTAAAGAAACCAAAAATAAGCTTTGATTTCTTTGTATTTGCTGGTATTAAATAATTCGTATTCATCTTTCACCCTTCTTAATTCTATTTTTTTCCACTATTTCCTTGATTACTCTGTCGCGCAGCTCGCGCTTCTTTTTTCCGTTCTACATCAGCAGCCAAACGATCGCGACTGGCTTTTAAATCTTTCATCGTATCATCTAATTGTTTTCCCGCGTCAGAAGAAAAATTAATTTTATTTTCACCAAATGATTCCATTTTATTATTAATTTTATCCATATTCGAACGAATAGTTAATAATTTACTATCATCCGCAACAACATTTCCATTCGCATCTTTTTTGGTAAATCCAAGTTGAATTTGTAAGTCAGAATCATAAGCAGCAGATTGTAATTGCATCCAAGAACTTTTTTCTATTTGAGCAATTGCACTTTGTAAATCGGCTACATCTTGGCTTCGCTTTAATACTGCTTTATCATACGCTTCTTGATTAAAATTACCAGCTGTATCTTTATAATCGTCCCGATTTAATGGTTGCTTTTGCATGGTTTCCATATAATTTCGCATCGAAGCAATACTATGAACTCGTAAATTCCCTTGTTCGTCTCTATATTGAAATTTTTCTTCAAACAAACGCTGATAAGTATTTACTTGTTCCGCACTGCCCTTCCATAACGATTTCATTTTATCGGGGGTGATCACTACTTGATCGTTATTGACATTACGTTCCAACAACTTCTTTGCTTCTTCATCAGCTGTATTTTGTAAAGTCAAGGTATCATTATAGAATTTTAATTTATTTTCCTCAGCTTCAAAGCCACCGCCAGCCCATTCTTTAACATTATCAAACATATCAATAATTTGCTGTCGTCCAACATTTCCAGGATGAGCAACCCGATAAGCCTCTCTTCGAGCTCTCGCTGATACAGTATCACTTGCAGCAGTTCGAGCTGACGAACGAACATCTGCTATATTTTTCGCACCTCGAGCTCGATATCCTCCTCGTACAGCTCCTGAAAGCCCTCCAGCTCCAGTAGAAAGAATTCCTCGCCCAGTCTCTCTAGCAGCAGAGAAAATTCGTGAAGTAACAGATTCATCTGGTCTATTCCACGCTGCGGCCACATTTTGAAATGCATTTGTTCCATTTCGAACTGCAGCAGTAACGCCTCCACCTATTAAAGCGGCAGCAGATAAAGCTCCACCAGCTGCTAATTTTGGCATAATTCCTAATTTCATATTACCAGAATCAATTCCTGTAATATCTGCAATTAATTTTGGAGCTTCTTTCACAAAGGCAATAACTCCCATAATTAACACAACATTAACCCATAAACCTTGCCAAGTATTTAAATTCACATGAATATTGCTTAAAAAATAAACAGCCATATACATCAAGAAAACACGAATAAATACTTCCATATAAGTAGCCAAAGTTTTCTTAAGCCATTTATCAAATTGCGCCCCTTTTCCAGGCATCGCTCTCATGAATATTGGAACGGGAGCAATTAATTGTAAAAAAGCTAAACGTACTGAACGGATTCCTAAATCAATACAAAAAGAAGTTAACAAATAAATCATAACTAGGGCACATAATGAAGAAATAAGTGGCGTATAGGAAATTTCCACTGTTCCAGATCCATCTACACTTTTAGCACCTTCTTGTAAAACCTTAGCAAGAGAAATAATTTGGGTAAAATCTCCCGTATTCATAATCGAAAAGCGAATATCATTCCAGCTATAATGAGAATAATCCAAAGCATTCCCTAACGAGTTCACTGTCGCTCCAGATACTCCACAAGCTACTGCAGCAACACCAAGGCCAGCACCAACTCCTGCTCCAAAGGTAAAAATCGTAATCCCTGCTCCAGCAGCACCTCCAGCAATACATCCAATCACAGAACCTACATTAACATATCCATTCTTTGTGGTAAACTCACCTGCATCATATTGAAAATCTTGATTTTCTGGATTTAAAAAAGCATTTAATGAAGTAAGTGCCATCACACGACCATATGAATTTACTTTTGATTCTGCTACTTCACTCGCCGTTAAAGTTTTCGTCGTTTCAGTATAATCTTTGCCATCTTCTGTATATTCTCGAACTGTAACATCCATCTCCTGAACTCCAAATAATAATGTACCAATTACATTATTATTTAGAATAAAATTTTGAAGTTTGCGAGAATAATCAAAAGCGGTTGGTAACAGACCAATAATGACTAAAGAAACAACTAATTTAGAAGCTACTTTAGAAAAACTTTTATCTCCCTTTGTTAAATTATCAGGATTAATAATCACCTGCAACAATTCATAAGCAAGGACAAAAAGCATGACAACTCCTAACACAACATAAACACGTTGCGCAAAATTATCATAAATTTCATTCGAAAAAATTTCTGTTTTTGCAACTGCCAAAAAAATCTCATAAAGCCAAGCAACGGCAGAATATAATGCTGAGTCAATCATTAAAAATAATTGTGACAATTTTTCGTCTAACCATAACCAAGAAATTAACATGCAACCACCCCTAACGTATTCCACAGGTATCTAAACCATAAAGCCCAAAAATTTCAAACAATAAATCCAAAATAAATGGTAATAAAAAGACAACTATACCTGCTACTAAGCGTTTTACAAACCTTCCATTCGCTTTTTTAATTTCATCTGCATTTTGCGCCGAAATTGCCTTTACATAATCTATCGTAGATAAAGCAAGAACTAAAGTAGGAGCCAAAAACTTAATGAGCGTAAAAATATCCTGTAAAAATTCTTGCATTTGTGCATCAAAAAGCGCTTCACAGCCTTCTGTTGGACCAGCAGGTACAATCGGATCCATATTTCCATATTCCAAATCAGAAGAACCAGTTATAGTTTCTGGTTCAAAATATTTTATCTCAAACCCATAAGAAAAACGCTCTTTCGCTTCTACACTTTGAAACAAAACAAACACACACAAAAGAAAAAATAAAATTTTAGAGTATTTCATATTGAACTCCCCTCTACGACTGATTCGTAAGACAATTTTTCACACAATCATTATATCAACTTTCCATAAAAAAAACTAGCATTATTTAAATTTGCTAGTTTTTAACACTTATTAGGAGAAGTAATACATAAACTACACTTTTGATAATCAGATTCATATGGATTAAATCCATCTACTAATTGAAAAACCAAATGAATCAAAGTCGGTAAAAAGAAAATTACAACTCCTGATATTGCTCGAAACATTAAAGTACGAATAGCTTTTTTCATTTCATCATCTTTAGAACCAATCACCGCTTTTGAAAAATCCCATACGCCAAAAACAATTAATAAAATAGGAACGACAATCTTAATAACCATAAAAATTCTTCCCAAAAACCGAAATGGCTTTAGAAAATGAGGATTCGAACAAGGCGAAGAATAAATAGTATTATTTGATTCATCTCCCATTTCATCACCAAGTGCAATCATTTCATCTAAAGAATTAGACGTAGCATACACAGGCATAACCTCAATTCCTAACAACACTAGTAAAACTAATAAAAATCGTATTTTTTTCATATTATCACTCACTTTTAATCGTACATTCATCTGGATCTAAAATACAGACCCTACAATTATGATAACGCGCCATGGTTTCAGAATAACCGTCTAATACTCCAAACAAAAATTCAATCAACGACGGCATCATAAAAATTACTACACCTATCAAAAAACGTTTTACTAAAACCGATACTTGTTTTGGAACATCATCGCTTTTTCCACTTAACATAGCTTTTCCAAAATCAATACTTCCTAGAACAATGATAATGAAAGGTACAAAAACTTTAACAATAAAAAGTAAAATTCCTAAAAATTTTAACGTTCTTGCCACTCGTGGCTCATAACATAAACCAGCTAAATTAATATCTTCATTTCCTTTTGATTCATCATGAAAAGAAGTATTATGATTCGAAGAATTCGCGCGTTCCATTGTAAAATATACATCATTACCTACTTCTTTTACAAAAAGACTACTTTGTTCACAACTTTTCGCATCTCGATAAAAATTATTTCCAATATCTTCACTAAAATAGAATGAGCGACCAGAAAGCTCTACCGAATCTTCTAAAAAGCCTTCGGTCCGTTGTTCATCATATGTTAATTCAAATTTCTTGGCTCCATCAGCATCTAAAAAGAAACGAATTCGCGCATTTTTACCATGAACCATAATAGATCGATTACAAAAACTTTCCGATTGAGTTTCATTCCGAACTAATTGTACCATTGGAGTAATCAAAATAGCCTCTTCTTGAGTCACTTGACAAATTTGTGAAGAAGTATAAATATGATAAAAACGGCTTTTTGTATCACGACAATAATACAAATCAGGAGCCTGATTTAAATAACTACCATCTTTAAAACTAAATGCTAATACATCTTGATCAAACTGATCCATAGAATTACCCTTTCCATAATAATCAATTCGATTTACTCCTTCAAAAAGAGCCCCAGACTTATATTCTTTCACAATTGTTCCGTCACTATATAAATCTAACATAAAACTAAGATCCATTCCTTCTTCTTGAAAAGAATACTCAAATGTTGCTAACAAATCACTAGCATTTACAAAAGTAGGAATGAAAAGGAAAAAAATAGACACAATGATTTGTAAAATCTTTAATTTCATAAGAATCACCTTAACATTTCTTTGGACTTGTAATACATTTCGTACAATCTGAATATGCCGTTTTATAATCGGTCCAGTCATCTACTAGAGAAAATAATACATGAATAACAGTTGGAATAAAGAAAATAACAACTCCTGCAATAGCTCGTATAGCAATTGTTTTAATCGATTTGGATAACTCTTCTGGATTTTGACTCACTACAGCTTTCATAAAATCAATTATTCCAAGAGTAATAATAATAATTGGAATCAAAAGACGAACGATCATTAAAATCCAACCAACGTATCGCATAGGAACTTTAAAATTTTGAGACTTACAAATTTGGCCTAATGTGATATCCGTCATAGTATAACCCAAATCTTCTACTTGAGACCATTTATCATCTTCATTTTGCCCATCATTTCCATCCGTCTTGGCATTTGCTTTATAATGAACCAAATCATTCATAGCACCAGTAAACAAATTTTTTTGTACAGCACATACAATCGAACCAGCAGCTACTTCTCCTCCAAACATTTCCTTAGCCTGATTTCGAATACTAAGACTAACAGACAACTTACCACAATAAATATCTGTTGGCCATGTTTTTTTCTCAACCACTGGCTTAATAATTTCATTTGTATAATTCTCTATTCCAGAATGAACAAAAATGACATTTTGCGTTTGATGAAATAAAATCATTTTTGATGATAAAGAATACTGATTTTGAAAATCATATTTAAAATAAAAAGTTAAATTTCCAAATTGATGATCTGATCCTTCAGCATAATAAGTTTTTTTATATTCCTTAACAGATGAAGAAATTTCCATCTCGCCATCTTCCTTTTGAATCAAATCATCTTCTAATGAAGTTTTATCACTTAATGCAGCCCAAGTAACTGAAGTCAAAACACCTTGATATTTTAAATAATTATCCCGATCGGAATCCCCATAGATTAAATAGTAACCAGCTACATTTAATTGAGTTGGATTAACGGTCGTAATATTCATGATGTAATCTGGACACCGTTTTAAACTTTGATAATTTGTTTGAACACTATCATCATTTTTAAAAGAAGAAATAGAACGAGCAGGATTAATTTGATGGCCATCATAATATTGCAATCCAGAAAAAGTTCCATCTTGATAAAAGGTCACATCAACACCTAAATATCCGCCTTCTTTCCCACTATAATATTTACAAACACGATCTATTTCCTTAGCTTGTCCCACAAAAAGAAAACCAAAACATATAACACTCGCAAAAACGACTCTTTGAATTATTTTTTTCATAAGTATCTCCACTTCTTTTAAAGCTAAATTTATTATAACAAAAATACACACAAGAAACTAGAGAAAAAGAAAAAACAGTTTTCACTGTTTTATTCTCCATCTTCCTCTACGCTACAAAGAGAAGAATTCGGATTGGAAATACATGCCTTACATATATCAAAGTCATCTTTTACTTGTGCAAAGTTTCCAACAATTCCCATTAATACTCCAACAATAGTTGGAATAAAGAAAATGACAACGGCTGCAATCGCTCTTTTTAACAAAGCATTTGTTGCTTTTTTAATTTCATCATCTTTAGAAGCAATAACTGCTTTTCCCAAATCGATCATTCCAAAAACAATTAACAAAATAGGAATAACAATTTTAAATACCATTAAAACATAACCTAATGTTTGCCAAATACTTGCAGAGGCAGAACAAAAACCTGCTTCAGTTCCTACATCATATCCCAAAAATATTAACTTACTTAACATATAATATCTCCTTTTTTCTACTTATATCCATATTGTAAAGTCTTGACGTCGTGAAGTCAAGTAAATTATTTAAAAATGTTAAATAATTTACTACCTTTCTCCTGTTTTTCATCTTCAATTCGCATAAAACCCATTTTTATTAAAAATTCATCTAAAATTTTATGGTGATCCAACTTATCATCTAAATAAGGTAAATTAAAATAAACTTTACTTTTCGATTCATATTCAAAATCCTTAATATCTGCTTCATTTAAAACACTACGATTTAAAACAATTTTTTTATCGCGCAATTTTTCAAAAGCACGTCTATCTTTTCGAATTAATTTATTTAACTTAATCAACCCAGGTTCAATTAAATAAATTACTTCATTACAATGACTAACTGGACCTTTATCATTTAAATCAACTAAAATGACTTCATGATTTGCATGTTTAACAATAAATTGAGGTAAATCTGGAGTCGTTGTATGATATAAGGTTTTATCATTAAAATACATAAAATCATTCTGATCTACTTCCACTGCAATCACATCATACTTAGAAGATAATTGTTTCTTTAATAAATAAGTAAGTGTTGTACTGCCAGCATGATCTGTAATATTTTTAATTCCAATTACACGCATAGGTACATTACTAGAAGTATGAGTACTATCTGTATTAGTGACAGGTGGTACCACAGAAACTGGTTCATAGTTACCAACATCATTAAGTTGATGGTATTGTGCTACATCCTTATAAGTATTTGGATTATCGATCAAAAACCTTACTGCATCAATATTTCGTGTAAAATTATAAATCCCCATGGAAACCAATTGAGATAAATAACGCGGACTATTTACAACTTCCGAATCATCTAGTAACAAAATAACTTTACTCATATCCATATTCACAGATAATTCTTGTATCATAGAAATATTTTGATAATCCTTAATTGCAGTAATATCTAAAATCATTTTATTAAAATAAAAATTACTAAATGTCGTCACTAGTTCATCCGCTGAAAATACACCATTTAAACTTTTAATAATATCAATATCTAATGTAGAAATTAAAGATTGATATTTATTTGATACAATTACATTCATAATACAACTCCCTTTCTAAAAATTAATTTAAAATAACTGGTACATCATCTTTTGGAAAATTAATGTCAATAGTTGAGCCAGATACATGAAATGTAAATAAATCCCCAATAATTGGCAAATTAAATTGAAAAAATGTATCGATTTCATATCTTGCTCTATTTCGAAAAGAACTATCGCTTGTATTAATCTTTTTGACGCAATAATAATATTTTACTCCACTACTTGCTCGCACCAAAGAAGCATCATCTAAAGATACAGCTCCATAAGTATCCGTCGGACAATTTCCTTTCGCTTGATAATGATAATACCGTAAATAGTTATTAATAAGTGAAACGCTCTTATTTTCTCCTGACATAACTCCTTCGTACTTCTCAATAATAGAAAGCATCTCATTTTTAATTTTAAAAGCCTTGGTATAATTAATTGACAAAGCTAAAAAACCAACAAAAATCAACATAAATAGGATAACTAATTGCAAAATCCATGTAGAACCGATTGCTTGTCTCATTTTCTCACCTACTTACACTCATAACTTTGGTATCACCTGTTAAAGAAAACATAAATAATTCATTAAAAACAGGTAAATCTAGCTGATAAAATACAACAACTCGATAATAACGCATATTTGGTAATTCTTGAACCTGTTGCGGAATATCAGAACCATTTTTATCTCCCATTTTAACCTCTGCCAAACAAAAAGCTGGATTCGTCTTATCTTTCTTTCCTTCTCGATTATATCCTTGATAAACAATTTCTAATTTATTTTTAGAACTAGTTACATCTGCTGGACACTTACCCGTCGTTCGATAAGAAGAATGTTTTAAAATATTAGCAATTTCTTCTAATACAACACTTCCACTACTATCCGTACTAAGATCCACTCCATTATAACGTTCAATTACTTCTAGAATTTCACTTTTAACACCATATGCTTTGGAATGGTTAATAGTTAAACACATAAATCCCGTAAAAAGCAAAATGAAAAAAATGACAATTTGAAATAACCAAGTTCCACCTATTGCTTCTCTCAAAAATCATCACCCATTTCTATTAACCTTTCCAAACGCATGTGAATTTCTCAGATCTTCGTCCTTTATAATAACAGTCCACAGTTCCATCTGCATTTGGTTTTTTTTCACATATAGCATCACTGCATTTGGTTGTTCTCGCCATATTATTCCGAATCATTGGCCAGATAATCGTAAAGAAAAAAGCTGCTAGAATAGCGACCACTATTATTACAAAAACAGTCATATTAAGTTCTCCAGTAGCTTCTTTCATATATTATCTTTCACCTACGATTTCCTTATTATTTATTATTGTTATTTGGACAAGTAACTTTTTCACTTACACCTTTTTCATTCAAATATTGACAAGTACAAGTATTTCCTTTACTACAATCACAATTTGTAACATTTGCACATTTAGTACTATTTAAAATATTAGTCTTAATACTTGGCCATATAAATGCATAAAAGAATGCGGCTACAGCAGCAATTGCCACAACAGTAACAACTGTCATATTTAATTCTCCGGTTGCTTCTTTCACGAATAGACCCTCCTTTACTATATTTTTATTATAACTGGTTCTTCTAAAAATATCAATTCATTTACATATTCATTAACATAAGTACAGCTAAAATCAATAAAACCATTACACCCAAACCAGTCGCAATTAACATATGCATGGTTTTTCCTTCCATTTTCTCCAAACGTTCTTTATATTTAATCTCTCTCGCCTTTTGTTGCAAATTAGAAATCGTCTTCGAAAATGCTAATAATTGTTCTTGTTTATGTTCTTGTCTTCCAAGACTCAAACGATATAACAAACGCATCATTCGCATAGAATCACGCACAGGATACGTTTTAGCAAAATTCATGTATGGATCAATTCGGTCATTTCCCGCATTAATCTCATTAATCATTTCCTGAAGTCCCTCTTTAAAAATAGATGGTGCATCTTCAATAGATTTACCAAGAGCCACAGGAACAGTATAATGTTGAATTAAAATTTCTAAACTTTTTAAATAATGCGGTAACATCGAATCAATTTCATGTAAATGAGCTTTATAATATTTCTTTAAATTGGAATAATCCATTTTAAAAACTAAATATCCTCCAATTAAAGAAAAAATTATTGTAATATAACTAATTTTACTAAGAAAGAAAAATACTAAAACTAAAATTGTCAATAACCCATTTTGAATTCGTTTATTAAAAAGGAAATCAGGATTTACTCCATCGCCATATTTTGCTTTAACATAAAAGTCCCAATCTGACTCTTTTAATTTTCGAAAATAAACTTCATTATCCGCTACAAAACGATTTGCACTAATTCGTCCTGTATAATTTAAAAGAAATAAAATAATCGCTCCCAAAATAAATATTTCAAAATACATAATTATTCAACCCCCACATCTTCATAATAGAATTTCTCTCCCGTTATCAAAAAATAACAATTCACTACAATAATAATGTGAAGAATTAATTGTACATACCACATATCAAGCATCTCAATATAACTATCGGTCCCCAGTAAAAATTGCATTGCCATAACGAGTAAAAATAATGCCAAACCAAAAGTAACAAATCGCTTGTGAAAATCAGCACGATCAATTTGATCTCGGTATACACCTTCAACCAAAGCATCGATATCCATCGACATATTTTCCAAAGCTTCTCCTGAATCCTTGGCCCCTTCTTTAGTAATTTGTAAAAATAATTGATTCATATTCTTAACCATATAATACGGATATTTTTCATTAAAATAAACGACTGACTCATCTATCGTTCCGTTTTGATATGACATATCGATCATAGTTTTAACATCTGATAAAACGGGATCTTCTAAAATACCTGAATCCCGAACGCCTTCCAGCGATTTTACAAAACTTTGCGTTGTATTAAATTCCATAATTACATTCGTTGTATAAATTTGAATCTGTTCAAAAATAAATTCACTGTATACTTTTTGACATCTTAAATAAGCCAAATAAGGAATAAATGCTACTGCAATTGCACCATACATTATTGCAATTAAAATATTATAAAAATACAAATAAGAAATTCCTCCAGCTACTCCAGCAAAAATGATAACTTGCGTTGCATATTGCTTTGGTGTGTACTCCTGGCCTAATTCTTTTGTTTTTGCTCGTACTTCTTTAAAACTATAGGGCGCATATTTATTATAAGCATTAGAAACCTGGGTAATAAAGAAACGATATACATTCTCCCCATTATTTCTTCGATAAGAAATAACAAAAATGGCTATAATAATCAGAATGATTAGTTCCATAACTAAACCTCTTTCTACAATGTTTCCATTGCTGTATTTTGTTCCCCTGCTTCCATACTGGCTCTTTCATCTAAATGAAAGATATCTGAAGGTAATGTAACACCCTGAATACCCAAATAATCTCGCAAATATTTCGTCGGATTATTCATCACTAATTCTCCAGTTAAATTCTTTCGAAAAATCGTATTCACTTGGGGTCTATTATCTTCATCTACATAAAATTCACAAACTTCCATAATTTCACGTTGAAATCTACCCAGTTCTTTACTTAAATAACCTTTTACATATATCCCAATTTGTACATAACGATGAATGGTAGTTAAAAATTGATCTACATCCAAATTAGATTCCAACAAACTAAACATACGAAGTGGAATCAAACTTGCTTTATCAGAATGGATGGTTGATATAATATGATGCCCTGAAGAAATCGAATTTCGAACAGCTGTAACAGCTTCTGCACTACGTACCTCAGAAAGCAAAATCCAAATTGGATTCTGCCGCATACAGGTAACCAATACTTCTGAATAACTTGCAATATTATTTGTTTTCATTGCAACAATATCTCGGTGAGGAAAAATTTTATCTAAATGAAGTTCTAATGTATCTTCAATGGTAATAATCTTTTCATTTTCCTTCGTATGACTTGCCAAATATTTAACTAATTCAGTTTTACCAGAACCAGTTTCACCACTCACTATAATATTGGCATGTCCTTGAACACAACTTAACAAAAAGTTTAGAATTTCTTCTGAAACATATTTTTCATCCAACAATTTTTCACGATTTAATCTTATCTTTGCTGGCGTTTTACGAATTACACAAGCAATTCCATTTGTAGCAATTGAATCATGCACAAAATTAAGACGCAACTCGGCACTTTCCGCATCAAGAAAAGGATGAGCCATATTGAAGGTCTTTCCCATAACATTAGCACATTGAAATGCTAATTTCTCCATCAAGGGATCATTGATATCGGGCCTGTCAACTTGATAAACACCTTTATCCAAAGTTTTTAGCCAAACGCGACCATTATTACTATACGAAATATCAGTTATATTATCATCAACCAAAAAATCATTCAATGGTCCAAAATCAATTTGCGAAAAGACAGCTTCATGCATATGCTCATCCCCTTTTATTCATTTGTATTATTATTATTATTATTATCGTTATTTATATTTCCGGAATTTATTGTATTATTAGGTGCTCCCTCTGGAATAACGACAGATTGTGACAAGATAAAATCTTGAATATAAGCACTTGACACTCTAGTTTCTCCAGGATTTGCTGAATAAGAAGCATTTCTTGGCACTGGAATTATTTCAACACTGTTTCCAGAAATGTAATTTGCTTTCTTTAATAAACTAAACATATCATCTGGAACTGCAAATACCAATACAGCAGGAATACGTGCCTCAACCGAAGTTTCAAATACATGTTGTCCTTCTGAATCACGTACATCTAATACTTCAATACTTTCAATTAATTTACCAAAAATAATCTTTCGATTTTCATCAAATCCTTTAAAATACAAATCAATGTAATTACCTGGATAAATAGAATTTCCATAAGTAGAATTAATATCCACATCTAAATAAATAATTGTATATCCATCCGGGATATTACTAATCGCAAAATCAGGAGTGTTAGCTGCATCTGTAATTTGCTCTGTATAGAAAAAACCATTTTGCGGAATCATATTCCCATATTGAACTTGCTTTCCAACTAATTGACTAGCATTCTGAATTAAATTTTTACTTTTACTAACTACTTCTCTAGATACCTCCATATATCCAATATCTTCCAATGTTATTTCATGTCTTGAAATAAGTTGATTTTTAGCATAAGGAATTTGAACTGGATCGGTAGCTTGTTTTACTCTCCAAGTATATCCTATATAAAGTACTAAAATTCCCGCAATAACTCCGATGATCGTTACTGTATTCTTATTTCCTAAAAATCGTTTAATTGATGTTAAAACATTTCCCATTTTTTATTCTTCCTTCCTATGCTCTATGTTTTTCATTTATTTTATCGATTACGAATTCTATCTATTATTAATAATATCACGTATATCTGGAATATTTCCCTTTAAATAAGGTCTAATTCTACTGATAATAACTAATTTTTCTCGCTCTGTAAATGTAATACCATAATCTTGTTCAAAATCTTCGATAAATTTACTTTCTTTATTTGGTCGATGAAGAGGAAAGCATCTGTTTAAAATAGAAACAGAATTACTATAATACAAATCTCCACTAATTGTTCCAGAATTAGATCCTGTAGTTGAATTATCTTCCCGATCTCCACTAGAATTATTTGAACTAAGACCTGGACACCAAAAATAACGATTTAAATTTTCAGAAAGATAAGCCAAAAGTTGTCTTTCTGTTGGAATACGACTTATATTTGGATTATAAATATAAGATAAGTTATCATCAGACCCCGAATTATCTAAACTTGGAGGTGTTCCAGTAGAAGGTGTCACATTATTCGGACGTGTAGCATTTTCCATAACACTACTTCCATTTGATGCCCCATTTAATTCTAATACAGCATCAATTTTTTCTACAATATCAAAACTAGTTGAATCTCCCATTACACGATAAGTGCCACTTTTGGTTGTAACTTTCACGCTGGCTTTTGGAGGAGCTTCATAAATATCATAAAAATCTATTTGATAAGTATTAATTGAAGCATTCTCCGCAAATCTTCGCAAGAAATTCTCTACAAATTTCTCGCGATTAATTCGAAGTTCTGAGAATTGACGATAATAACTATAATCAATAGCATCTACCATTGCGGCTTCCGTAACATCTTTGATCATATAATAATCTTGTGTACTAGAAGAGGTAACATTAGAAACTAACATCATAATGACTACAACGAAAATTCCCAATAGGATAATCCAATATCCCCATAAAGATTCTTTCATCTAACTCCCCTCCTACTTCCAAGCTGGTCCTAAACCATCAGATACCACATATTTTGTACCATTTGTGAAATATCCACTATTCGGCCATAAAATCCATTCAGTATTTCGTGCTTTTTCTTCAAAATACTTTCCATTTCCTTCACTTAAGAAATTACTGCGACATACCAAATTCGCATAGGATTTATTTTCATATACACGAGACTCACAAACTAAAGCATCTGTATTATTATCATCCATTCTAACATTCAAATATCCACCAACGGCTTTATTGTATTCACGAATTCGCTTCATTTGAAGTGGATTAATCACATAAGAGTATTCTGGCGTTTCATAAATATTCTCTGCCGACTCCTCTATTTTCGTTTGTGTATACTTTCCTTTTACATTCTGCCAATTAAAACCATATTCTCGTTCATTTGGCATTAAATTATTGATAGAAACAGTTCGGTAAAAGAAATTGTTATTTTGTGTAAAAATACAATCTGGACATTCTGAAATACATTCAGGACAATCGTCATCTGGCACAATTTCACAAGGCCACGGATCACATTTCACATCGCAATTTGGACAATTATTTACATAAAAACATACATAACCAGCTGTTACTGTGCTTTTAGAAGCATTAAATACACTATTGCTAGTTCCAATTAAACGACCTGGTGTATTCGAATCATTAAATTGCCCTACATGTGAGATTGTAAAATCAAAATTAAACACTCCTGTTTTTTGATTTAGAGAAATCGGTAAACAAGCACCGCTTCCATCACACAAATTAGTATAAAGAACATATTTATCTTGACTCTTATCTAAAGCTATTGTTCCAGAAGGAACATAAATTGAAAACTTATTATTTGGACGATAAACTTGATTTTGAACAGTAGCTGTTTTACTAACATATTTTGCATTACTTACATTACGAGTTTCAATATAACAACCATTTGCATTACAATTTATATATTGCTCAGCCTGTTCTCCTGCAACATCTGTTGTCGATTGCGCACAATTATATTGATTATCAACAGATCCTGCACAATAAGAAGCACTATTTTTAACATGAATTGTTCCAGTCTCAAATTTATTATTAAAACCAGACATATTTTGATATGGTTCATCATATTTGAAAGTTATCGAAGGATCAAAAGCAAATTCATTTGACCAACCATTACTACAATCATTATATTGTTTAAAAATTTTATTAATATTAGCAAGATTAGCCTTATATGCTGTTTCATATTCAGAAATTTTTGCATTAACTCGACCTTCAACAGTTTCCTTAGAACCATCTGTACAAGTAGGTGAAGCTCCACAACCACCATCACTAGCACTTCCATCAGAACTTACAATATCTGCTCCTTGATTTGAAATGCCAGATGAAATATGCATTTGACCATTTCGATCATAAGAATAACTTAAACTAGTATAATTATAACTTTCAACATACCAAACAGTAGCTGAACATGAGCCAGAACTAGTACAACCACACTCAGAATAACCATCAGCACAAGTTTTAGACTCTGTATGCCCAACAGCCGTTTTAGTTTCACTTTCAATATGACTCAAAGCAGTTTTATATCTTACATATTCATTATAATTAGCAATTAATTTTTGGAATTCTTGATCTAAATCATAACGGAAACGAACGTGATCTATTCCATTAAATTGACTATCTTTTACGCCATTAAAATCTTCTCGACCATTTACATAACAAGTACGAGTTCCAGAAACTTTAGTTTCTAATTCAAAGTAACTTCCACTCATTGTATATTCTGAATTTGGTAATTTAAATTCATAATTTTCCACACAACTTACTTTACAATAAGGATTATTAGATACTGTATCTTGATCAGTCATTTCAAAAGAATTTCCAGCTTTATCATGATTTTTAGCATTAAATAAACAATATTTAATTTGTGCATCATCTTTTACATCTTTTACATGATTTACTAAGAAATCATTATTACTATTAAATTCGGTACATTTACCAATAAAATTAATATCTGGATCTTTTCCACAATCAATACTCTGTCCACCACAATACCGTTTATAATCTTCACTATTTTTATCTAATACTTGGCAACATCCCAATGCTGTTTCAGAATAATAATTATCTTTTGTCGTAATATTACCAGCAGCATCATAATAATTACCATTCTCATAACGACAATACTTTGGAGTACATTCTAATAAATATTGTGTTTCATCGACTTCTGTTCCATCTTTGCCATAATGCACACCATTAATAATTTCACAAGTTCGTTTATTTCCTTCTCCACATTTTTGCTCAAATTCCATTTTAGAATAGAAATATTTTCCATTTTTATAATCATCTTGATTTGCCCAACCATATTTATCATTAGTTTGCTCTGCTTTTGGAACAAAAGAACAATATAACGGACATTTATGGGCAACCATTTCATCAGTCGTAGTTAACTTCTGATCTCCATAGTAGACGTCCCCATTTTCTCGATAATAACATTCCAAACCAAAATTATCACAATAAGTTTGAAAATCTGTCTTATTAAAATAATAACTATTTCCGTAGGTTACTTTACCCCACATATTTTCAGAAGCCCAACCGTAATGATTATCATTTCTAGTACTATCTGGAAATAACTTACACATTAACGCACAACCATAATGAACCATATCCATTTCATTAGTTAATTCATATGGTGTACCAATTTGTGCGTTTGTTTCTATAGAATAAGTATATAGCATTGGCTTACCTGAAGATGTTACACATTTTGTATAGATTTTGTTTCCTGTATTTGGACAATTATATCGAATTTGTTCTTCAACAGTAAGTTCTTCCTTCCTAGAAGTTTCTTTTCCGTCTTTATAAGTAACATAATCAAATGTCCCATCCGGTTGCTCTTCACAACCATCAGCATATACGTGATGACGTTGACGAGAAGGTGGAGCAGATTGAATAGACATGTTTCCATCAGCTACAACCAACATTTTTTGCATAGAAGCATTTGTAGGCACATTAAGAAGCATTATATTAGAGCCGGAAGCTTTAACATCATAATAGCTAGAATCAAAATATAATTCATATGTTTTTCCATCATAATTATTCATTCGTTCTACTGTAATAACTACTTTTCCTGTTTTGCCAGACCCTTCTGCTCTCGAAGTACATTTTACGGTACTATTTTTACAACCTCCCACAAATTTATTCCAAAAAATATGAGAAGGTGCCTCCCCATGAGAAGCATCTAAATGAATCGTAAATTCTTCCATGTTATCGCCTTTCACAACTTTATCGATAACATATGTATAAGTATCTCCCCATAAAGTTGTATCTTGTCCTGGACCAGACGGAACTAAATCTTCATATTTTTTTCCTGCTAAAATTTCATTTCCAGCTTCCATTGCTTTTTTATAAACTTCTTTTGCATAAGAAATATCTGCAGCATAAGAAATATTCTTACCGCTTTCATCTTGTAAAGGAACATCCCAATACTTTACAGTACCATCTTGATTATGTTCAGAGAACAATTTTAAAACATCATCTGCTCCTCTTTCATAAGCTTTCCCTGTATCTCCTAAACCATAATTATAAGAAAGCCATCGAAAAACTAATTCACCAACAATTCGATCTTCATTTGACATAGTAGCACGACCATCTGCTAATAATTTTTGATATGCTTTCGTAATCGCTACATCATATGCTTGTAAAGTAATATTCCCATTCGAACTTAGACCTGAAGGATCGATAACTCGTTCACAAGAATAATTTGGTCTACGAGGAGAATTAACATCAAGATGTGCTCCCCCAAGTTTAGCTGGAGACATACAATAAGTTTTTAAGTTTACTCCTCCACTAGAAGTATTATAAAATCTAAGCTGATAATTATAATCTCTTTGACCTGAAATAGAATAACCTAATCCATGTGGAATATAAACTTCCCCTCCATAGGTAACTTGATAACTTCCACTCGGACAAAGTGATTCTGCAGATACCATACTAGGTATTAATATAAGCAATAAAAATCCATACAATATTTTGGAAACATATTTCATCATAATATTCTACTCCTCCGCTTTTTCAAAATCACAATAGCCGATAGAGCCCCTCCGATAATTATTACAACAACGACGCTAATAATTATCGTTCGATGTTCGGAAATAAAATCACTTAGATTATCCCAAAAACTTTTATTCTTTTCTTCTTCTTTCTTTTGTTGTAACTTAGAATATTCTTCTCCAATTCGTTTTGTTATCTCAGACTCTGATGCATAAAACGGAGTCGTAATAAATTCCTGACAAAACTCATAATTTGGTAAATCAGCACAGGCACTGATATCAGAATAATGATTCCGCATTGGTGTGCTATAATCGATGGTTCTTAAATTATCTCCCTTACATCTCGGGGAATTAGAATAAATGGTAATTTTATAATTAACAATTTCACTAAAATCTCCTCCATCAAATTCTAACACTCCATCTTTCATATCCTTATAATAAAAAGTTTGTTCAAAATTATTGCTTCCTTTAACATGAATATAAATATCATCAGTCATATTTAAGATATTTACTAAAGCTTTATCCATAAAGCCATAGTCATCATAACCTGCATTTTCAGAATACGCTTCTTCTGGAAGAGTATCATAATAATTTCCATTCACATCAAAATAAACTCGCTTTTTTTCATAATTCATTTTAATTGCTGCTGCATAGTTACTTAATTGGACCTGTTCCGAATAATCACACGTCGATGCTGCATTCACATCTACCCCCACCAAAAGTACCCACAACAAACATCCTAAAAACACTTTTTTAAAATATTTCATAAGTCACCAACCTAAAAATTCACATTGTTATTGTAGCACAGCCCAATTGCAATTTCAAGCTAGAACAATTGCGAAGCAAAAAAAAGTATGATATATTTTTAAAAGGTGATTAAAAATGAAAAAAAATTTAATTTTAGGAAGTATAATTTTAAGCATTATAGCAATCTCAGTTGTCCTGATTTTCATTCCCAAAAATTCAAAAGAAAATCTAATAAATATTAATGGAAAAGAATTACTAGCAAAATTAGAACAAAAAGAAAATTTTATCTTAGTAATCTCTCAAGAAGGATGTCATTTTTGTGAAGAATACAAACCAATATTAAATCGAATTTTAAAAGAAGAAAATTTAGAAGCTTATGAATTAAACTTAACAGAACTTCGAAAAGAAGAAGAAAATATTCAAAATGAAGTAAAAAAATTATTTAATGTAGATGGAACTCCTGTTACGATTTTTATACAAAATGGAGAAGAACAAACCACCATTAATCGTATTATTGGAACCACTACTTATTCTAATTTAAAAAATAAATTAAAAGATCGTGGTTTTATAAACTAGAAAGAGGAAAGCATGAAAGAAACAAAAAAACAGCCCATATATTACATTTTAATTGGAATATTATTAATTTTATCCTATCAATTAATTTTTCCAGCAATCATTTATATGATATTTCCAGACCTTGCCAAAACAGACAACCCTATCCTGATTAATTTATTTAATATTGGATATACTTTATTTACAGTTTTATTCTTTTGCATTCTTTATCGTAAATCATTAAAAGAAGAAGGAAAAGAATTTCTTAAAAATAAAAAAGCATTTGCCAAAAAAGGAATTCAAGCTTGGCTAAAAGGTCTTGGAACAATGATACTTTCCAATCTAATCGTAATATCTATTGCAGGATCAATGGCTGGAAATGAAATACAAAACCGAGATATATTAGCACAATATCCCTACTTTGCAGTAATCAGCATGTGTCTATTTGGTCCATTTATTGAAGAAATTGTTTTTCGAAAATCTTTTCGCAAAGCTTTTCAAAATAAATACGTATTTGCAATTGTAACTTCATTTATCTTTGCCAGCCTCCATGTTCTAAACGGATTCGAAGAACTTACACTAACTTGTATTCTAAACAACTGGACTCAACTACTCTTCTTATTCCCATATGGAAGTCTAGCTTTCTTCTTCGCTCTTGCATATTATGATACAGATAATATTTTTACTTCCACATTAGCCCATTGTCTTCATAATACCTTTACCATTCTGTTGGTATTTCTAACGAGGTAATAATGGAAAAAGAAGAAAAAAAGGTGGAAATAACAGATAAAGAGCCGATTAAAAAAAAACAGCCCATCAAATTAATTTTAATATTCATACTTTTTATTATAGTTTTATTCTGTGATATTCGTTTTTGGAGTCATAATATCATCACAATCAAAGAATATCCTATCATATTAGAAAAACTTCCTTCCAACTTCAACGGCTTAAAAATAGTCCAATTTTCAGACATTCATTATGGAGTTACTACAAAAGAAAAACAACTCGAAAAAGTAATCCAAGAAATCAACCGTACTAACCCTGATATTGTAGTCTTTACAGGGGATCTTTTGGATAATGCAATCCATTTATCAGACAAAGATATAGATTTTTTAAAAAACAACCTTGTAAAAATAGATTCAAAATTCAAAAAATATGCCATTATGGGAGATCATGATTATTCCAACGAAGAACTATTCCAAAATATTATGCAAAATGCCGGATTTCAAATTCTAAACAACCAAAACGAACTTGTTTTTTATGAAGGGAATACCCCAATTCAAATCATTGGAATTTCCTCTATTCAAAAAGAAGATATTAATTTAGAAACTATTTTTCAAAATAAAGAAACTAATATTGCCTCCACAATACTCATAGCTCATGAACCAGCAACGATCGATCTATTAAAAAATAATCAAGTAGATCTTATGTTATGTGGGCATTCGTTTGGAGGATTCATTAAACTTCCTTTCCTAGGAGGAATTCTTCAAAAAAATAATATTAATGGGTATATAGATGGATTCTATGAAATAAATCAAACGAAACTTTATGTTTCATCTGGAATTGGAACAGAAACTTATCCTTTCCGCTTTTTAAATCCCCCATCTATCAATTTATACCGAATCTATAATTACAATTAAAATTCACTCAATAGTGAATTTTTTTTATTAAAAAAAGGAAATCAATTGATCTCCTTTTTAAACACATTCTACGTATGTATCTGACAAACAACGAATAGCACATACACATGATAGATCCATTGTAAAGAAAGAATTCGTAGCTACATATGGATTTAAACTTGTCGTATCAGGATTATCCTGTAATACGCGACATGTACAACAATTTCCATCGACTTTCTCTACGCGAAATACATTTGAACATGTTCCAACTGGATTATTTGATTCATCACAATTTGCATTAGAATCTTTACTTACTGGCATTCTCCATGGTGTTCCACAACAACCACAAGTATATAGCATTATTGGTCTAGTATTACAAATTAAACAATTAGGACCTCCACCCAAAACTGGTCGATCGCAAGAATCCAAACAATTTTCTGGACAAGCATTTTGTTGTAAAACTAAAATTACATTTAAAATTTCAGCAATACAATTTGATCCATTATTGTTATTATTACTCATATCATTCACCCTTTCATGTATTCTCATTAATAATTTATGATACATTTTTAAATTCGTGCGCAATTTAGAAAAAAGAAATAATTGTTTTAAATCCCATTCATTTGTTGTATAATTTTATTAGGTGATTTAAATGAATACATGGTTACAATATATATTAATTATCATCGCATTAATTTTAATATCTTTAGTTATTGTAAAATTAATGCGAAAAGATTTCCATATTGAAGCCAATAAACTAATTGGCTATTTAGGAGGAAAAGATAATATTATTAATGCCGAATGCAACATGTCACGATTTAAAGTGATTTTAAAAGACATCACACTAGTAGATAAAGAGGCAATTGAAAAACTTGGTGCCAAAGGAATTGTAGAAATTGATAATCAATTAAAAATCATTTTTGGAAAAGATGCAAAACAATTAAAAAGATATATTGATGATTTATTATAAAAGAGGAAAACTCTTTTATTTTTTTTGAATATCTATAATAGAAGAAATAGGAATAACATCCCCTTCCATCGTCAAAAGAGAATTCTGATTTTTTCCAACTAAAACTCGTTCCATAGATCCAACCGAAGTAATAATTGAAACTTGGCTTTTATATACGAAACTTCTAGAACGAAATATTTCATCAATCTTTTGTCGGACATCTTTCTCATCTACAGAAGTTGATCTAATATCACTCGGTCCATAATAATACTCCTGAACATTACATACCTTCTTTGGAATTGGATTTGCATAAATATTTGGTAATTTCTTATCCATAAAACGCCCACCTCATTATATTTTATGTTTAAAACTTAAAATTGAGACATACTAAAAATATGAAACAAACATGGAAACATTTTTTTGGCTTTTACCTTCCATTACTTATTATAATGACAATAAGTCTTTTTGTAATGTATCACGCCCGAATTATAAGCCCATTATATTCCAAAAATTTTTTTAAACAAAGCATCTTCTTTGCGTTCGGAATTCTTTTATTATGTTTTAAAAATAAAATAAAAATTTCCTTATTATTTGACTATAGTATTATATGGTATTTTCTAAACTGCCTATTATTAATTGCTGTACTATTTATAGGAGACTCTACCAATGGAGCAAAAGCCTGGTTTAAACTAGGATTCTTTAGCTTTCAACCAAGTGAACTAATGAAACTTTCTCTCTGTCTTTACTTATCTAAAATAAGTGAAAATATTCATTTTAAAAATAAGAAACAAGAATTAATATATTTAATGAAAATATTAATTATTACCTTAATTCCTTCGATCCTAGTTTTCTTAGAACCTGACACTGGAGCAATTATTTTTTACTTTCTAATTGCAATTGTCATCACTTTTCAAACTACTATTTCGAAATGGTGGATCGGTATTTTGTTATTAATACTAACTTTTTTCGGACTTTCTTTTTTCATTTTTTATACTTATTATCAAGACATTTTAATTAAAATAATTGGAACTTCATTTTTTTATCGAGTCGAGCGTCTTTTAAACTTTCAACAAGGATTACAAATAGAGAATGCCCTCACCGCAATTGGAAGTGCACCATTTTACCGCTTTAATTTAAATCATATAAATATCTATATTCCAGAAGCTCCTACTGATTTTGCTTTTTCACTTACAACAAATGTTTTTGGAATCATAGGAATTATAATTCTTTTAATTTCTTACTTCACAATTGATATTTTTTTACTTCTAAAGTGGAAACAAAAAAAGAAACATCAAGATCAATTGTTCTTTTCAGCATTCCTTTTTATTTTCTTTTTCAATCAATTTTATAATATTTTTATGAATATAGGTCTTGTTCCAATTATGGGAATTCCTTTACCATTTTTAAGTTATGGAGGTTCTAGTATTATTGTTTCCTTTTTATTTCTGACAATTATCCTCCAAACAAAAAACAAAAAAAAGCATAAAAAAAGAAACAAACTTTTTTAAAGAGTCCGTTTCTTTTTCAATGAATTCATTGCAATCTCTTCATAATAAACCTCGTATGGTTCTTCCATAGGCACTAATTGAATTTCTTCTTCTAAACTATATCTATGATTTCTTTCTTCCAAGCTTAATTCGTTAAAAAAGCGATTACCTGATACAATATAATTAACTCGATTAGACTGAGGAGAAGAATAAGAACGGAAAGAAGTATAACCATGCATTGGCAACTGACCTCCAATATACAAACAATCAATCACCGCTTGATATCCTAATAAATCTTTACGTCCATAGAAACGATTTGCTCGTCCATTCGTACAAACAACAAACTGTCCTTTTGCATATGCTTGCGTATAAACCGTATTTCCAAGTTGACGCCAAGAAGAATCTGCAAGACGATTTAATAAAACACTTGCCACAGCATATGTTTCAATATAACGTGTCGCATCACAACCAGATTCTGCTAAACAAACTGAGGCTACTCTCTCAAATTCTTCCGAAGTTATATTTAGATTTTGAAGAATCGCAGCAATCTTCTCTTCATTTGAAATACGAGACAATTGAAGCAATTTAGCACAAATATCAATTTCATTATATTCCAAACCTGATTTTTGGGCTTCACTTATTAATGCTGTCATAAATGTTTGATAATCACCTTCAGACAAATGATAATATGCTCTCACCTGTGTCATAAGAATAGCTTCATTTAAAATAGTTTTATAAATTCGGTAATTGTCATCATTATCTGCTACTACTTGATGCGGATTTTTCATATATTCATAATAACGAACCAAATCTAAAACATAATTATCCTCCCATTTCTCATTATCACATACTAATTTATTTTCAGCTCTTGCACAATTAACGGACTGAGAATGATTAGCACAAGCAAGAAAGGATAATCCAAACAAAATACTTTTCGCATTCTTTTTTAATCTTTTGGAAAGAATCATTAATTTTTCTTTATAATTTTTTAATTCTTGTTGATTCATATAAAAACACCCCAAGAAAACAATCTACCGAAAAAAAGCAATTTTGTCAACACTAAAATTTTAGAAAATTATAGTTTTTTAATACTTTTTCGGATCCTAATCTTCCCTACCAAAATATAAATACTATTTTTTATTCAATCCTCAAAAAACAAAACATCTTCAAATGTTTTTTAATAAAAAAACTTAAATTATTGATTAAGGATTTTTATTTTAAAGGACATATGTAAAACTTTAGTGCAGCTTTACTACTAATTTACTACTTTTAAATACAAGACAAAATAAAAAAAATGGTATAATTCTTTTATAAGGAGCGATTTTGATGAAAATATATTTTGGACATTCCAAATCATTTGATTATGAAAATGAATACTATAAACCCATTGAACAAAATAAAAGATTGCAAATTGAAACATTAATTTTTCCACATAAAAATGGTGAAAATAAAAAACATACAAGAGACTTTTATACTAATCTAGACTTATTTATTGCTGAAGTTTCTTACCGTGCTACAGGTCTAGGAATTGAACTAGGTTGGGCAAGTGATGACAATATTCCTATTTATTGTTTTTATAAAAAAGGTACTATACCAAACTCGTCTTTAAAATGTGTCTCAAATCATATTATAGAATACGATTCTTTAGAGCAATTATCTAATAATATAGAAAAAATTGTAATTGAATTAAGTAAAATGCAAAATTGACATATTATTTAAACAATATTGCTACATGCTTCATGCTACATAATAAGGGTAATACTATACCTTATTATGGCGAGCTCTTTAGTGGCTACGCCACTAGTCTCGCTCATTAAATATATTTAGATACTATGGCATTCCGTAGTATTTTTTATTATTTTCAAATAATAATTTAAAGATTTTTAAATTTTTACTACTAATTTACTACTTTTGAAAGCAAAAATATAAGAAATTATAAAAAATATATGTGAATATCTTTCAAACATAAAAATGTCGTAAACTCTTATAAATACTGGTTATAACGCTATTTAAGTACTTATAAAAGAACAATCAAAAATTACTATATTTTCAAAATAAAAAAAGAAGATTATTCTTCTTTATTGAAATGAATTATAACTATAAGACATATTCGTATATGGTCTTGGATAACCATAAGGTGGATATGGTGGCATTGGCGGATATGGGTATGGATAAGGCTGTGGCGCTACATTATAAATAGGACGTGGTCTTGTAAGACCTACCGCTGCTCCACCAATCAATGCCCCTCCAAGAAACGGAAATAAAAATTGACGATCCCCACTGGCTTGATTATTTAAGAACATGGGATTATTTGGTACTCTACCGGGGTAATTAACCATAAAAATAACTCCTTTCTCTATAACCTATGTTAAAAATCTAAAAGGGACCTAGACGAAAGTCCTAAATTGCCAAATTAATTCCAAACTCCTAAATATATATTTTTCTTCCCCTTCTTAATTACAATTAATTTTCCATCAATCGCTTCTTCTTTTGAAACAACATGTTCGCAATCTTTCATCTTAACATTATTAAAAGAAATCGCTCCAGCTAATACCATTTCTCTTGCTTCGCGTTTACTACTACAAATTTCAGTATGAACCAAAAAATCTATGATATTTTCTTCAAATAGTGAAACATGTGGAAGCTCTTTTAAATGAGCTAAAATATCAGCACTATCCAAATTTTTAATTTCTTCGCTAAATAACGCTTCGCTAATTTGTTTTGCTTTTTCAAAACTTTCTCTTCCATGCAAAAATGTTATTATTTCTTCGGCTAAACGTTTCTGAGCAATTCTCATTTCTAATTTTTCTTCATGACGGGCAAGAATTTCTGTAATTTCTTCTTTTGATAAAAAAGTAAACTTCTTTAAATATTCTTCCATCATAACATCTTCAAAATTTAAAATGTATTGATATAATTCATAACTTGAAGTTTTATTTTCATCTAACCATAAAGCATTTCCATATGATTTTCCAAGTTTTTTTCCAGTCGAATCTGTAATCAATGGCATCGAAAAAGCATAAACTTCTTCCCCATTTAATTTTCGAATTAATTCAATTCCCGTAGTTAAATTTCCCCATTGATCAGATCCACCAAATTGCAAATTTACACCATATTTATCATGTAAGACTTTAAAATCATAACCTTGGATTAACATATAAGAAAATTCAGCATAACTGATACCAACTTCCATCTGTCTTTTTACTAAATCTTTATTAATCATATAATTTACATTAATATATTTACCCACATCGCGCAAAAAATCAATATAATTTATATTTTGAAACCAATCAAAATTATTAACAATTTGAACAGAATCACCAAATAATTTATTCATTTGAGCACGAATTTTACCAAAATTATGTTCAATTACAGAAATATCAGCCTTTTCTCGTTCACCAGTTCCGCGTGGATCTCCAACTCGACCCGTTGCTCCACCTACTAACACCATAGGATGATGTCCGTTTCTTCTTAATCGTTCAACCATTAAAAACGTTGGATATTGCCCAATATGTAAACTTTCAGCTGTTGGATCTGCTCCTATATAAAATCTCATTCCTCCCGCATTCAACTTTTCTTTTAAATCGGGACTAGAACAATCCTTAATTAACCCCCGCCATTCTAACTCTTCATAAAAACTCATATAATCCTCCTAAAATACTAATTTTCCATTTTCCATTACAACCATTTCAGTTCCATCTTGTAAAGTTGCTACAATCTTCAAATCACGTGTTCCAACCATAAAATCTATATGAATACTAGAATCATTCATACCTAACGCTTTTAATTCTTCTTTCGTTTTCGTTAACCCATTCCAAAAGCACTCTGAAAAACCACGTCCTAAAGCTAAATGACAGCAAGCATTCTCATCATATAATGTTGTTTCAAATAGAATTCCACTTTGATTAATTTTAGAGTCAAAATCAACAAGTGCTACTTCCCCCAAATAATGAGCTCCTTCATCACGTTCAAAAACTTGAGTTAACATTTCTTTATTCTGAGAAGCACCATAATCTATTACCTTTCCATTTAGAAAGCGAAACCAAAAATCGGTAATTTCTACCCCGCTATAAAATAACGGCTTAGAACTATAAACAATTCCATTTACACCATATTTACTAGGAGTAGTAAACACTTCTAAAGAAGGCATATTTACGATAATATCAGAATCCTTCGCACTACAAAATAAATAAGAATCAGGTAATTCCACAACTAAATCGGTCCCATTCATAGAAGTATAATGTAAAGTTTTAATTTTCATCTGATTAAGAATTGTACAACTTTTGTCAATCTTTGTAAAATATTGATTCCATAACAAACTAGGATTATCTGCATTCATTTCACAAATATTAAAAATAATATTCCATAAATCATCTGCATTTTTCGATTCACCTAAAATCTTTTTAGCCCAAACTTCATTCGCTGCAGCAGCGATACACCAAGCGATTTCTCCTTTCTCTTGTTTATCACGAAAATAAGCCGTTTGAGCGTCTGTAAAAGCATTTACCCTAGAAAGAATTTCAGAAGAAATTCCATCAAAAATATGAGGTATAGGGGAAGCAAGGGAGAGAAAAGCCCCACCTTTTTGAGCTATTTCATTATATAGATGACGATCAAATTCAGGATGTTTCAAACATTCTTCCAATGAAGAATGAAGCAATAACTCTCGTTTTAAATAAGAATCTGATAATTGAAAAACAACTTCGGAAGCTCCTAATAAAAGAGCCTCTTTTTTTAAAATTTCCATAAAATCCTGAACTAAAATATTTCCAGAAATCAATAAAGGCTGCTTTCTTTTTAATTTTAAACAATCTTGAACTAAAAATTTTGCATATTTTTGTAACATTTCTTCCATACTATTTCCTTTCTAAAAAAAAGACACCTATAATGAAAGGACGAATAAAATCCGTGGTACCACCTTACTTATAAGTATCTACTTATCACTTTAAATTGATAACGGAATTCTCCGATTTAACTCCCAAATTGTAACTTCCTATGTTTCTAGTCTTACTTTCATCAACCGTAAGATTTCTAATTGCCAAAACATATTATTCTTTATTTGTTCTTCGCTAAATTTTGATTTTTTAACCCAACTTTTTTTGGAGCTGGAGTCGTTTCTTCTTCTTTTTCTAAACGTTTCAAAATTTCTTTTAATACAAGAACTGTTTTTTCTTTTACTTCTTCTGCAGCTTTAGAAACAATTGGTGTTCCCTTTTCTTTCGCTAATTCCATTAATTCTTCTGCTTTTTTCTTAATTTGTTCTGCTTTTTCTTTCGCAATTTCTAAAGCCTTTTCCTTATCTAAATCTTTTAATTCAGCTTTTAAGTCTTCTACTTTTTGCAACAAATTATCTTTAACTTCACTATAATCAATTTCTTTTAACTGATGAATCAATTCATCTATTTTTTTCTTAAGTTCCTCTCTAGTTTCAGAGCCCTTTTTCGGAGCAAATAATACACCTAAACCTGCACCTATTAACACTCCTGTTAATAAACGTCCAAAGCCACCATTTTGTTTACTCATTTTCTCTTCCCTTCTTTCTGAATAATAATTGCTTCTTCTTCATCTGATTTCATAAAAATTTTTGAAATAAACGACACAACACCTTCTACAACTTTATCTGTTACTAATACAATTTTATCTGTAGTTGTATCAATAATATGAAATAACCCATCCAACGATCTTACTTTTCGATTCAAATCATCTACAACTCTTTGCGCCTTTCCTAACAAAACAATAAAACGAATTCCTAAAATAATTCCAACTATTAAAATAATAATTAATAAGATATAAATGACAATTGGTAAAAATTCTAACCAAAAACTCATTTTATTTCACCATCCTCTCTTGTTTCATACATCGAATCAATCAAATCAAACAAATCATTCTCAAGCGTTTCATCAGCTAATTGCTCTTCCAAATTTTTCACCTTTGGTCGATCTAATACTTCTAACTCTTGTGACATGACCTCTTCCTCAATTGGTTCGTCTTCTATATTAAATGATGAATAGGTATCAATTGGTTCTTCATTTGCTACGGAAATAATTTCATCGGAAACATCTTTTAACAATTCATCTAAATCTTTTTCTTCACGTTTAGGCACTTCATGATAGAATTCTCTTCTTGGCGTAGTTAATGTCTTTTCAATATCCTCTTCTAACGTTCCAAATGCTTTTTTCCGAACACTATCAACATCAATCACTTTTTTATCTTCTACTTTGACAACAATATCTTCCTTTTTATAGTTTTTATCAAGAACCCCATAAACAGGTGATATAACTGGTGATGGTGTAAACTTTCTTTTTTCTACTGGAGTAACTTCTCGTGGTTTACGAGTTGGCTTTTCATATCTCGTTTCAACCTCTCTCACTCTAGAACTACGACCAGCCTCTACATCCATTACTGAAACTGGAGAAGTTTTAGGTCTTGCTTTAACTTCCTTTTGCTTTTCATAAACTTTTGGATTAGAAACAACTGGCTCTTCTTTCTTAATACTTTCAAATTCTTGTTCATCAAATAAAGGAAAATTAAACGTTGGCTCAGCCTTAAATAACTCACGATCACTTAAAATATCTTCTTCTTCACCATCAAAAGTCATTTTAACAGCATCTCTTTTTTTTATTTCCCTATCTGGTTTATGAACTACTTTTTCTTCTTTCATTTCTGCTTCAGGAATTTCAATTTCTTCTTCTTCAAATAAAACATTCTTTAATTTGTTTAGTATGCCCATGTCTGCACCTTCCTCATTTGATAAAATCCATATCCGGTACTTCATCGTTGTTTTTATACTGATCATATTGTTCGACAAATTCCAAATAATTACTTTCTGATTTTGCAGTTTCAAAAATATTAAACTCTAATTCATTGGAATTTAAAACATTTTCGCCCATCAAACTCCCCAAAACAGTATCATTATAAGTTATCGATTCCAAAATTGCAATGGCATAAGCAACGGTTTCTCGAATATCCTTTTCTGTTACTATTACTTCTATTTTAGCATAATTATACATGATTTCAACAAAATATTTATCTTCTAAAATATTATGTATTTGTAAATAACCATACTTATCTTGATAATAGATAGCTTTTGAATAAAAAAAATCATTTTTTTCCACATATTTTTCTTGTACCTTATTAAAGTAACTCACTACATCAACATATAAATAAAAAGGATATTTATCACTATAAATAATTTCATTATAATCTTTACTATCAATATTTTTAATACCTTTTGGCAAATAATACTTATATCCAGTTCGATTCACATTAGAAATGGCTACATTACTAGTTACCCCAAGATTTAAGATAGAATCTAAAGATTCTTCTTTCAGATTAGAACATCCCGAAAAAAAGAACAGAAACATCAATAATAAAATGATTTTTTTCATGGAGTCCCTCCAAATCACTGTAATATATTATATCAAATTTTTTAATTCTGAGCAACTATCCAAACATACCAATATTTACTTATTTTTTAATTTAATTGCTTCTACATAATTTATCTTTACGCCCATATTCGCAAATTTTTGCTCATATTCAGTTCGAATATTAGGTAAGTCCGTTTGATGTAAATCTAGACTAATTTGCAAAAATTTATAACCAAACTGACTTAAATCCTCTAAACTACTAGCAAATAATATAATATTATCTGTTTTTTGAATAATATGCGAATCAGATTGAAAAACAGATTCATAAATTGATAAAAAATCAAAGCTCGTTAATCTTCTTTTATGATGTCTTTTTTTGGGCCATGGATCAGAAAAGTTTAAATACAACAGTTCAATTTCATGATCAAATATCTGTACCAATTCTTTCGCATCAACACAAATAAACTTTAAATTCGGTAATGAGGTTAACTCCGCATTTTGAATCGCCCTCACCAAAACGCTCTCATACTTTTCCACCCCGACAAAATTAATCTCAGGATTTTGTTGAGCCATTTGAATTAAAAATTGCCCTTTTCCACATCCTACTTCTAAACGAATTGGGTTATCACATGCAAACATTTCTCTCCAATGCTGACGATACATCTTAGGATCGGAAATAAAATAAGAACTATCTTGTAAAATTATATTTGCATTTTTTACATTTCTTAAACGCATCTTATCACTACTTTCTAATATTGACATATAATATCTATGAGGAGGGCTCTTGATGAAAAAAGACCGTAATACATTCTTTGAAGGATCTAGTATGAACATGTCTGCTTTTAATACTCAAATGCCACAACCAATGATGCAACCTATGCCTGGAATGATGCCAATGAATGCAAGCGCTAGTGCTTCTCAAAGTTTTTACGCGAATACTGGTGCTCCTATGATGATGCCAATGGCACAAGCACCAATTACCAATGATTCTACCATAAATGAATTAGAAAGTCGAATGGCAAAATTAGAACGAAATTTAAATCGGTTAGAAAATCGCGTAGCAAAATTAGAAGGAAGCACATACTATACTACCGATTCCTATGAAAGTTCTTCTAGTGGAATGTACATGGTATAACAAAAAGATTGATTAAACAGTCTTTTTTGTTTTTTTAAATGATATTTTTGATATAAACTTTTGAATATATTCTTTTCCAAAAACATGTTCTATAATGCCTGTTTTATAGGAAAGGAAAAAATAAACAAACGCCCCAAAAATTGAAATAACCAATACCTCAAGCACACATGAAAATTTACTAGTATAAGAAATCGGCCAAAGAAAGCGGAGGAAAAGAACGGTTCCCACCATGCTAACAGTAGGAAAAATCATACGCAATAATAGATTACGAACTTTTTGATAAGATAAATGATGCTCTTTATAAAGAAAATATAAAGCTAGGAAAATACTAGTAGCATATCCAATAATTGTAGCTACAATTGCTCCATAATAAGCGGGAATTTGAAATTTATGAAAAAGAAGCATCAAAGGAACATCTAAAACCGCATTTAAGAAAAAACCAAACAAAGAAGTAAAATATACCGTTTTAAATTTATTTAAACTTTGCAAAGTAGAACTGGTAACGGTATACAAATTGAAAAATAATGAAGTAAATACTAAAACGGCAAAAATATTGGGTCCTAATTCATGAGCTCCATAAAAAATACCCCATACAGGTTTTGCCAATAAAGATAAACCTATGACCATAGGAATACATAAAAACAAAATAATTTCTAATGCTTTATTTAATTTATCATTTACCAAACCCCACTTTTTTAATGTAAATGATTCCACTATAGCAGGAATTAAACTGACACTCATTCCCATTGCAACCGAATTTACAATCATAGTAATTTTGCTTCCCCAAGTGGTTATCGAAGTGGTAATATACTCCACTTGCAAAGCATCATATCCTAAATAATCTAAAGTTCGTAAAAGAAATAACATATCGACAAAATTATAAATAGATACCGCAATATCAATAATAATAAACGGAACCGCATAAGAAATAATTTTCTTCAAAATAACGCGGTTTGCAATATCATCCTTTGGCATATCTTTGACAAAATGCAATTCTTTTTTATGATGAGACATACGGGAAAGTAAATAAATTACAGCTGAGATTCCACCCGCAAAAGCACCAAAAACAGCAACTCCAACAGCAGTCGTTAAAGAAAGATGAAATACATGAAGAGCCAAATAACTGCCACCTAACACAAACAAAATACGGACAATTTGTTCAATCAATTGACTAAAGCTAGAAACCGAAACAATATTATGACCTTGCAAATAACCTTTTGTCACACTCAAATAAGGAATCACTAAAAGCGCAAATGAAACAGATCGAATGACAAAAGCAATATCAGAAATACTGCTCCCCCCTTGTAAATCACCCAATATCAATTTAGCAATTTGAGGAGCAAATAAAAACAATAATACAAAAACAAGAACTGAAATAAAAGTAATTAAATTTTTACCTATATGGTACGCTCGTACTTTTGCATCATAATATTTTAATGTATTAAATTCATTAATCACTTTACTAATAGCAATAGGAAGACCAGCAGAAGAAATATCTAAAAAAATAACATAAATATTATAAGCATAAGCATACAAAGCAGCGCCTTCGACTCCTATTAAAGCATAAAAAGGAATTACATAAAACATTCCTAAAATTTTTACGATCACAATTGATAATGTAGCTATAATCGTTCCTTCTACAAAAGAACTTTTTTTCATAACATCACTCATTCTTCATACTATAAACGATCATTGCAGAAAAACAATAAATTTGTTCCTCTCCAAAAACACTCGCCGATACAGCATATTTAATATCAATTATATCAGCATTTATAGAAGAAAGAAAGCTATTAATCTTCTCCTCTAAATCACGCTCATGAGATTCATCAAAACACTTTACTTTCATAATATCACCTAAAAATAATATAACAAACAAACTTGTCGAAAAAAGAAGCTTCATGGTATAATAACAAAGAGGTAAAATTATGAAAATGAAAACTAAAGGATGTCTATTATTTGGATTAATTATAATATTAATATTAAGTATTGTCATTTATTTTAAAACAAATGTATATTACGTTCTTTTATATAATGATGGTAATTTAATAAAAACGATAGAAACGCGTAAAAATAGACCTATGAAAGGACCTGAACCACTCGAAAAAGAAGGATATCTATTTCTAGGATGGTATGATGAAAATGGTGAAATATTTGATTTTGAGCAAAATATAAAAGGTAATTTAAAATTAACTGCTGGATGGGCCAAAATATCACCTCAAGAATAAGTCAGAGTATTAAACTCTGATTTTTATATTTCTATAAATGAATAATTAGTTCTACTATTTCCACTTAGATCCGTATCCCCCCAACATAAATACACTTCTACTTTTTACCCACATTATCTCATATTTTAAAATTAATTAAAAAAAAGACAATTCAAAATCATCTTTCTTTCACAATTAGATTAACTATTTTATTTGGTATCACAATCGTTTTTACAAGTTCACCTTGATCTAAATACTTCTGAATTTTTTCATCTTTTTTAACCAAATTTAAAATTTGTTCTTCTACTTCATTTTTCATAATCGTTACTTCTGAGCGTAGCTTTCCATTGACTTGAACCCCGATCGTAATCGTACTTTCTTGAATCATATTTTCATCAAACTGTGGATATTCTTTTTCATGAATACTATATTTATTTCCGATCAATTCCCATAATTCTTCCGTAATATGTGGTGCAAATGGAGCTAATAAAAGAAGCAATTGTTCAATATAATAACGAGGAATTCCCTCTTTTTCAAATTTAACTAAAGCATTTGTAAATTCCATAATTCGAGCAATACAAGTATTAAATTGAAATTTTTCAATATCAGTACGGATAGAACGAATTGTCATATGTAATATTTTTTCTAATTCATTTATTTGATAAACTTGCTCACTAATTGCTCCCACTAAACGTTCTACTTTTTGATAAAAACGATACATGGAGCGAATTCCATCATCAGTCCAAGGTCCTCCCTCAACATAATTAAATCCAAACATCAAATAACCGCGTAAAACATCTGCTCCATACTCTAAAACATATTCATCTGGAGAAACCGTATTTCCTTTACTTTTACTCATTTTTTCTCCATCAGGGCCTAAAATTAATCCCTGATGAACTAAAGAATGAAAAGGCTCATCAAAATTTAAATATCCCATATCTCTTAATGCTTTAGTAAAGAAACGAGCATATAACAAATGCATACACGCATGCTCAATTCCCCCCACATACATATCAACAGGTAACATGGAATTGATTAATTCTGAATCAAAAGGCTTTTCTGTATTCTTAGCATCCGCATATCTTAAATAATACCAGCTAGAACACACAAACGTATCTAAAGTATCCACTTCTCTTTTAGCAGGTCCATGACAGTGCGGACAAGTAGTATTAACAAAGGATTCACAACGTTTTAATGGACTTTCTCCATCTGGCTTAAATTCTACATCCATCGGTAAAATAACAGGCAAATCACTTTCTTTTACAGGAACAATTCCACAATGATCACAATAAACAATAGGAATAGGAGCTCCCCAATAGCGTTGCCTCGATACTAACCAATCACGCAATTTATATGTAACCGTTTTCCGACCTACTTTTTCTTCTTCTAACCAAGCATACATTTTAGCTAAGGCATCTTCTTTATTAAGGCCATCCAAGAATCCGGAATGAATATGTACTCCATCTTCCGTGAAAGCTTGCAATAACTCATTTTGATTTGTTTCAGAATCAAGAACCGGAATAATAGGCAAAGAAAATTGTTTTGCAAAAGCAAAATCTCGTTCATCATGAGCCGGAACAGCCATGATAGCCCCTGTTCCATAGGAAAGAAGAACATAATCACTAATCCAAATGGGAACTTCTTTTTTAGTAACTGGATTAATCGCATAAGCTCCCGTAAATACACCTGTTTTTTCTCTTACTGTATTCGTTCGCTCTATTTCACTTTGTTTTAAAGTAGCTTCTCGATAAGAAAGAACTTCTTCTTTCTGCATTTGTGCTGTAATTTTTTCAACTAAAGGATGTTCAGGAGCTAAAACACAATATGTACATCCAAACAAAGTATCAGCTCGAGTTGTAAATACATCAAATTGCAAATCAGAATTCGCTATTTTAAATGTAATATAAGCTCCATTACTTTTTCCGATCCAATTTTTTTGTAATAATTTAGTACGCTCTGGCCAATTTAAATGCTCCAAATCTTGTAACAATTCTTCTGCATAATCTGTAATCTTAAAAAACCATTGACTCATATTTTTATGAACAACAGGAGTCTTACACCGTTCGCATTCCCCTTGAATAACTTGTTCGTTTGCTAAAACAGTATTACAAGAAGGACAAAAATTAACCGGTGCTTCTTTTTTATAAGCAAGTCCATGTTCATACAGTTTTAGAAACATCCACTGCGTCCACTTATAATAATCAGGACGACAAGTAACCACTTCATGATCCCAATTCCAAGACCCTCCAATTTTTCGCAATTGATGTTCCATGGTTTCAATATTCTTTTCAGTAGAAATAGAGGGGTGAATTCCTGTTTTAATCGCGTAATTTTCAGCAGGTAATCCAAAGGCATCGAATCCCATAGGATGAAAAACTTGATACCCTGTCATTCTTTTAAATCGTGCCCAAGTATCCGCAACCCCAAAATTGTACCAATGCCCCAAATGCAATTTCGCCCCACTTGGATAACTAAACATTTCTAACATATATAACTTGTTCTTAGATGAATCGTTAGAAAACCGATAAAGCCCACTTTCCTCCCATTTTTTTTGCCATTTTTCTTCTATTTTTTGATAATTCATTTTATATCATCCTTTCCATATTTTTTTTGTAAATGCCTTCCATAAATTTCATAAATAGAATAAATTAATGCCATTAACAAGACAAATCCACATAATAGTTGCCATATCATAGACATTGAAATCATCATTACAAAAGTTGCCACAAATGAAATAATAAACGCATTAATAAAACTAATTGGGATAATGACTTTCCAATAAGACATTTTCGTAACATCTAAATGAAATTTACGAATTAAATAATTCATTTCTCCAAAACTTTGATAATTTTTTTGCTTGACCTTGAACCGTAACAAAAAGAAATAAACGATGAAAATAATAACAAAAAAAACACCAAACCATATGAAATGATATAACAGTTCTTTCATAATTTTCCTCCTAAAAAAAGCAACCCATCCAATAAGGACGAATTGCTCGTGGTACCACCTTAATTCCTAGTAAAACTAGCTTATTCATTCGATAAGGGAAATAAACCCAATACATCCAAAAGCAAGTTCATATTTTTTCTTTGTTTACTTCCACCAACCATAAACTCTCTTAAAAAGAAAACAATATTACTACTCTTTTTTCATCGCTTACAATAAGTATACGCAAATCAAGGAAAAAGTTCAAGTAAAAAAATTACTTTTGTTTGATTCGTTGATATGCTTCTTCTGGATAGTCCAAATAATTTATAAAAGATTGCATTTTAGAACTATCCCGAAGCTTTTGAAGAGCTTTTTTTTCTATCTGAGCAATTCGTTGATGAGTTAGATTAAAAATTTCAGCAATTTCCTCCTGCGTTTTTAAATTCTCACCACAAAGGCCAAAACGGTATTTTAACACTTCAAACTCTCTTTCTTTGAGACATTCTTTCGTTTGCATCAAAAATTTTATTTGAAAATCATTTTGAACCATTTGATTTTCCATCGAAAAGGAATCAATTTCATAAAGCTCTAATTTTTCCTTTTTTTCACTTAAATCCACATTCTGATTAAGTCGCTCCATCGGCAGAACAATCTGTAAAAATCTCTGCAATTTATTTTCGGACATTTTCATTTGTTCTGCTATTTCAGACAAGGTAGGTCGCCGATTTAACTGAGCGGATAATTCCGCAATTTTTTTTCTATATTTCTGTAGTTTTTCTCCAGCATATGACGATAATTCAATATCACTTGTTTGCTTTGCAATAGCTCTTAACATGGCCCGACGAATACCCCAAACAGCATAAGTCGATAAACGATTTCCTTTTCTTACATCAAATTCTTCAATCGCTTTCATAAGTGCTAAATTTCCTTCTTGAATTAAATCATCAAATGATATACCTCGTCCTTTAAAACGATTAGCTACGGAAAGCACTAAAAATAAATTTCGTTCCCATAAAATCATTTTAGCTTCTTTATCGCCTTCTAAAACCCGTAAAGCATATTTTTTTTCTTCTTCAAACGATAAAAGATCTTGTTTCGCATTTTCTAAATATATCTGTGTTCCATCCATTCCCATATACCGTTTTTCAAAACACTCAATATGATTTAAATCACAATACGCTTTTAATAAAGAAAGAATATGTTCTTGTCTAGTAATTTGAAGCAAATCTAGTTTATCTCGATTTTCCTGTGATTCCACTAACACTTGCAAGAGCTTTTCCAAATTAGAATTATCACAAATTAATTCTTTTAAATTTTTTTGTTCCGGAAAAAGAGAAAAGAAATCCCAAATATCAACTAATTTTCGCAGTTGAACTAATGCTTCCTCTTTTGAAAATTTCACTTCTAAATATTGCGAACAAACTCGAGAAAAAAATTCTAAAAATTTACTATAAGATCTAAGCTTTTCACGAATAATACGCTTAAATTGAACATGCAGTTGTTCCTCTAGTAATTCCGCACCCATCTGTTTATCTTTCCTTGCAAATAGAAGTGCCTCATGAAAACAACTAGTAATTTCCAGTGTGGAAAACGGAAAAAATTCATATTGTTTTACTACTCTTTTTAAAATCACATCAAGCTTTTCACGAACTTCTTGGTCCATATCCATATGAAATAAATTTAAATAAGTCATATTTTTTACCTCCCCTTACAGTAACAATAATAACTCTATTATTTTAAAATACTTTACCAAATATCTTTTTTTCTTTCTTTTCTATAAGCTCCATTTGGATTATCTAAATAATCAATAAAGGATTTCATTTTATAACTATTTCGAAGTTTTTGAAGAGCTTTTTTTTCTATCTGTCGAATGCGCTCTCTTGTAACGTGATACATTTTGCCAATTTCATCCAACGTTTTGTTATTTTCTCCATAAAGACCAAAACGATACTTTAATACTTCAAATTCTCTTTCATTGATGCATTCTTTCATTTGTTCTATAAATTTCACTTGAAAATCAGAAAGGATAACTTGATTTTCTAAAGATGGAGAATCATCTACAAAAAGATCTTGTTTTTCTTGTTCTTGATCGGCAATTTTTTGATTTAAACTTTCAATAGTTTGTCCATTCTGCAATAATTTGTTTAATTGTTCCACCGAAATATTCATTTGAGAAGCAATTTCTTCTACAGTAGGAACACGATTTAAAGTTATCGTTAATGCATTTTTAATTTTCGTATATTGGGATAATTTCTCCTCAATATGAACAGGCAAACGAATATCACGAACTTTATCGTAAATAGCTCTCTTAATAGCTTGACGAATCCAATAAGTAGCATAAGTCGACAAACGATTTCCTTTTCTTACATCAAATTTTTCTATAGCTCGTATAAGTCCTAAATTGCCTTCTTGAATTAAGTCATCCAAAGGAAGTCCTCGCCCCAAATATTGGTAGGCAACTTTAGCCACTAACAGTAAATTACGTTCACATAATATTTTTTTAGCTTCAAGATCTCCTTGCATTGCTAACAAACCATATTTTTTTTCTTCTTCTTGAGTTAAAAGCGGTTGTTTTGCTAAATCTAAATAAATTTGGATTCCTTCATTTCCTGAATATCTCTCTTCAGTATAATTTAATTGATTTAAAGTACAATATATTTTCAACAACATCAATAAAGAAAAATCTTTTGTACTTTTTAATAAATTGATTTCTTTTTGACCAATTTGAGGTTTTAAAACAACCTGACATAATTGACTTAAAATAGAATTATCTTTTACTAAAAGTGTCAATAACTCTGAATCCGGTATAAAAGAAATCGAATCCCAAATATGAGTCAATTTATATAATTCGTTTTTAGCTTCTATAGGAGTATTTTTTACTTCTAATTCTTGCGTACAAAAATTTGAGCAAAAAGTTAAAAATTGAGAAGAAGATAAATAATCTTTTTCTACATGAAGAAATAATTGAAAATTAAAATTCTCTTCTAAGCGTCCCTTAAAAGTTTCAGATGTAACATTACCCTTTTTGGCTTCCGTAACAGCTATTTTAAAACATTCAGCAACCACATCAGAAGAAAGTGCAAATATCTTATATTGCTCTAATTCACGTTTTACCATGGAAGCAAACATCTCACGAAATTGCTCATATGTATATGTATTTACTAGTTTTACATCAAACGTCATATTTTCCCTCCTTTAAATTTCTACGGCAATATATAATACTATTTTTTTTTCGTTTTGACAAGTCTAAAAAAAAACTGCCTAGGCAGTTTTTAAATCATTTCTTATAAATATTATAAAAAGCTTGCTTTTTTGGATAGTATGCAGCTTCTCCAAGTTCCTCTTCAATTCGTATTAATTGATTATACTTTGCAATCCGATCTGTTCTAGACATACTCCCCGTTTTAATTTGTCCTGCATTAAAAGCTACCGCAATATCTGCAATCGTAGTATCCTCTGTTTCCCCAGACCGATGAGAAACTACAGCTGTATATCCATACTTCTTTGCAAGTTCCATCGCATCAAAAGTTTCTGTTAAAGTTCCAATTTGATTCACTTTAATCAAAATAGAATTTGCAATCCCTTTCATAATACCTTCTTGAAAAATTTCCGTATTGGTAACAAAAAGATCATCCCCAACTAATTGAACTTTATCACCAAGGCGTTCCGTTAAAATATTCCATCCGTCCCAATCTCGTTCGCCAAGTCCATCTTCAATTGAAACAATTGGATACTTTGAAACTAACTCTTCATACCAATCAATCATTTCTATCGTTGTTTTAGAACCACCATGACTTTTATTTAAATCATACGTCTTAGTTTCAGGATTATAAAACTCACTAGCAGCAACATCCATAGCAATGCAAATATCATCATATGGTTGATACCCAGCTTTAACAATAGCCTCCATAATACACTTTAACGGTGCCTCATTATCTTCTAAATTAGGAGCAAAACCACCTTCATCTCCAACTGCTGTAACTTGTCCTTTTTCTTTTAACACTTTCTTTAAATGATGGAATACTTCTGCTCCCATACGGATCGCTTCTTTTATCGATGAGGCCCCCACCGGCATAATCATATACTCTTGAAAATCAACTGAACTGTCCGCATGGCTTCCTCCATTTAAAACATTCATCATTGGTACAGGCATCATAACTGAATGAAACCCTCCTAAATAACGATACAAACTCATTCCATAATGATCTGCAGCAGCATGTGCACAAGCAAGACTAATTCCCAAAATGGCATTTGCACCATACTTTGACTTATCTTTTGTTCCATCTGCTTTTATTAAAGCCTTATCAATAGCAACTTGATCTGTAACATCCATTCCAATGACAACATCTTTTAAAATCGTATTCACATTTGAAACGGCTGTCAAAACGCCTTTTCCTAAATAACGACTCGCATCCTGATCACGAAGTTCTAAGGCCTCTCTTTCTCCCGTAGAAGCTCCACTAGGTACAATCGCTCTTCCAAAATCCCCACATTCGGTAATTACTTCTACTTCCACTGTTGGATTTCCTCTAGAATCTAATACTTCTCTTGCATAAACATCTTTAATTATAGGCATAAATACCCTCCTTTATAATATTATTATAACACTATTTTGAACGAAGAAAACTTTTTTCAAAAAAAAGAAGACAAAGCTTCTATAATTCTGACATATACTCTAATAATTTCATAAACATACGGATAAAGATAGATTGAAGTCCTTTTCCACGCAATTTTTTTATTTGAATTCTTTTTTGTTTAATATCGAAATCATTATGATATATAATCGCCGCAATTTCTTCTTTTAAGCGTGTTTCTATTTGTAAATCACTAATAATCGAATCAATATCTTCATTAATAATTCGTACTGCATCAATTTCAATATCTTTTCCTTTACAATTAATCGTTAATTGAGAAGTCGTTCGAACATTTTTAACCGATACAATAAAATCAGCATCTTCTACATACTTTTCAAATGGAATTAAATCTTTATCTAAATAGACCTTAACATCATCCGCTTCTCGCGTATTTCGAAAGCGAATTCGATAATCGCGACTGGCTGGAATGATCCCACTTTTTCCTTCTACAGGTCGAATAATTAAAGTATAGTTATTTTGTAAATAATTATAATCAATCGTAGTCATAATATAATACCCTTGTTCATATAAAGAACTGACTCCATCATCTTCATACAAATAATATGTATTACTTTGTCCTGGAAAAACGTGAATTTCCATCGATTCGGGCGGATTTGTAACATTAATGTTTTCTTCTAAATCAGCAAGTGGAATAATGCTCCCTTTTTTCGCAAACACAGGATAATCTTCATCTTTATAAAAAACCACATATCGTTTATCCCCAGGAAATTTTTTTCCAGTTTTAAAATCATACCACATACCTTCTGGTAAATACACACGTAAAATGGCCCGATTCATTACTTCATCCTTTTTCGTTGTAATCGGTGAAACAAATAATTCTGTTCCAAAATAATACTCATTGCGATAATTTGGTTCATCATATATAAGCGGGTTTAAATAATAGAGCGGTTGGATAAGAGGCATTCCTGTTTTATGATATTTATATGCTTCTGCATATAAATATGGCAGAAAACGATGACGCAAAATACAATAGTCTCTAACAATATTTAAGGTTTTTACATCCCAACGCCAAGGTTCCCGTTTATAATAATGTCCTTCTTTAGCAGCAAATCGGAAAATAGGACTAAAGCAAGCAAGTTGAACATACCTTGCATACAATTCTCGATCTTCCACTCCATCTTTATATCCTCCAACATCATGACTCCACCAACTAATTCCTTTATTACTCGCCAACGAATTATAATAAGGTAATAGTTTAAGCGTATCCCAAGATACAGTAGTTTCTCCAGAATATAAAACTGGATAACGATGCGAAGCTACTCCACCGTTTCGACCAAGTACAAGTCCCCGACGATCCCGATATTGTTGATAATTTTTAAAATGATAATAACTTAATGCCCGCAAAGTATAAGGATCGTTTGGTTCGTAATAATCCACCCAAAAAAAATCAATTCCCTTTTTCATTAACGGTTCCATTAATTTATTAAAATAAGAAGTTAACACAAACTTATCAAAGACATTAAATGGTATTACATGACGTGAACCTAACCCTAAATCTCGCGCTATATCATCATAAGCATCCTCATGAGGCATAATCCCCTCTTTGGGATCAATATTTAACCCAACATGAATTCCTCTTTCATGCATATAATTGGTAAAAAAAGCTGGATCAGGAAATAAATTGCGATTAAAAGTAAAACCAGTTTTATATAATGCTAAATTGTTTTTATCTTTTAAATGCCAAAATTCACCCAATAATAAAATAGACAATGGAATTCGGTTTCGATTAAAATGTCCAATTAAATCTTTTGTATCTTGAAAATTATAAATTTCATTTCGATTCCACCAAATGCCCAATGCATATCTAGGAATCAAAGCAGGATATCCTGTCAAAGTAAAATAATCTTTTAAACACAACCCAAAATCACGACGATAAACAAACAAATAAGTATCAATCCTTGGAACATTTGAAGTCATTAAATAACCATCAGGCATCATAATCATCGATTTAGAATCATCTAAAGAAGCAAAGCCATCAACACTATAAAGTCCTTTGGCATAAGCCATCTTTTTACTGTTTCCATCTAAACTCATGGGTGTAGTTCCGAAATTACGAGCTTCAGGATGATTAAAATACCAAATTTTATCTGTATTTAGCAAAGTTACTTTTAAATTAGAATCTGGAGCCAATTTAGATCCTACAAAAGGACTTTCTTTTAAATATTGCAAACGAAAATACTTAGTTGTAATTTCTAAAAACTTTTCATCCTGCTGCACTTGAAATGCAGGCACAGGAAAATTACGATAGATGACTTGTTCCGTCAAATCATCAAAAAAAATACCATCTTTACTATATTCAAGTCGTAATAATCGTTCACTAAGTATTGTAATTCGATAAGTTTGACCTTGAAAAATAGCTTCGGGTTTACTACGATTATTTGAATAATCAACCGCAAAATGTGGTAATAGATCAGCCATGAACTCACCCTCTTATTCTAAATTCATTTTATCATAAAAAAAAAAGACATACAATGGACTAGTCATAAAAAATACGTTAAGATAAAGACACAGGAGGAAAAATATGATTCAAAAAGAATTAAAAAATTACGTAGAAGACAAAATAATTCCCCTTTATCAAAAAAAAGATTGGGCTCATCAAAGCTGGCATTTATTTAAAGTAATTCAAAAAAGTTTAGAACAAGGAAAAGCACAAGAAATTAACCCCAATGTAATTTACCTAATTAGTGCATTTCATGATATTTATAATACGAAAGAACAAGTCGATAAGGAAATCAATCAAAATACATTTCTTAAAAATTATTTTACCAAAGAAGAACAACAAATTATTGCTACCACCATTCAAAATCAGAAAAAAGAACCTAAAACCATTTATGAAAAAATATTAAAAAATGCTCATATTCCTTCTAATTTTAAAGAATTTTTTCGCTCTTTTTTAAATACAACATTAGAAGAAAAACCTGATATATCAGAAAAAGAATTACTTTTAAAGTGTTTAGAAAAATTCGAAAAATGGACCCCATCTAGTCTAATACTTCAAGAAGAAAAAGAATATTATGCAACAAATAGTGAACAATTCATAAAAATGATACGCAAAATTACTCGTCAAATAAAAAAAGAACAAAACTTATCTCAAGAAAAATATCCAATTCAAAAATCCTATTATTCCTATGATGAATACTTAAAAAAGAAATATCATGAAAAAGTATTTAAAGTAAGTTTAAATGCTAATTTATCTTGCCCCAATTATGAACATGGACATGGGTGCATCTTTTGTAGTCATAAAAAAAGCGGAGACTTTGCAGGAAATCCAAAAGAAGATTTAATGACACAATTTAACACCATAAAACAAAAATTAGAAAAAAAATGGCCAACAGGAAAATACATCGCTTATTTTCAAGCTGGCACAAATACCTATGCCCCATTAAGCGTTTTAAAAGAAAAATACGAAACCGTCTTAAATATCCCAAATGTCGTCGGACTTGCCATCGCCACACGAAGTGATGCTATAAATGAAGATGTTTTAACTTATTTAGAAGAATTAAATCAAAAAACAGACCTAACAATCGAATTAGGTCTACAATCCATTCATTCAAAAACGCTAACTTGGATTCACCGAGGACACACCTTAGAAAACTTTGATCAAATGGTTCAAGAATTAAAAAAAAGAAACATTAAAGTTGTAGTACATATTATAAATGGCCTTCCTACAGAAACAAAAGAAGATATGTTAAAAACAGTAAAACACCTCAATCAGTTACAAATTGATGGCATCAAAATACATATGCTTCATGTCCTAAAAAACTCACCTTTAGGTAGCATTTATGAAAAACAGCCGTTTCATCTTTTAACAAAAGAAGAATATATTGATATTGTTTGTGATCAATTAGAACTTTTAAATTCTAATATAGTAATTCATCGAATTACAGGTGATCCTGATCCCAAAGAATTAATAGCACCATCCTGGCTTTTAAAAAAATTCGTTGTTCTTAACGATTTAGAAAAAGAATTACAGAAAAGAAATTCATATCAAGGAAAATTAACGAGTAATAATACGCGTAATAGAAAATCCTTTTAACTGACTTGCAATTGCTTCTTCTTCGCCTTTTTCCATTCTAATTTTTTGAAACATCTTTTCTTCAATCCCGTTTAAAGAACGTTCTAAATCATAAACATCAACCCGAAAACAGCTCTCTTCATGACAAAGCTTTACCACATCTAAAAAATATTCCTGTTTTTTTAAATACTCACCAATTTGTTTAATATTAAAAGAACCATTATATGTCTTATCTACTTCATCACTTACCACAAATTGGGGATTTATTATCATAAAGCCCAAAAGAAAGATAAGAAAAAAGTTACGCATTTTATTCATACCTATCACCATTGATAGTATTTCCTAAAACGTAACTCATAAAACGGTAAGTATTACCAATTATTCTCGAAAATTTTCTTGAAAAATTGGCATTAATGTATCATGCAAAGCTTCATCAATTTCTTCTAATTCATATTCCGAATCGGAAATCACAACTTTTTTTAAAATCGTATATTCTTCCGTTGGATTCTCTTCTTCATCTAACAAGACCAATAACATATATACTTCATCCTGATACGTAATTTCTTCTAAATTGACATAAGACATATTATCATCTAACGTTAAAATTTCATAATTCTTTTCCATTCTATCACCTTTTTATTTATAACATGAATTAAAAAAAAACGCAATCACGCTTTCCTTCTACGGATGATATCATCAGGTTTTAAATTTCCAATTAATAAAGAAGACATTGAATCATGTTGTTTATGGAATGCTTCAATCTTCCGTTCTTCAAAATTAGCATAACAATATTTACATAAATGTTTACAAGTATTATACACACCAATATCAACCATTTCTACACATTGACAATTTTCTCGCCCTCGTGCTTTCCATCTTCGAAATTTTGTTTTCCCTGTCAATCGTTGAGCCAATTCTTGATCTACACAATCTTTTATTAAAAATCCATATTTTCCAAAACGTTCTTCCTCAGCACAAGTTTGAATTGTCATATTATATTTTTTAGCTATTGCGATAAAACGTACAGCAAATTCTTGAAGTTCTTCTTTACTTGGTTCGTGAAACTGAAGCTCTGCTGCATGAATTTGAACATTCCGATAAAGATCTAAAAAAGAAACAATAAAATGCTTGACAGAGCCACTCAAAAGTCGACACATTTTTTCAAATGCTTTACAGTGATAATCCAAATCATATTTGACACTAAAAAAAATGGGATCATAGCGAATATAAATATTTTCTACTCCAATATGATAACTTATCTCTTTAATTGCTTCGATAATTTTGTCTTTATGATATACATGAACTTCTATATCATTTTGATAGGGTGTTAGTGTGACCTGTAATACAAAAGGGTGTGTAATTTTGGAATACATAGATAAAAAAGGAAGGGGATTTTTGATACAAAAAAGAATTGCATCTACATCTTGAAAGAAAATACGACTAATCATTTTCGGATAAAATGGATTTCGAACGTCGACATAACCTTCCTGATATCGATTCATAAACCATTGACTGTAAAAAGCTATAATATCAGTTCGCCCACTAACATTTAAAATCATAAAAACCTCACCAACTTATTATTCATAACTTCAAATAAAAAAGCTAACTGCGTGCTGCTCCATCTACCGATAAAATCTCACCCGTAACATAACTTGCTAAATCGCTTGCTAAAAACAAAAAAGCATTTGCAATATCTTGCGTTTCTCCAATTCTTCCTAAAGGAATAGTTTGAATGAGTGGTTCTATCATTTCTTTTGGCAAAGCCTGAACCATATCCGTATTCGTTATTCCAGGTGCAACCGCATTTACACGTATCTGAAAAGGAGCCAATTCTCTAGCCAAAGATTTTGTAAGTCCATTCACAGCAAACTTACTCGTTGGATAGCCAGCACCAGAGGGCTGACCATAAATACTTACCATCGAGCTAGTATTTAATATAACACCGCTATGCTGTTCTTTCATAAAAGGTACAACAGCTTTAATCATGTAAAATATAGCATTAACATTTAAATCCATAATTCGGTCAAAATCTTCACTACTCGTTTCTTCTATTTTTTGATTAGCAGACATTCCTGCATTATTCACTAAAATATCAATCCGCCCATATTTCTCCTTTATCTTAGAAATCGTTTCAGAAATCTCTTTATAATCTTTCAAATTAGGCCAATATCCATCCACTTGCATACCCTCTGTTTGTAAAAGTTGGATAGCCTTTTTTACACTTTCCTCACTAGCTCCAAATAAAACAACCTTTGCATGATTTTGATAAAAAGTTCTTACGATTTGCAAGCCGATTCCTCTAGTCCCACCAGTCACAATAGCTATCTTATTTTTTAACATTTTTACGGCTTCCCTTCTTTTTAAAATATTTTTTTCCTACTCCACATGCGGGACATTGAAAATCATCAGGCAATTTCTCTCCATAATAAACATACCCGCAAACAGTACATACCCAAGCCGTCTTTCCTAGACTTGTCTTTATGGGAATCAATTCACTCTTATGTGCCTGATAATATTGATAACTCATGGCTTCCTCTTCTTTCAATATATCAGCTTCCATCACTCTTCCTAAAAACAAAGTATGAGTTTCATTTTCTAAGGAATCTACAAATTCACAAATAATATATCCAAGAGAATTTGTTATGATAGGCACATCCCCCATAAGTTCAATAGAAACTTCATCAAATTTATTTATGTCTCGCATAGAATGGAATCCAAATACTTCAATCACTTTAGGATCTACATTTTTCCCTAATATAGAAAGAGCAAACTTTCCTTCTTTTTGCATGAGATGATTCGTATTATTTTCTTTCATTACTGCAATAGAAATTAAAGGAAATTCAGACGAACTAACTTGAGAGACAGCATCTACAATACATCCACCCTCACTCGTTGTGAGCACATACATTCCTTGTGTAATATTATGTAATATTTTTCTATTTTTCATCTTATCGCCTCTTTTAATTTTCATTATATCATTTTTTTAAAACAGACTCCAAATAAAAAAACTATCTTTTAAAGTACCTTTTCTTTTTAAAAAATAGTTCTATTTCGTTTATTTCCAAAAGATTCTAAAGCCTCCCAAAGCATAATTCTAGATGTTTCATTTTTTTCTAAAAAAGAGTCATTTAATTTTAATTGACCAGCATTTAAAACTAAGCCAAGGACACCTAAAGCATTTGGCAATTCAGAAGCTAACACAATTTCTAATGGTAAAGAACCGATACACATTTGTTGCACCGCCTCAAACTCAATATCTGAACGAAAAGTAAAATAAGTTTTTCCAGCTTCATCTTTTAAAACACTATAAAATGGTTCTTCAAATATTTCGAAAGTACTTGACATATTACAACCAGCTATTTTCAAATTATATTGAATCACATTAAAAAAAGACTGTACTTGTTCTGAACTAATAAAATTCACTCCAACGCGCTTTAAATAATACAAAGACAAATAAATTGCATCATCAAAATTCATAATAAAACCTCCTAAAAATAGTTTAACATACGAAATCGACTTATTCTATACTTTTTAAAGAACCATTCATATCAATATGTCTAATTTTATGAATTAAAAGTAATAGTGCCAAAAAGACAAAAAAACATACAACAAAGATTGTCAATAAATAATAATACCAATTTACATCTTGAATCGTTCCAAATTCTAAAAAGTGAAAAATAAAGTTTAAGAAATAATAGCCAATAAGAATACCTCCTAAAATGCCTAAAATAGACATTAGATTAATTTCTCGATAAATATAAAGGCAAACTTCCTTTTGCTGATATCCTAAAACTCGTAATGTCGCAATTTCTCGTTTTCGTTCTTGAATATTCATATTAGTTACATTAAAAATCACCAACACACACAATAAAGCAGCAAATAATATGATTACCAAAGAAATAAGGGAAAAAGAATCTGCCATTCGAATGGGAATTTCTGTCGTATTAGGATTTACTGCAATAGCATATAATCCAAATCCAGCAAATGTTAAAGCACAACCGCCTGCGACAGAAAGGAAAGTCATCCAAAAATTAGCCTTATAACGAAAAATGTTTCGAAAAGAAGATTTATATTTAAAAGAAAAGTGAACCCATAAAAAAGGCAGTTTTTCAAGCCATATTTTTTTTCCTGATTTAGGAGATTTAGGTTTCAATAATTCACTAGTTGCACCACGCATCTCTCGAAAAATCACAACCAAAGGAATAAATATAAGAAGCAAAAGCATTAAGAAAGCCGTAAATAATCCTGGCCAAATAAACCGTTTCTCTGTCATAATAGGCATATAAAATAATGCATCAAAAGCCGGATAAATTACATGAGGAAACAAATGAATTCCAACAAAAAAGCCCGCCAAAGATCCGATGATACATGGGATCAATGCAAATAAAAAGTATTTAAACACAATCAACCCTTTGGAAATTCCAAGAGAACGATAACAACCGATGACTTCTCTTTCCTCCTCTATTAATCGTTTTATGGTCGAATAAACGACCAATGCACTGATTAAAATGAAAAAAACAGGAAAAAGAAACGCAAGAAAAGAAATTTTATCACCATAATTTTTAGCTAACGAAAAAGATAAATTTTCCGACAAAGATAAAATGATAGTATTCGGAAGCACTGAAACAAAACTTTTTCCTTCTTCTACTAATTCTTCATAAACAGAAGTAAATATATTTTCTGACTGACGAACTTTCAAATAAAGATCTGTCACAATAGAAGGTGCTTTAGTATACTGAACATCAAAATAATAAATAGCATGGAGCGGATTACCATCCCATGTATATTCAGATTCCATAACATAATAAAATGGATTTCGTACTTTTCCCACCACTTTAAAATCTTGACCTTGAAAAGATATAATTTCGTGAAGTGAAACATCACTTACTTGATCAACGAGCACTTCATCAGCCCCAAGGATTTCTCTTCCTTCCACTATCTCTAAACGATGAAATAAATCCTCATCAAAATCCCAATAAAAGAAACGTTCTTTATTTTGCTCGATACTCGTAACTTCTTTGATTTCCTGAAAAAAGGAAAGCTTTTTTATCACCTCAATTTCATCTTTCGTAAACCCCTTAAAAGAAGTAGATTTTAATACCAGATCCGCACCATTTAATAAAGTATAAGAATCATTTAAAGAATCAGTCAAAGAACTAGATAAAGTACCTAAACCAGCAACAAAAGATACACCTAGCATAACAACCATACATATTACCAAAAAACGTCCCTTATTTTCTAAGAAAGTTTTCAAAATTGATTTAAAAAAAGTTTTCTTCACCATTCAATTTCCTCTATCTTCTTCGGTTTTCGATTCTCTTCTTCCGCCACAATTTGACCATTTTTAATCAGAATGACCCGATCAGCCATATCTTTTAAAGCGGAATTATGCGTAACCACTACCACCGCTTTATTAGAATTTTTACATATATCATATAAAAGTCTTAAGATTTTTTTACCAGTTTGATAATCTAGTGCACCAGTTGGTTCATCACAAAGCAAAAGAGTTGGATTTTTGGCAACTGCTCTAGCGATAGAAACGCGTTGTTGTTCTCCACCCGATAACTGGGCTGGAAAGGAAAAAGATCGTTCAGCTAACCCAACTTCATTTAAAACCTCTTGACAACTTAAGTGATCTTTACAAAGTTCTGTAGCCAATTCAACATTTTCAATTGCCGTTAAATTTGAAATCAAATTATAAAACTGAAAAACAAAGCCTACCTGATTTCTTCGGTAATTGGTTAATTCCTTATCCGAAATATTAACAAGAGAAAAACCTCCAGAAATCAAATTTCCAGAAGTAATCGTATCCATCCCACCTAACAAATTTAATATCGTCGTTTTTCCAGATCCACTTGGACCCAAAATCACCACAAATTCTCCTTCATATATCGTAAAAGATATGTGATCAACTGCGACAATTTGAGTAAGTCCAGAATCATAAACTTTTGTAATATTTTCAGCTTTAATAATTTCTTTTTTCATCGATTTCCTCCCAAATTGAACTCTTTCATTATATCTTAAAATATACAAAAGCAAAAGACTACAAATTATGTAGCTTTCAAATTAAGAATCACAAACTCGGAATGAGCAGAAGTACGAATAGGAAAATCCCAACCTCCTAATCCAGAAGATACAATAACAGAAAGCGCATTTTTTGTTTGATAACCATAATCAATATTCCCCATCCATCGAATCAAAAAACCAGCAGGAAATACTTGACCAGCATGCGTATGTCCCGATATCTGCAAATCGATTCCCATTTCAGAATGAAGTACTACATCTTTAGGATAATGATCAATTAAAAATAAAAATTGTTCTAAATCCTCATTATTTAATATTTCTTTTGTAGAAAGACGAGATTCATTAGCATTTTTTCGACCAATTAACAAAATATCGTTCTCAATATGAATTACATCATCAGCCAAAATTTTAATTTGATTTCTCCAAATCGTTTCATTTAATTGATCTACTGTATAAACATCACGTCCCATAATAGAATTTGCTTTATCATGATTTCCATATACATAATAAATTCCATAACGATTAGAAATTTGACTTAAACTTTGAAACACTTGTTCCATTTCTTGATAATCTGTTTCTTCATCTACGATATCGCCACCTAAAATAACAAAATCTGGCTGATATGAACTCATTTGTCTAACTATTTGATCTAATTTATTTTGATCCATTGTCGTAGGAAAATGAAGATCCGATAAAAATAAAACACGATAATCACGTTCTAATTTATGTGAATAAATATCATATTCTGTCATAACAACCTTTTGCATATTAAAAAAACCAAATAAAATAACAACAAATGAAAAAAGAAATGGAAAAACACCTATTTTTTGAATCATTTCTAACTTAAAAGACATCTTTTTTAGTTGCTTTAATAAAAAAAAGAACATATCAAAAAGAAAAGAGAAAAAAATAAAATGAAGAAAAAGAATCATGCGAGTAGAATCAAGAGCTAAAAAGGCAAAAAAGAAACTCAAAAACCAAACTATAAATTTACCTTTGGGAGAATCAATTGTAAGAGAAAAAAGAGAAAAAAAACGCTTCCAAAAAAAATAAAAAAATACACCAACTGGCAATACTAGGCAAAAAATAAAAAAATAAAAAACCAACATTCCAAACACCTTCTCTGTAATATAATACGAATTTATAAAGCGATTATACCCGAAGATAAAGTTTTAAAACATGTTTTTTATTCTATAATCTATTAAATTAGATTCTATTTTTTTATAGGAAGACGAATTACCGTTTTTAATTTACTCTTTTCACATCTCCTAGGATCACTTAAATAAATTTCATGATGAAACCGATTCTCACTAATATCCAATTTATAACCTTGTTCCTGCATATAAATATGCATCTTCGAGATCGTTATAGGTTCCTGATCATAAGAACCTATATGCATACACTGTATGCATAATCCTTCTTCATAACTAAAAAATTCTACTTTAGAAAAATTCATTTTCTTTTTCTTCGTTGCTTCTTGAATCGCCCAATCAAAATCCTTTTGACATACAAAATCTGGTAAACGAATCAGAGCAATAAAACATAAATCATCTTTACAACTATAATCAAAAATTTCGAAATCCTTTTGCCACCAAAAACCCTCCAAAGGTGGTACTACATAAGAAAAATACCCCTCTATATTATAATCCCCTTTATAACTCATTTTAATAGTAAAAGCAATGTTATACAAAAGACGAATGGCTTCTTTATAAGCACCATTTTCTTCATTTGGATCTCCTTCTCCTCGTACAGCAATAAAATTCATTTTAGGAATTTTGACAATACTAGGTTGATTTTTTGGTAAATAAAACTCTTTATACTCTTTTTTATAATCAAATGCCATAATCATTCTCCTTTATTCTTTTTTAAAATTAAATCAGGATATCTTTCTAACTGATCAAGTGCAAGATAACCATGATTTAGCGCATATTCCAAAGTCATCATAAAATGAGAAGTTGAAAAGTATACAAAAACTTGCTCTCTTTTTCCATTCAAATAATAATGATACATCTCATCTTCATATATCAGTTCTGGATTTACAAAAGAATCAGAATAATCAAAAATACCATAAATAATATAGTAAAGCTCTTGTTCCATCCATTCTAAAATATCAAAATCTGAAAAAGTAAAATAAGAACACCCTCCCTGCATGTATTTAGGAAGAAAACGCTTTCCATCTCCCCACAAAAAAATAGTATCAAGTAAAGTACCTTGAGAATATAAATCCATTTCAAAACTAGGACCATCACAAAGAAACGTATCTCCATATTGTTTTCCATTTGAAATCTCATCAACTAATAAACGAATCTGATTTAAATCTTGAATGACAAACTCTTTTAAATCTGTTTTAATTACAATTTGATCGGTATCTTGAATTTGATTCACAAAACGCTTCCTTAACGATTTTCCTTCTATTTTAGCTTCGTTTTTAACAACACACTTCTGTTTTATATGCTCCCAATCCACATCCAAAAAAGAATTATGAAAAAAGATATAAATTCCTTCATTTTCCACTACATATTTTTGATAAATAGGAAATCTCTCAGAAAAATAAAACTCAAAATTCTTAATAATATCGGCATCATATGTGATTTTTGTTTCTAAAACAACAAACATATTAGAATCATCCGCCCGAACACCTTTATAATAAACTATTTCATTCATAGAATCCATTATTTCTTCAAATGGAATATTGTTTAATTGACTTTTTTCTGTCGTCACATAATATGCTAATTCTTGTTCCAAACAATCCATCATTTGAAAATGATCTAGGGACGAAAAATCAGCATTTTGCTTCTCACAACCAGATAAACATAAAACTAAAAAACAAAAGACAATTAAATATTTCATAAAACACCATATGTTTACTTTAACAAAGGTTAAAATATATTACAAGCTTTATAACCTTAATCAAAAAATTATTAATTTGATTTATTTTGATATAAATAGCAATCTTTTTCATGAGAATAAATAATTCCAATCGCTTGCAAAAAAGAATAAATAATCGTCGAACCTACAAATTTCATTCCTCTTTTTTTTAAATCAGCAGATAAATTATCTGATAAAATATTAGTCACATTTCCAATTTCATAAAAAATCTGATTTTTCGTAAATGTCAATAAGTAGTTCGAAAAACTACCAAACTCATTTTGAATTTGTTTAAATATTTTAGCATTTTGAATACTTGCATAAATTTTTAACCTATTTCGTATAATCTTAGAATGAAATAATAACTCTTGAATTTTTTGTTCATCATAATGAATTATTTGATCTAAATCAAAAAAATCATATGCCTTTTGAAAATCTAATCTTTTATTTAAAATACATTCCCAAGATAATCCAGCTTGAAAAGATTCTAAAATTAACATTTCTAATAAATAAGGATCATCCAAACGAAGTACTCCCCACTCTAAATCATGATAAGCTACATAAATAGGATTATTTAATTTACACCATTTACATCTTTCCATAGCAACCCTTTCTTTTATTATTTTATCATAAAATGAATCCTATAAAAAAGGCTATGACAATTTCCCATCAATACCAATTTTTCCACGAATAACTCATAGCAAAATAACTTACAAATATCTATTTTTATATTTTTCTTTAGCTAATAGAACAATTTCATTTACAAATGTACTTTTTCCTTCCGTATACAAATCTCTATTAGGGTTATATTTATAAAATAATTCTAATTTTAAATTTTCATATTCTTCTCTTTTTGCGGGAATATCATTAAGATAATCTCTAAAATACAACTCATTACAATCTCCATATTTTTTTATGTGAACATGAAATACCTGATCAGCATAGCCATTTATTGTATACCCTTTATTAAAAGAAATCTTATCTATTTGATCATTCATTAAAATATAACCGTGAGTTAATAAAATTTCTTTAACCTGAATTGCCTTATCAAAGTCTATTTCTATTAAAATATCAATAATTGGTTTCGTTTTTATATTTTTAATAGACGTACTTCCAATATGACTTATTCTTTTAATATAATTCTGCAATAAAACGTTTAACTTTCGTTCCTCTTCCAAATATATCTTTTCAAATTTATCATCATAATCCACAAAAAAGATCGGAAATAAATCCCACAGTTCTTTTAAAGACAAATTATTTAATTCCATCCTTACATCCTACTTCCTTTTTCCTATCTTGATTCAAATAATATTTTCCTTTTTGAAACATTAAAGTTTCATCTTTTACCATCATTAAAAGATAAGGATTTTTCGCAATCTCAGTTGGTAAATTATTGATTTTTATCCCTGTATCAAAAGAAATAGCACGATGAGCTTTAAAATAATTCATAATATCTTCTTTTGCAGTAGATGAATCAAATTTAAATTTTTGTTTCAACCAAAATATATAAATTACACCCGTTAAAGCAAAAACAATTATGACAATCTTTACCCAAAAACACATAATATTTCCTCCTAGAAATTAAAAATAATAATTCGTATTATTAAAGATATTATTGAATCATGAAATTTATAATAATATTTTTCTTTCTTTGCAATTTAAAGCAAATTGAGAAAAAAATATTTCTCTATACAAAGTTTATCCATCAACAAAAAATTCTAATGGAATTTTTTTAGTGGTTTTTATACTCCTATTTTAATCCGTTAATGAAATTTGCAAGTAAAATTCATTTTTTGAACATGTTTCGCTATAGGAATATCAGCTGGAGCTAAATCAAAATCTAATAATTCTTCTAAATCCACAAACTGGTAATCAGAATGATCATGTAAATGCATATCTCCTGAAATATATTCACATCTATATAATTTTAAATTTACTATATGAGTAGGATATTCATACACATTATTTATTATAAATTCTTTCGCATTTATTTCTAAATCCAATTCTTCTTTGATTTCCCTTTCAATAGCATGTCTTTCCGATTCTCCTGGATCTACTTTACCTCCTGGAAATTCCCATTTACCAAGTGCGTTTTTATCCCCAGTTGATCGTTTCGCTATCAATACTTTTTCATCTTTGACAATCAAAGCTGCAACTACATCTATTGTTTTTTTCAAATAAATCACCTATTAAATTATATCATAATCTCCTCTTTAACAAAAAGAACTCTTTTAAATGAGCCATCATCTCTTTGCTCTTTCAGTCCCATGTCCTGCTTCAATTCTTCTCATTATTATTTTGGATAATGGAATTTTTTGATACATATTAAACATCTTTTTAAATTGCATAATAGCTTGAGTTTCAAAATCACTTTACGTTCGCTATCATTAAAATGGAATATTTACTTTTTTTAAAATCATATTCCCCCCAAAGCAAATACATTTTTTTCGTGGGTAGGTGATAAAACAACTGCTGTTTTATACTCATTTTTATGTTCCATTAAAGATAAAGATTTGAATAATTCCGCTCCACCTTATAAATACCTGTAATTCCAATATTGTTCATATCTATTTTGACATATAATACTCATAATTTGCTTTTTTAATATTGTTTCATCTGATCAACTATAAATCCTCAAAACGCTAAGTATTTAAATAATGCTTTATACTTTTTGGACAGAATTCTAGTTCCATTTAAAACAACAACTACGGGATAATTTTTCTACTAATATCTAACTCTTCTAGATAATACATATATTAATATTTCAATTCCGTTGCTTTACTTTTAATATTATTTACTTTATATTCACCCATTCAAAGATATTTTGCTTCAATATTACCACCATTTTTTTACCTCTTTTGTATAGTTTTTAAGTATAGCTGGTATAAAAGATAAAAAAATGAAAAATCTTACAATTAACACAATTGGTATTAATATAATAATTTTGACTATTTGGAACATTTTTTTATAACTCTTTTCATGCACTTACTCCGCTGGCATATATTTATCAAGATATTCTTCTACTGCTTCTATCCATTCTTTATATACTTGATTATCATTTTGAAGTCCATGACCTGAATGAGATGCTTCAAAATACTTATAATCTACTTTATTTTTTTTATACACATCCAATAATCTCTGTGAACCTTTAAAGGGTTGTACTTTATCATAGCGTCCATATGCTACTACACTAGGCACCGTATTCTCATCGACCCACATTACTGCAGATATAGGTTTTAATTTCTCAATATATGAACCATCTTTTATCATTTCTGAAGTTAAATTAACTCCACCCATTATACCAAATAATTCAGCTGCTCCTTGCACTGCTTCATCTGTATTTTGATCAAATCCATATACATCCCAATCTTCTCGATAAAAGCTGGATGGACCAACTGCTCCAAATAAAAATTTTACTGGAACAGGTGATTCTTTGGCATCTCTATAAGCATAAATCATAGCAAGGGTATGTCCTGCTGACCCCCCTCCAATACTCATTTCATTGATATGATAACCATATTTTTGGGCTTCTTCAATCACTTTAGGTATTGCTTCTTTTATTTCGATAGATTGTGATAATACACTTTTATCATTTTCTTCTGTCCGAAGCGTATAATTAATTCCTGCAGCTATATAACCTTTGCTACATAGCCAAGCAAGCATTCCCTCATCCTGAGCTTTATCACCTTGTGTAAATCCCCCTGCATGAAGATAAACAACTAATCCATAATGATTCTTGGTATTTTTGGGTAAATATAAGTCAAATTTATTAGCAGTTCCTTTTCCATAAGAAAGATCCTGATAAAGCATTCCTAAATCTTCACTCCACGTAAGAGAATATTTTTTTGCCCATAAGGGTTTTATGACAACCTTCGTAATAATACCTATAATAAATGATAAGATGAAAAATAATACACATATTCCTACAAATTTACTTGTTCTCATAAAAAATTACCTCCAAATAATGTTCCTCCCATTAAAAAATTTAAAAATGCACGAATAGCTAACCTCCCAAGAATTATACCTCCTAGTACCACAAAACTTAGAATAATCCATCTTTTCTCAGTCATAATCTTTACGCCTTTCTTGACACCAAAAATCACAAGTGTTATATTTCTTTCAGTCGAAATTATATGATAAAATTTTGTTAAAAACAATAGCAAAATTAGTAAATGAAAGAAAGGATGGTATTTTCTAACAATGGAATTGAGAAGTGAAATTTCAAAAAAATATTTAGCAGAAGCTCTAATTAAATTAATGAAACAAAAGAAATTTGATAAAATCACGAATAAAGACATTACAAATAAAGCAGGATTATCAGATATAACTATCTATCGTAATTTTAATTCAAAAGAAGAAATCGTAAAATATTATTTATCCAATATATTTACTACAGAAAAAAAAGAATGGAAAGAAAAAGAAAATGTCGGATTTCAAATTTTTAGCTTTTTTCAAAAAAATAAAGAATTGATTGAGCTATTATACAAAGCAAATTTACAATATTTATTAATTGACAATATTTTAAATGTACATGATTATAAAAAAGAAGACCCTAATATTATCGCTTATTCTAAAGTAACAGTAGCCTATTTAATTTTTGGATGGTGTGATGAGTGGTATAAAAGAGGTATGGTAGAAACTCCAGAAGAAATGATGAAATATTTTAAACAAACTAAAAAACAATAAATAAAAGTTTCATTGTTTTATTATATTATTGATTAAAAAATGGATAAAATGAATAAATTATTATAATTTTAGTCATACAAAAAAAAGTTAATACTTTAATTCTATTTCGTATGAACTTTTAAAGCCAAATATTTTCCTTGGCATTGAATTTATATGAAATGCTATATCATCTAAATATATTTGTGGTGTGGTTCATTTTTCAATTTAGAAATTTCCACAGAAATTGTAATTATAAATGATTTAAGTTCTAAATTTTCATTTAATCATTAACAAGATATTGTTAATATATTACATTGTTATCAACAAATAGCAAATTCATTTTTACCATAAAAGGTTTGATGAAGCTCTTTAGCAATTTTTACTCTATCTTTTAAATCATTATACATCTGTAAAACATCATCAACAGTTATAAACAATGTAAATGTTGGTACTATCTCATCAATTTTTAAAGTTGGATGGTTTCTTTTACATTTTTTACCATAATATTAGTTGTTATTGTTTCATACATAAACTCTATTATCCTTTTTCAAAAACATGCAGTTGAATTTAAATGTGCTATTCTTTCTTTAAAAATACAATATCAGCTACTATTTTTTATAGTCAGTTAGTAATATTTTTGATAATTCTAACCAACTATTAACTCTAACAATTCCCAATTGATCTAATTCTTCTTTAGATATTGTTTTATTATGATATGCTGTGAATAAATATTTTTTTGAATCATCACCTATCAAATTTTCAATTTTATCATCAATCCGAATATCACATTTAACAATATTTTTTGAACCAGTAAAAACATATTTTTTTCTATCTAGAAAAGGAAAATTTTCATTTAAATAGTTAAACTTATTTCGCATATTATCGCCAGCATAATCTGGTACATCTCTCCATATATAATCAGTAGTAATATAAACATCATAATATTTACAAATTTCTTCTAACACTTCTTTGCAATTATCTACAATATCTACATTATCATATAAATTTTGAGTTACAAAAAATTTAAAGAAATCCTCTTTTTTATCTCCTAATAAATCTTGTCTATAATAAGTATTATTATTAGTTTCTTCTAACTTTTTACCCAAAAACTTTTCCATTAAATTAGATAAACCTTGAATAGTTATTACATCATCCATATCTAACATTATCGTTTTCTTATTCATCAAATATACTCTTTCTTCCATATTTTTCAGAATTTAGTTTTTCTTTTAATATAGCACATTCAGTTAAATCAATGTCATACATATTAGCAAGACAAATTATATAATAAAGAACATCATAAAGTTCCTCTTCTACTGTATCTTTTATACTATCACTATTCTCTAATCTTTTATCTTTTCTAATGACTTTAGCAAGTTCTCCAACTTCCTCTATTAATTTATAAAAATATTTGTCTATAGCATTGTTTTTATGATCTATTTTTGCAATCGCTTTTTGAAGATTTTCTAAAGTTATTTCACTCATATTTACACCTCACAAATTATTATACATTATTTTTATTTTTTTCACTATCCAATCGGCTTATTTTAATATTGCTTATTTGACTATCCTTATATCTAATTAAAAATTCTTTTGGATCCATTTCTTAATTCAATCATTAGTAATATCTAAATTATTTTTATATTTTACTTTTGCATAAAAAAATGAAGCTTTATAGCTCGAAAATTTATTGCATATAAAATGAATTATTGCTAATTAGTCCTTGAAAGAGTACAAATATGTTTAGAAAAATAAAAGATCAAAAAATTTTATATGTTGGAAAAGGATTATATTCTAAGAAAAAGTGAGCTATTAGAAATTTTAAAAAAAGAAAGATATTAAGACATCCTATTTTTCATGCGTTCAAAAGAAAATAAATTTTTTTAATTGACTTTCAGTATGACAAGATTAAAAAGGAAGAATAGAAAAAGACAAAATTGCATTTTAGGATAATATATTCTATAATTTTATATAGAATAAAGAAGAAAGATAACATTCATAATAGCAGTAGGAGAGTAAGTATGTCAAAGAAAAGGAAAATAATAATAGGAATACTCTTAATATCTTTCGTAATAATAATTACAGAAGTATCGCATGCTTTATGGCAAATAAATTTGGAACAAAATAGCACAAATGTCATTACATTGACTTGTTTTAAAATAGAATTGCAAGATAATAATCCAATAAATATTCAAAGAGCATATCCAATCAGTGATGAAGAAGGAAACACTTTAACTCCTTACACATTTACAATAAAAAATACATGTGAAACTTATGCAAGTTATCAAATTAACTTAGAAATATTAAATACTACTACTTTAGAAAATTTAAATTTTTTAAAAATAATGTTAGAAGATAAAATTCTATTTAATGATTTAGACGATACTACTAAAACTTTAAAGAATGCTAAAAGTTCTAAAAAAATAGAAACAGGTTATTTAGATAAAAATCAAGAAAAAACATTCGAGTTAAGATTATGGTTAGATGAGAAGACCCCAGCAAATGAAGAATTTATGAATAAAATATTTGAAAGTAAAATTATAGTCATATCAAGTTATATAAAAGAGTTTGATAAAGAAGCACCAATTGCCTCTTTTGATGTAACTAAAACCGATGAGGAACTTACAATAGATGCAAGTGGATCATATGATGAAATGAGTAATATAAAAAACTATTATTATAGTAGAGATGGAGTAAACTATGAAAAAAGTAAAAATAGTAGTTATACATTTAAAATAAATGAAAATATAAAATATGGCAAAGGAACAACATCATTAATAGAATTAGAGCAGAATACAGTGAATGAAGTATTTGTTAAAGTGGAAGATGAATATGGAAATCAAAGTGATGTGAAATCCATGATAGTCGGAGATATGTTATATGATAAAACAGTAGATAATAATTTAAGGTATGTAGGAAGTACTCCAAATAACTATGTATTCTTCAATAATGAATTATGGCGAATTATAGGAGTCATGAATAACATTGAGGATGGAAATGGAGAAAAGACCTCTAGAATTAAAATCATTCGAGATGAGTCAATCGGTGGATTTGCTTGGGATAATAATGGAATAAATTACTGGGTAAATTCCTCTTTGCAAAAATATTTAAATTCTACTTATTATAATTCAATAATAAATAAGGAATTTATGTCGGAGGTTTTATGGAATATAGGTGCAAATAATTCCTATGAAGTACCTACTATATTACGAATTTATGAATTAGAAAGAGGAAACTTTGTATACTCCAATAGGTTAGCAACCTGGAAAGGTATAATTGGTTTGATGTTTCCTTCTGATTATGGATATGCAACAAGTGGTGGGATATCAATCTCTAGAATAGAATGTCTTAATAATAGCTGGAATAATGTTACGGAATGTTCAAACAATGATTGGCTTTATCAATCAAATTCTACACAGTGGACTATGTTTACGAATGGTGTAGATAATCTCAGAGTATATCTTATATATTCAATAGGTCAGATTAGCACTTATGCAGCGAATCATACGCATCCACCTAAATCTGCAAGACCCGTTATTTATTTGAAAGAACAAGTAAAAATTGTTTCAGGCGATGGTTCTTCGACCAGTCCATATCGGTTAGAAATGCTAGGTGAATCAAATGAATAAAAAGAAATTTATAATATTAGGAATAGTTTTAATAGCAGTTATATTCCTAACAAGAATATCTTACACTTTATGACAAATCATATTATAACAAGAATCTATGAAATGTAATAAATACAGCTTGCTTTAAGATAAAATTGGCAGAGAAAAACGAAATCAAAGATTAAAGTTAGAAGCCTATTATTTTACTATTGAAAATATGTACAATGAATGCAACCTATCAAAATCAATTTAGAAAATTATACTAAAATCCAAAAGAATATCGAATGAATATGTAAAAGTATAAAGAAATAAAGAAAACCATATGTAATGCAGATCCTTCTCATAAACTAACAACTAAAATATTAAAATCAGGACTAACAAAGTCTTGTGATGGAAGTGAGTATACTATGAATGATGACTTAAATAAAATTACAGTAAAAATAGATACCATAGAGAATCCTAAAAAAACTTTAACTTATTTTTAACAATTAAATGAAAAAGAGTAATTAAATAATAATAAAAACACTCATATGTTTCAAGACTATTTGATGGAAAGTATAAAGCAAGAGATTTAGACGGGATTGTACATTACAGTTACAGAAAATATGAAATACCAATTAGAGAATGAATAATATAAAAAATATTCGTTTTTTATATGTTCTTAAAGAAAGAATTTTATAGTAAATATAACAAGTAAGAAAAATAACTTAAATAAATCTAATTCAAAAAAAATAAAAATGCCACATGAAGCATTTTTTAGAAACTTGAAAATCTCACAACCTCTTTATTTTAGGATAAAAAAGTGAGTCACATTAAACATGCTCTCTTCAAACGGGACTATTCATTTCGGTTTATTTAATTTTAAAACCTTTATTTTTCTTTATATTTTGTTTATTTTTTCCCAATTTTGATTAAATTAAATTAAAGTATAAATACAAAAGTTTAAAATTTTGCTACCTAAATGCTACCTGAAAATTTATATTATTTTTCATTTACAGAACACTTATTTAGTTCTTTTATTAATAAATCAACATAGGAGCAAAATTTAATTGCATCCTCTCTAGTACACTCAAATTTTGAACCATGATGTGATGGATTTCTGTAAACTCCAATTATTCCTTTAAATAGAGCTGCCCATGCTTCTTGTTCAGATTCATCACTACTAAATACTAATATTGTTTGATCAAATTTTGAATGTATGGCTTTTGAAACTAAACTCATTCCTATTAATTTTGTATCTAAAAGCTTAGCTTTCGTTTTTATGCAGTTTTCAAGAACTTGTGTTGCTTGATTAAAAACTCTATCATAATGATCATCTGCAGTTATTAAATCTACACATCTTTCTTTCAAGTCAACGTCAGTTATTGAATCATATAAGTTACTAATTTGTTCACTACTAATCTTTTTAGGGACATATTTTTTTTCTAAATATCTTTTAAATGGTTTGATAAAAGCAGTTAATTCCTTTTTTAAGCAGCCAGTAAAACAATAGGAATATGTATTAATCATACTTTGTTGAATTTTATATCTATCAATAAAATTATCTTTTGTAATTTCGATTATATCATCAATAACTCTATTGTATTGTTGAATAAAAATTACATCTATCACATCATCTTGATAATCAATTGATTCTTCGATTCCTATAATATTTCATATAACTCTAAAATACTCATTAATAACACGCACCTTTAAATTTACAATAATTTGTTACAAAACTTTCAATTTATAACAATTCTTAACATCGGCTTACTTTCGGTTTGTTCTATTTATTGTTATTATTTAAAACTTTTTCAACTTCACTTATTAATTGTTCTTTATCAGGAATATAGTAAGTATAAGTTGAAGCAAATATATTGCTAGACAACCCACCCAAGGCATACTCTAATAAGACTTTGTCTTTATCAGCACACAATATTATACCAACTGGTTTTCCATCATTTTCATCATTTACATCTTTTTCATAATAATTTAAATACATATTCATTTGCCCTAAATTTTCTGCTTTTAAACCATTCATTTTTAAGTCAATTAATACATAAGACTTTAAATATTTATTATAAAAAACCATATCGACATAGTAGTCAGTATTATTTAAAGTAATTCTTTGTTGACTACCAACAAACATATATCCCTTACCAAGTTCAAGTAAAAAAGCTTCTATGTGTTTAATTAACTTATATTCTAAATCTTTTTCAAGAAAAGGTTTTGATTCTTTAATTCCTAGAAATTCAAAGACATAAGGTTGCTTTATAATGTCACTAGGTTTAGATATTATTTGGCCCTCCTTAGATAGTTCTAATACTTTTTCTTTATTTATCTTACCATCAGATAAAAGTAATCTTTCAAATAAAGAAGTATCTAGTTGTCTTCTTAATTCTCGAACGCTCCAATTTGAATTAATACACTCTTTTTCATAAAAATTTCGCTTATCTTTATCTTGTATTATCATTAATTCCAAATAGTGAGACCAAGATAGTTTATCATTTAATTCTTCTAATCTAGGATATGCTTTATAAAAAACTCTCATATATTTTAAATTAGAAATAGAATATCCTTTACCTAAATACTTTGTTAATTCTTATGATAAACCTTTTAAAAATTCTTGTCCATATTCTAATCTATTATTAAATTCATTTTCATTAGAAACAATGATTCTGCCTATGTTCCAGTTAACATAAACAATAGATTTATTAATTTCTTGAACTATATTAGTTTTTGTTTGATTAACTAGTTCTGTTATTTCCTTAATTATTTTATTATTAACTTCTTCTAACATATTTCCTCCTTTTTGAATTGGTCAGACGCGTCTGGCCAATTCATTAACTACGATTTAAGCTTATCTTAATTTTTTTGAATAGGTAGTTGTGCAGATGATTTCTTCACTTCTTATGTATTATTTATACTATTTTAGGTAGCATTTTTTATAAACTTTTTTAATCAAAATTAGTATTTTTTAAACTTCTTCGTATTAATTTTAACAAATTTTAATTCATAATAACAAAAATGGAGCCTTCCGGCTCCTTCAGGGGGCAAACTTATATCACGTACTCTTTTATTTTTTATATTAATAAATTCTTTATTTTCAAAGGATTTTAATTTACTAAAGTTTAAATAAGTTTATTACTTTAAAATGAAAATCTCCTATTTTGGTGGTTGAATGGGTGGTTGAAATAGTATTAAAATTATTAAATTGATTTAAGAAATTAAATATCATTTTCTTTTAAATAATCTATTATTTCAATAAAATTTTTATCATCTAAAAATTTATTTCTATCAAATTCAATCCAAGCATTTGAGATATTTTTTTCACTATTTAACACTTTTCTAACATCTGGATTATTTAAGATAGGGTTATTAGGTTGATTAGATAAATCAAAACAATTTTCTTGATCATAAAGTTTCATTTGAATATTGCATTCTAACTTATCACAATGATACGCAAATTTTGCTTCTTCTGTCTTGCACTCATTATATTCATCAAGTAAAGCTGATATTTTATCCTTATCAATAAGATTCTTTAATATCAAATCAGTTGCTTCTTTACCAGATTGTAATTTATCCTCTTTTGAAGTTTGAAAAAAAGCCAAATCTCCTATTTCTATTTCTTCAGTTTCATGAACTGCTAACATCATAATAACTTTTTGAATATCTAATTTATATTCAAATTGAGAATATATTGCTAATGCTAACATTTGAGTACCATAAACATGTTCAGCAACACTTTCCAATCTATCTCGTTTTGCATTCCAAACAATAGGGCCTGTTCTTTTTGTATCCTTTAATTTAGTGCACATTTTGTAATATTGAACTGCACTTTTAATTTTTTCTTTCATTTAATTCGCCTCCACTAATATTCTTAATTAAATTGGCAGGATATATTTCATATAAACCAATACTATTAACTTCTAATTCAAATGGTTCAAAATTTTTTTCTAAGTATTCTTTAATGTTAATTATTTTCTCATAATTTTTATCAATAGCAATAGTTATATGAAATTTGAAATCATTAGGATTATACTTTTCAGTTGGTAAAATATTATAAATTTTATTTTGTAGCATTTTTAGTTCGTCATTGGTTTTTACGTTAAAGAATAATACAAAACTATTTTCTTTTCCAGTCATTATATCAATACTATCTACTAATATTTTAAATTTATTAAATTGTATATTTTCTAATTTTTGTAGTATAAATTTTTCCTTATCTATATTCCACGCTGATAAAGTAAAATGATATGGTAAAGTATCTGCTTTGTATCTATCTTCAACATTTTTACCATAAGGTACTTTGCATATTTTTTCTTTTATTTTATTTGTAAAATTATTTATTTTAATTAGATTCTCTTGATCAAATAAAGATACTAACGTTATTCTTTCGTTCATCAAATACACCTACCTATTATCTTAAGTATTACTTAATTTATTGATTTTTGCATAAATATCATACCAACTATAACATCTAATAATATTTTTTCCATTACAAAGCTCATTATATCCAGCCTGATAGCAAATAACTGGAATTTTTTTTGAAATTTTATTGATATTAGCAAGTTTATCTTCTATCATCAAATCAATATTATTTTCCATACATATATCCAATTTATCTTCAGGAGAAAATATAATATTATCATATAATATATCATTCTTTTTTAGCCATTCTAAAACAATTTTTTTATTTTCTTCATATAACATAACATTTGACGAATGGGATAAAAAGCTTCCTCTAGCAGTTATAATATAAATTATATGTCCATTATCTCTTAATTTTTTTATTACTTCACTTGCAAATTTTCTTGGCTCAACATTTATAGAATAATCAATAAAATATTCTTTCCAAAATTCATCATCATATCCTTGTTCAACATTAAAAATATCAGTAGTTTCATATCCTTTAAAATTTTCTATGTTTTTTCGATACTTTTCATAATAAAATTTACTACCATAATCTAATTGCCATTGCTCAATATCAGTTAAAACACCATCTATATCTATTCCTATTCTCATCATAACACCTACCTTTTAACAAACTCCATACTTGATATAATACTTAATCTATTTTTGTTTTACAATCGTTATGTAATGGACATTTAATACAATTCTTCTTATTGCAAAAATCATTACCTATATTCCATAAATATTTATCTACCAAATTAGCATCAATTCCTATTTTTTCTCCACTTTCTATATACAAACTAGATAATTCTTCTATTTGTTTGCTATTTAGCTTTTGACTATCAACAATGTTATTTAAATAGCTAATTTCAATATCATGTCTATCTAATGGGATATAACCTAATTTATCATCAAAATTACACACATTTGATTCGTATATTAGTCTAAGTAATAAACCACCAGTCTTTTGACCATATCCTTTTATATTTCTAATAAATAAATTAAGTTCGTTAAAATTATTAAATTCTTTAATTTTATCCAATAAGTTATCATATTTAGATAACTCTACTGATAAATTTATCCACTTATCTACTGCAACATTAGGGTATCTTGGGTGAATATTATTTTTCATTATATTTAATAATTCCACCTTATTAGTAGTAAATTTTTCTATAACATAGTTTGGATTAAATATTTGTGGATATATGTTGTAAGTATTTATTAAATTATTGTGATAATTTTGTGATCTCATACCATAATCTAATAAACAAGAATAGAATATATAAATTAACCATTCATTACTTTTATATTTTATTTCTTTTGGAAAATCAACAGTTGCTAAAGTACTAGTATCCTGATTTCCATAATATTCATGCATTTTTTGTACCAATCTATCAATTTTCTTTTCACAAACTATCATATTGCCTCCTAAATTTAGTTAAAGAAATCTTCATCTATTAACGGAACAATATCTATTGCAGGTTCTTCATATGGGTGTACTTCTCTTAGTTTTGTTATTACTTTTTTAACATTTTTAATATCACATATAACTTCTAATTTTTCTTCTTCCACAAATTCTAAATTGTTCTTTTTCCCAATATATGGATTAGCATTATCGTTTGGCTTAAAAGTTCCAATAGACTTCGTAGATGATGTACAATAAGAATAATTACCTATTATTCCAGCACCCTCATTGCAAATTGCTTCTCTTACTTCTTCAACATTTTCTAATGGAATTGTTACGAAGATTTTTACTCTTTTTATTTCTATATTCATTTTTTCCTCCACACTATTTTTATGACATTATGACATTTGTTTTCACTATACCACTATCAAAGTTTAATGTCATAATGTCATTTAATTATTATTCATTATCTTCTAAAAAGTAATTAACCATTTTCTCATAGTTATCTTGACTATTTAAACAAGTATCTATTAAATAACCTTTTTCATTATTCATTTGATATTCTTTAATACCTCTTATATAAAAATCTTTATTTCTATCTTCAATAAAGAAA
>JAAVZT010000034.1 GCA_022791775.1 Bacilli bacterium
AGACAGGTCCCTCAGGGAAAGTATTTCAAATGATTCAATATAATATAGAGGCGTATCCATATCGTCAAAGAGAGTTAGAAAGTGATGGTTCGGATAAAGGGTTATATATGACTTTAGATGATGATGGAAAAAGCTATTATTACCGTGGAAATGTCAACAATAATTATGTGAAATTTGCAGGATTTTACTGGCGAATTATTCGGTTAAATGGGGATGGAAGTGTAAGACTTTTATATGCAGGAGAATCTCCAATATCTTCGGGAATCAATCAATCCATTGAATCACAATTAAAACAATATAACTTCCAAAAAGATCATCCAGCATATGTAGGATATATGTATGGAAATAATTTGGATACTTATGAGAATGTTACGAAAAATGAAAAAGATAGTACGATAAAAATGGTATTGGATAATTGGTATCAAAGAAACATCGTAGAAAAGGGATATCATGACAAAATCGCGGATAGTATTTTCTGTAATGACCGAGAACTACAAAGTGGAACAGGAGATAATGAATTATCTTGGGTAACCTATAAAGCACATATCAGAAGTCAAGAAAAAAATCCTACATTAATGTGTCATCAACAAAATGATCGCTTTACAACAGGAATAGAAAAAGGAAATGGATCTCTTACTTATCCTGTGGGACTCATTACTTCTGATGAATTAATGTATGCTGGAATAGCATCAGGATTTTTAAATCGTTTAAATTATACTTTTTCTAATCAATCCTATTGGACAATGAGTCCTAGCGTGTACAATAGCGATTCTGCAGCTGCTCAAATGCAATTAATGTCCAATGGAACATTAAATTTTTGGGTTCGTGTCATAGATCAAAACGGTGTGCGTGTCGTATTAAATATAAAAGGAGACAGTAGGATAAGTGGAGGAATTGGTACAGCAGGAAATCCATTTGTAATAATTTAGAAAGAAGTGAAGAATCGACAGTTTTTTTCACTTCTTTTTTCTATAATCAATGTGGTGATACTATGACAATCTATTTAGATTTAATTGCAATTTTAAATTTTGGAATGGATTTTATTTTATTATTCACAGTAAATAATACTTTGAAAAGAAATACCAAATTAAGAAGAATGATATTTGGAGGACTATTTGGAAGTTTGACACTTATTTTTTTGTTTTTGCCACTTCACTCTTTTGCTTTATTTTTTTTAAAAATAATCGTCAGTTTTTTAATGTGTATCATAACCTTTCAATTTAAAAACTGGCGATATACAATCGAAAATATGATTTATTTTTATATGAGTGGTACAATTCTTGGAGGTTTTCTTTATTATCTCAATTTAGAATTTAGCTACAAACATGAAGGTATTGTTTTTTTTCATCACGGCTTATCCATTAACTTTATTTTTTTAATCATAATTTCTCCAATAATATTATATATTTACATTAGAAGTCAAAAAAAATTAAAAACACACTACCAACATTATTACAAATTAAATATTTTATTTAAAAATAATCAAACTATTACTGTGAATGCTTTTTTAGATACAGGAAATAAATTGATGGATCCTGTTACAAAAAAAGGAATTATTTTAGTGGAAGAAAAATCCTTACGTAAAATAAAAATGCCACATGTTATTTATGTTCCTTATCATTCTTTAAACAATCATGGATTACTAAAATGTATCGCCCCGAAAAGTGTTACGCTAGATGGAGTGAGTTCTAAAAATTATTTAATAGGAATAAGTGAGAAAAAATTTCAAATCAATGGAATCGAATGTATATTAAATTCAAAATGTCTGGAGGATTTACCATGTTAAGAAAAATATTAGAGTGGTTACGTTCAAAGTATAATGAATGTTTTTTTGTAGGAAGTACCGATAAATTACCACCCCCATTAAGTAAAGAGAAAGAATTAGAATGTTTAGTTAAATTAAGTCAAGGCGATGAAGAAGCTAGAAATATTTTAATTGAACATAATTTAAGGTTAGTAGTTTTTCTAGCCAAAAAATATGAAAATACAGGATATGATGTAGAAGATTTAGTAAGTATTGGGTCCATTGGACTAATTAAAGGAATTAATACTTACAAAATAGATAAAAACATCAAATTAGCTACTTATGCCTCTCGTTGCATAGCAAATGAAATATTAATGTTTTTAAGAAAAAACAAAAAAAGAAAAGGTGAAGTATCATTTGAAGACGCATTAAACTATGATGCAGAGGGCAACGAATTACATTTAGAAGATATTCTCGGAACGGACGAAGATTTAGTTAGCAAAGAATTTGAAAGTAATCAAGAAAAAAGAATCTTATCGAGTGAAATAAACAAATTAAATCCCCGTGATAAACAAATTATGGTTTTAAGATATGGTCTAAATAATACAGAAGAATATACCCAAAAAGAAGTTGCTGAAATGCTAGGGATTAGTCAATCCTATATTTCTAGAATTGAAAAAAAAGTTATCAAAAATTTAAAAAATTTATTAAAAATATAAAAAAAGATATTTTATTGAATAAAAAAAGTTCCTTTTAAGCAATAACTACTTGAAAGGAACTTTTAAAATGGCAAAATATAAAGTAGAAATTACAGGTTTAAATACCAATCATATTAAAGTATTAAAAAGTGAAGAGAATTTAGTATTGTTTCAAAAATATCAGCAAGGAGATTTAAGTGCAAAAGAAGAATTGATTAATGGAAATTTAAAATTAGTGTTAAGTATTTTAAAAAAATTTAATAACACAAAATATAATATGGACGACCTATTTCAGGTAGGTGTAATTGGACTTATAAAAGCAATTGATAATTTTGATTTATCCTATAACTTAAAATTAAGTACCTATGCTTGTCCATTAATTTTAGGAGAAATTAAACGTTATATTCGAGATAATACGAGTGTCAGAGTAAGTAGAAGCATTAAAGATATTGCTTATCAAATATTACGCTATAAAGATGAATATGTAAACGAATATGGAGAAGAACCCACAAATCATCAGATCGCGAAAGCATTAGACTTAGAAGAATATAAAATATCTTATGCTCTAGATTCTTTGCGGGATCCTGTTAGTATCTTTGAACCAATTTATAATGATGGTGGAGATACCATTTATTTGCTCGATCAACTGGCAGATACAAAAGAAAAAAATAAAGACCAAGATATGATTATTTCTTTAAATCGTGCCATTCAAAAATTAAAAGAACGAGAACGAAATATTTTAAGAGAACGTTTTATTATAGGTAAAACACAAATGGAAATTGCAAAAAGGCTAAATATTAGTCAAGCCCAAGTATCTAGAATTGAAAAAAGTGCCATAACGAATGTCCGAAAACTCATCAAATAAAAGTTCTCTCATATAATTTGTAGAGGTGGTCTTGTGCGTTTAGCAGATTTGCAAAGAAAAGATGTAGTGAGTATGAATGACGGAAGAAGATTAGGACGCATCATTGATGTGGAAATGAGTGAGACAGGTCATATAGAATATCTAGTGGTAGAACCAAAACGTTTTTTTCGTTTTTTTTCAAGCAATGATGAAACAACAGTTATTTTTACGCAAATTAAAAAAATTGGAGAAGACGTAATCTTGGTAGATTTATGAAAAAAATATGTTATAATACCAAAGAGGTTATTTTATGAATCGAAAAATTTTAATGGTAGCAGCCATTACATTAATTTTAGATCAAATATCAAAAGTATGCATCGAAATGTTTTTTCATTTAGAACAAGAAGTTATATGGATAGAAAACTTCTTTTCCATTCATTACATCAATAATTATGGAGCAGCTTGGAGCATTTTAAATAATCGAATATCAACTATCATTTTACTGAGTTTGATCGCTTTAGTGATTTTATATCGTTATATGTATTTGTTTCGTTTGAATACCCGAAATAATATTGCATTTGGTCTTTTAGTCGGAGGTTTAGTAGGGAATTTGATGGATCGGTGGTTATTCGGATATGTACGAGATTTTTTAGATTTTAAAATAATGGGATATGATTATCCAATTTTCAATATTGCAGATACTGCAATCGTAATAGGAACCGTGTTACTCATTTATGCAATTATAAAAGGAGAAGATCAACATGAAAATGTGGAAAGTTGAAGATTCGAACGCACGAATTGATAAATATTTACAAGAACATAGTGAATATTCGCGAAGCCAAATTGAAAAAATGATAGATCAAAATTGTTTTACCGTTAACGATAAACCAATTAAAAGCAGTTACAAAGTAAAAGAACAAGATGAAATCAAAATGATAAAAGATTTTGATTTTAAAACGGATATAAAACCAACTAAAATGCCTTTAAATATCCTATATGAAGATCAAGATATTATCATAGTAGATAAACCAAGCGGATTAGTTGTCCATCCAGGAAGTGGTAATTATGACAATACATTAGCAAACGGTTTGTTATATTATACTCAAACTTTAAGTAATGTAAATGGGGAAGAAAGACCTGGGATAGTCCATCGAATTGATAAAGATACAAGTGGCTTATTATTAATTGCTAAAACCAATGAAGCACATCAAATATTAGCAGAAGATTTTAAAAGCAAACGGATTATTCGAGAATATATTGCTTTAATAGAAGGAGAATTTAAAAATAAGCATGCCATTATAGATGCTCCGATTGGAAGAGACGAACAAAATCGAAAACAGATGACAGTTACCGCCAAAAATTCAAAGCAAGCAATTACGCATTTAACCGTTTTAAAACGTTATCGAAATTATACATTAGTAAAACTACAGTTAGAAACAGGAAGAACGCATCAAATAAGAGTTCACATGAAATATATTGGCTATCCAGTTTTTAATGATCCAGTTTATAACAATAAAAAATGTACCGAATTTGGCCAATTTCTTCATTCCTATTCTATGAAATTTGTACATCCTATTACAAAAAAAGAACTACAGTTTACGAGCGATTTACCAAAAGAATTTACTGACTTTTTAGATACTTTGGAAGAATGGAATAATAAAATAAAAGAATAAGAATAATTGACAAAATAAATAGGGAAGTAAGAAAAGAACAAAATTTGTTTTTTCTTTTTTTAATTGGAAGAAAAAGTGCCAACCAAATAAATTTTGAAATAAAATAGAAAAAAAGATAAAATAAAGATTAGGAAGAAAAAAATAAAAAATAATACAACCAAACAATAAAATTCCCAAAGATAAAATAAAAAAAACAAAATCGGACGTTAATCTAGTCTTATGTTTAATTTTAAAAATAGGATAAAATAATAAGAAATAACAAAAAATAGTAATTCCAAGGAAAAAATCCATTTTTCTCCTCCTCTTTACTAATTGTATGAAATGTATTAAAATATTAGTACTGATAGGAGGCCATCTATGAGTACTGTAATTATGAATAATAAAGATGAAATTATCATGCGTTTGGTTCATTATTTTGTAACCGAAAAAAATTATACGCCGATTGTAGTAAATGGAGTTAAGGATGAAATATGGTTGGAAAATCAAGAAGGACCATACAAGATTATTCGTATTAATGCCAATTATATTCATAATGAAGAACAATATCGATTTGATGTTTTTAAAATCCGTAATGTAATGCGTCAAATAAAAAGAAAAACAGTTTCTTTTTCTATGAATACCTTAAATATCTTATTAGATGTCAACGATGGATTGAAAATTCCCACAGAAAAACATATAGATTCGGTAATTGTAAAAAATTTGAAGGAAGCCAAGAAAAAATTAAAAAACGATGACTTTCCAGATATTGATCAAAAATTATTAGAAGAAACTACTGGTATGGATTTGATATTAAATGTTACCAAAGATATTAATGAAAAAACTGCCAAAGAAAACAAAGTTTATGAAAGTACATTTAAACCAAAAAAAATTGTTATTACCAATATATTAATCTTGATATGTATTGTTATATTCTTTTTAACTTTTATTGGTTCTAGAGGAAAATTAGATTCGTTGTCATTATTAAAATATGGTGCAAATTATGCTCCCTTAATAGAATCTGGAGGAATTCAAATCTTCCGTTTAATTACAAGTGCTTTTTTACATGGGGGGATTGCTCACTTATTATTTAATATGTATTCTTTATTTATCATAGGAACCCAAATTGAAAACTATGTAGGAAAATCAAAATTTTTATTCATTTATATAATTAGTGCAATAAGTGGAAACTTAATGTCTTGTATTTTTAGTAGCAATAGTGTAAGTGTTGGAGCATCTGGTGCAATTTTTGGATTACTTGGAGCTTTACTTTATTTCGGATACCATTATCGTCTTTATTTAGGGAGTGTTTTAAAAAATCAAATTATCCCTTTAATTTTATTAAATTTATTATTAGGTTTTATGCTAGTAGGAGTCGATAATGCGGCGCATATTGGAGGTCTAATTGGAGGGTATTTATCAATGATGGCTTGTGGAGTAAATGGCAAATCCGATCAAATAGAAAAAATAAATGGATCGATTGTATTATCCATTTATCTTGTATTTTTAACATATGTTATATTCTTTCATTAAAAAACGTTCAAAATTTGAGCGTTTTTTTTGAATTATTAAAATTTTCGATATAAACCAATTGCTTTTCCTAAAATGGTAATATTTTGAAAAATAAAAGGTTCCATCGTATCATTTTCTGGTTGTAAGCGAATATGGTCTTTTTCTTTATAAAAGGTTTTTAGCGTAACTTCATTTTCATCTGTTAAGGCTACTACAATATCCCCATTTCGAGCAGTGTTTTGCTTTTGAACAATAACATAATCGCCATCATATATTCCAGCATTAATCATCGATTCTCCACTAACTTCTAAAGTAAAAATTGTTTCTTGACGTGGAATTAATGAGGCAGGTATATCGAAAAATTCATTGGGCCGCTCAATAGCTTCAATCGGATTTCCAGCCGTTATTTTTCCTAATAGTGGAACTTTAATTACATCTTCGTTTGTTTCTTCATATTCATTTTCAACTAATATTTCAATGGTACGAAATTTATTACTAGAAGTTTTAATTACTCCAGCTTCTTCTAATTTTTTAACATGGGTATGAACCGTAGCTGGGCTCGATAAACCTAATCCCGCTCCAATTTCTCGTATTGCAGGAGGGTACCCATGCTGTGCAGTATATTTTTTGATATAATCTAATACTTCGCTTTGCTTCTTTGTTAAGGTATTTTCAAACTCTTTCGCCATTTTTCTTTTCCTCCAATATCATCTTAACATACGAAAAATCAGATGTCAAACATTTGTTCAAAAAACTCTTGACACGAAACTATGTTCGTTTTATAATTAAGTTCAGAAAGAGGGAGTAAATATGAGTAAAATGTTAAAAAGTTATGGAGGCCTAATGCTATTTTATGGAGTAATTATATTGGGATTTGTTTTACTAAATGAAAGATTTCGTTACTTGAATCAACTTGAATTATCATGTGAAAGTTCCGCAAGAGAGGGAATACAAAAAAATTAGGAAGGGTAGAAATATGTGTAAAAAAGAATTAATTGAAAAAATGAAAACAAAAAGTAGTTTGGTTGTCATGCAAAGTTATGTGAAAGATATTATGAAAGAAAAATATAAAGAAAACTTATTAGATGAAGAAATATTTACATTATTTGAAAAAATTGTAGATTTAGCAAATGATGTTTATGAAGAAGATAATTATTCTGAACGTCTTGATTTGTCAAGTATCTTTTCAGTATTAATCTCTCTGTGCAATAAAAGGAAAATTAATTTTCTAGAGACAATTTGTCTTTCTGATATGCAGTCCTTTTAATAAGGAATTGTGAGCTGGTTGTTTTTTTGTTATACTGAACATAGGGTGAAAATATGAATCAAGAAGATATTCGTACATTAAATGAATTAAAAATGCTTAGTATTGATATGATTACACATGCAAATGGTGGCTCTCCGGGGATTGTATTAAGTGTTGCTCCAATTGTTTATACTTTATTTCATCGCCATTTAAATATTCGACCAAATGAACCAGATTGGATCAATCGGGATCGTTTTATTGCCACTGGTGGAGAAATAACCAGCATTTTATATGCGGCACTTCATATGGCTGGCTTTCCCATTACAAGAGACGATTTATTAAGATATCGAGGAATAAAAAGTCTTACACCAGGATTTTTAGAACATAAATTAACGCCAGGTATTGATGCAACAACAGGATTAAATGGATCAGGTGTTGGGATTGCGGTGGGAGAAGCATTAGCACAGAGATTTTATAAAAATACAATTGAAAAAGAAGACGATCGCTTAAAGTTAATTGATTATACGATTTATTGCTTTTGTAGCGAATCGGATATGATGGAAGGAATTGCAAACGAAGCATGCTCCTTTGCGGGAGTACAAAAGTTAGAAAATTTAGTACTATTATACAATGCAACGAATATTACAGAAGATGGAACATTAGAAAATGTCTTGCAAGAAGATATCGCTAAAAAATATCAAGCTCTTGGATTTTATGTAGACGAATTAAAAGATGTAACAAACATTAGAGATATAGATAAGGCGCTCACAGCTGCCAAAAAAAGTAGCAAACCAGCGTTAATTATCTTTCGGACCATCCTTGGAAAAGAATCTTTTAATGAAAATAAAAACATTATATATAATCGTCCTTTAACTCCTGATGATGTTGCAAATTTACGAAAAAAATGGAATTTATTTTTACCACCTTTCGAAGTATCAAAAGATAGCATGATTTTTTTTCAGAAAAATATTACCGAACGAACGAATAAGAAATATCAAAAATGGGAAGAAATATATCAAAAAGCAGAAAGTAATGGGAATCCGATTGTGCTAAATGCTATAAAAGCATTAAAACAAAAAGCAGTAATGATTGATTTTGATAGCGATCATTATAAAATAAATGATAATTATCGAGAGCCACTGATAGAATCTAATCTAAAAGTAATGAATTTATTTGGAAATAAAACAAACCTTTTTTTAGGAGGAAGTGCAGATTATATGCTTTCCTGCCAAACCTACTTAAATGGAGAAGAGATTCAAAGTAGAAAAAGTCCTTGCGGAAGGAATATCCGTTTTGGAAAAAGAGAACATGCGATGGGCTCCATTTTAAATGGATTAGCTTTAACAGGACTTCGCGTTTATGGAAGCACCAAATTAGTCTATGCAGATTATTTAAAATCACAAATTCGTCTAAGTGCTTTAATGAATTTACCTGTCACTTACATATTTACGCATGATACCATTTCTGTAGGAGAAGAGGGACCTGCAATGGAAGCGATCGAGCAATTATCCATGCTTCGTACGATTCCGAATTTGATCTGTTACCGACCAGGAGATATTATTGAGATAATGGGAGCCTGGGAAAATATTTTAAAAAACAATCATCCATCTGTTTTGATAATTACTCAAAACAATACTCCAAAATTGCCAGGCTCGAACGCAAAACTAGTGGCCCACGGAGCTTACATTATGAAGCAAGAAAAAAATAAATTAGATGGAATCATAGTGAGTTCAGGAAGTGAATTAGTTTATGCACTTCAAATGTCATATGATTTCGAACAGTTAGGATTAGATATTCGAGTTGTTTCGGTGCCTTCATTGGAACTATTCTTAAGTGCAGGAAAAGAATATGAAGAAAAAGTTTTGCCAACTCATGTTAAGAAAATTGTAATCGAAGCAGGAAATCCCCTTCTTTGGAATCGTTTAACAGAGTATGATAATATAATTGGGCTAGAAGAATTTGGATATAGTGGACATACACATGAAGTCTTAAAAGAAATGGGATTTGACTATGAGTCTTTAAAAGAGAAAGTATTAGAACGATTAAAATAAGACAAATTTCGACAAAGTTCTTTCTTTTTTTTTGCTATATTAAAAAAGGTGATCGAAAATGCGACAATTTTATATCTTCAAAATTAAAAAAGAATTTGCTACATTAACGCAAAAAAATCCTTATCATTTATTTCGAACCCTTGAGCAACTTTATTATGTAGAGGAAAGTGATATATCACTTGGAATGGATTTGTTTGAACGATTAATTGAACGATTTAATCCTCGTCAATTAGATATTGAAATATTCAAAAAATATAAAGAAAATTATTTTTATTCCAAGTATCGCAATATTCATCATTTATACGATAAATATCGTAACGAAGAAACAACTCTCAGAGTCAATCGAACTTACTTGGAGATTGAAAGTACAGTTCCTCGTCCGACTTTCTTAAAAGATTTGGAATGTGAAAAAAATTTATTTTTTTGCGATTTTGTAAACAAAGATTTTTTTTGGCTAGAAAAAATTTATATATAACTTGAGTTTCTAATTCATTTTTAGTAAAATACAATTATTAAGGAGGCTTTTATGTTAGGAGACATTTTATTAGTTTTATTAGGATTAGTTATTGGGGCAGCGCTAGGCTTTTTTGGTGCTAGATTTACAATGAAAAAATATATGAAAAAAAATCCGCCAATTAATGAGAAAATGATTGAAGCAATGATGAGTAGTATGGGAAGAAAACCAAGTCAAAAGCAGATTAAGCAAGTAATGAATCAAATGACAAAAAACATGTAATATTTTACAAGTTTTTTTCATTTTTTGAAAAGAATCTTCATAAAATGAAGAGAGGATACAAAGAGAATATTGACTTTTGAAAGTAGATTATGTTATCCTATCAATAGAATAAAAGGTGGTGAGTAAAATGGATTTTTTGACGACACTGTATAGTAACGATAATTTTGGAATTATTTTATTTATAACGATATCCATTTTAGTGCTAGCATTTTTAATAATCCTTTTCTTTGGAAAAAAGGATCAAAAAGAAAGAGAACTAGCTGAAACAAAAGCTTTAGAGATGAATAGCGAAGTTGGTCAAAAGGCTTTCCAAGATGATGAAAAAGAAGTGGAATTAGAAGTTCCTGTTCCAAAAGTCTCAGAGCCGGTCCCAAATTTCACTACATCTAATAAAATCTTAAATGAAAATTTAACAAATGAAAATAGGGAAGAACTAGAAAAAACACCTGTACTAGAAGAACAAAAAATAGAACCCATTATTCCAAATAGCAGCATAGAAGGGCCAAATATCGAAAGTCCTCGTTTAGATTTTGATTTTGATGCTTTAGCTGCTTCCATTTCAAAAGAATTAGAAAATATTGGCGTTGCAGTAGAAGAGCCACCAAAAGACGAACCAATTCAAAAAGAATATAATGAGCCCGTCATTCCACCAATTTCTGCACAAAAAATGGCTGAGATTGAACGATATGAAAGACCTGTTGAACTAAAGGAAGAACGGCCAAAAGTTCCACCTAAAACCCAATTTAGTTCTGTGTTTGTAACGAAGAAAAAAGATAATACTCCAGTTGTGGTAGAATTAGAACCTGTAAAACCTTTAGAGTCTTCAATATCAAGTATAACCAAAGAAACTCCAAAAATGGAATTACCAAAAACCATTGATCTTCCAAAATTAAATAATGATTCCAAACCTGAATTAAATAATCATGCAAATATTGTATTTCCTAGTTTAGAAAATGATATTCCTGCATATCATAAGGATAATGAAAATAGAATGTAACAATCATTCTTTTTTATTGCTAGTAAAAGAAATTCTTATGTTTTGAAAATGGGCTTTTATGTTATAATAAATAAGAAGGAGGGTAATTATGAATTTTAAACGGAATAAAGAAAAATTAGATATGGGGGAAGTAAATGAAGTCGTAAGCCTTTCCAAAAAGATTTTGCATTTATTTTATGCTGTCATGGTTATTTCGATCATTTTAATTGTCACCATTATCGCTCGAGAATGGGGAATTATAGCATTTTTATTTCAAGTGTTAAAAGTATTGTCACCACTCTTTATTGGATTTATTATTGCATGGATTTTTAACCCACTAGTAAAAAAGATGGAAGCCAAAGGATTTCCGCGAATGGTTGGATCCATGTTAATTTATGCAGTAATATTAATATTCTTAATTGTGTTTATTCGAATTTTAATTCCAACTATTTATAATCAATTAAATGAGCTATTAGCTAATTTGCCAGATATTTTTCAAGCTGGAGAAGATTTTGTTCGTAATTTCTTTCAGAATTTATCTGCCAATAAAGGCTTAGATTTAAGTGAAGTTCAACAGCATATGATGGAAACCATGAACAAATTTTTTGTGGAATTTACCACCAATTTACCAACATCGGTCATTAATTTTATAGGAAGCTTTTTTTCGAGTTTATTGACTATTGGATTTGGATTAATCATAGGTTTATATATGTTATTTGACTTTGATGCCATTAACCGTCATTTATTAAATCTATTTCCGAAAAAAAATCGTTTTGAATTATCTTTATTACTAACCAATATCAGTACAGAAGTTCGAAAGAGTGTCAATGGAACGTTATTAGTAGCTACAATGGTATTTGTTTGTGATTCTATTGGTTTTGCTTTAATTGGATTACAAGCACCTTTATTATTTGGATTCTTTTGTGGATTAACTGACTTAATTCCTTATGTTGGACCATATATCGGTGGAGCAGCCGCAGTAGTGATTGGATTTAGCCAAAGTAGTTTAATAGGAGTTATGGCAATTATAGTTGCTCTAATTGTCCAATTAGTTGAAAATTTTATTTTACAACCAATTGTCATGAGTAAAACCATGAAATTACATCCAGTCACAATTATTCTAGGACTCTTATTGTTTGAACATTTTTTTGGAATTATTGGAATGATTTTGGCCACACCTTGTATTGCACTTGGAAAAGTAGTTTACAAATTCTTTGTAGAAAAGTATAATCTATTTGAAAAAGATGAATTTTTATTAATTGACGAAGAAAAATAAAAGACTTTCGAATAGATAAACCACAGGTTAATCGAAAGAAGTCTGTGGTTTTTTTAAGAAAGGAATATCATGAAAATATTTATTTTAGCGGGAAAAGTCAGAAGTGGGAAGGGCGAAGTAGCAAAAAGTATAAAAAAATATTACGACAAATCAGGACAAAAAACCGTAATTACCGAATTTAGTAAATATTTAAAAATATTTGCTAAAGAAATGACAGATTGGGATTTAACCGACGAGAAAAAACCTCGTAAGTTTTTACAAGAAATCGGATCTTATATTCGAAAAAATTTACGTATGCCAAATTTTTTAATAGAACGTATGAAAGAAGATTTCAAAATATATGAAAAATTTTACGAAAACATTGTAATATCGGATGCACGATTTGTGCAAGAAATCGAATATTTTAAAAGAAACTTCCCCGATGTCTACATCTTCTATATTATTAATGAACACGGAAATTATGATTTAAGTATAGAAGAATCAAATCATGAATCAGAACATGCTTTAGACGAATACAATGAATTTGATTTTATGATAGTAAACGATAGTAAAGAAAATTTAACGAAAAAGATGCAAGAAATATTAGAAGAATTAGGATAGAAAAGAGTAGAATTAAAATGAATATTAAAGATTTATATATCAATTTTTTTGTAAGCAAAGGACATGTAGAAATCCCAAGCGCGCCCATTGTTCCCGAAAATGATCCATCCGTATTATTTAATACTGCGGGAATGCAACCTTTGATTCCATATCTAATGGGCGAAATCCATCCAAGTGGCAATCGGCTTTGTGATGCCCAAAAATGTGTCCGTTTAACTGATTTAGAAGAAGTCGGAGATAAAACGCATCATACCTTTTTTGAAATGCTGGGTAATTGGAGTTTAGGAAATTATTTTAAAAAAGAAAGCATTACCTATAGTTATGAGTTTTTAACGAATGTTTTAAAATTACCAAAAGAACGCCTTGCCATAACCGTTTTTAAAGGGGATGAAGAAATTCCAAAAGATGAGGAAAGTGCGGAATGTTGGAAAAAAATGGGGATTAAAGAGGAAAAAATTGCTTATTTAGGACGCGAAGATAACTTTTGGGCGGCTGGAGAAACAGGACCTTGCGGAACTGACACTGAAATTTTTTATTGGCGAAGCGAGGAAGAAGTTCCAACTACGTTTGACCCAACGGATGATAGATGGGTAGAAATATGGAACAATGTTTTTATGGAATACAATCGTAAATCGGATTATACTATTGAACTTCTTCCTAAAAAGAATGTAGATACAGGAATGGGCTTAGAACGAATCGTTGCCGTTGTAGAAGGAGTAAATGATAATTATACTTCTTCCATTTGGATAGATATTATAAAAAAAATAGAAGAAATTACAGAGTTACCTTATGAAGGAAATGAAAAAGGCATGCGTATTATAGCTGATCATATAAGAACGAGCGTATTTATTGCAGCAGACCCAGCCCAAATAGTTCCAAGTAATACTGATCAGGGTTATATTTTAAGAAGATTAATTCGCCGCGCCATTCGTTATGCTAAAAAATTGAATATAGATATTAATAGTAATTGGGATAAAATAATTGCCAAAGCAATTATAGCGAAATACGAAACTTATTATCCAGAATTAAAACAACAACAAGAACGTATTTTAAATATTTTATATGAAGAAAAAAACAAATTTAATCGGACATTAGAACGAGGATTAAAAGAATTTGAAAAAGTTGCTAGAAAACAAACTGAAATTGATAAGATTACAGCCTTTCACTTATATGATACTTACGGTTTTCCTATTGAGTTAACCACTGAATTAGCCATGGAACGAAATATGAAAGTGGACGAAAAAGGATTTCAGGAGAAAATGAAAGAGCATCAAGAAAAATCTCGAACAGCTTCAGCTGGAAAATTTAAAGGTGGCTTAGCAGGGAATAGTGAAATAGAAACCAAATATCATACAGCCACCCACTTATTAAATGCAGCTTTAAAAATAGTGTTAGGAGATGATACCCATCAGCGAGGAAGCAATATTACGGAAGAAAGAATGCGCTTTGATTTCAATTGTGACCATAAATTGACGGATGAAGAAAAACGACAAGTGGAAGACTTAGTAAATCAATTTATCGCGGATGATTTACCAGTAAAAAAAGAAGAAATGACGAAACAAAACGCTTTAGAGATTGGAGCCGAAGCCATGTTTATCGAAAAGTATCCTGAAGTGTTAAATGTATACTTCATTGGAGAAATTTCGAAAGAGATTTGTGGAGGTCCTCACGTAAAAAGTACAAAAGAATTAGGACATTTCAAAATCAAAAAAGAAGAAGCTTCTAGTGCTGGGGTTAGACGTATAAAAGCTGTTTTAGAAGATTGACAATATTATGAATAATCCATTTTTAAATTCATAAAATTCTATTAGTTAAAGGAGACTATGAAAATGAAATGGATTATTTTTATATTATTAACAATAATGGCAGGTTGTTATAACGTATCAGCTAGTGACGATGGTTTTATCGAAGTACAAAGTGAAACAGAATTAAAAAGATGCTTAGAGAATGAAAATGCTTGTCGTTTAACAAGTAATCTAAATATCACAACCTTCCAAAGTATTGATCATGATGTAATTTTAGATTTAAATGGTTATATCATTACACCAAATGAAAATCTTCAATTAAAAGCCGGATTATTTTATATTAAGCGGGGTGGAAAATTAACGATTCAAGATACCAAAGGCGGTAAAATATCTACAGGAACAAGTGGTAATGTTTGGGCAGCTATTCAAATGATTGATGAGCAAGAGGGAAATGAAATTGCCGAATTAATTGTAAATGGAGGCACTATTGAAGGTTATTACTATGGAATTACTGGAAATGGGACTCGCCACAATAGCAAGATAACAATAAATGATGGAACGATTAAAGGATTAAATATTGAAGATAGTGCGGGAATCTATCAACCACAAATAGGAGATGTTATCATAAACGGTGGAACCATAACAGGAGGAACAGGTATTGAGATTCGCTCAGGAAATCTCACGATTAATAACGGAACCATAATGGGCTTATCTCCAAAATTTGTCAAAGTAGCAAACAAAAATGGGACAACGACCAATGGAGTTGGAGTTGCAATTGCTGAACACATAACCAAAAATAACATAAATGTTGCTATATATGATGGTAAAATTAATGGACAATATGCATTATATGAATGGAATCCACATAGTCTTTCAAAAGAAGATTTAAATAAAATCAATCTCCATATTTATGGGGGAAATTTTGAAACCATAGGAAAAGATGGGAAAGCTGTTTATAGTGAAGATTTTACAAATTTTATCTCTGGCGGAAAATTTAATACAGACGTAACTGCCTACTTAACAGCAGATGCCAAAGTTTCTGTTAACCAAGCGGAAGAATTAAATCCACTGAATATAAAAAGCGAAACAAAAAGGGATAAAATGTGGTTTTTGCTAACTGGCCTTCTCATATCATTATTAGCTTTCTTTGGCTGGGCAATCTATCAAAAGAAAATTACCCTCCCATTTTAGAATCGAGCTTTCTCGATTTTTTTTCATGGAATGATTTGCGAATAAAGAAAAAAATGCTTATAATAAAAAAACAATGGAGGTTATATGAACGAATTAAAAAGAAAAGAAATAGAAATATTAGCACAAATAAAACAAGAACGTGAAAACCACGGCTTTAGTCAGCGTGGATTATGTGCAATTATTAATATGCAACAACCATCCTTAGTTAAAATAGAAAAAGGGCAGATTTCCCCTCAACTAGATACATTACTAAAAATTTTAGAACCCCTTCATCGAACTTTAAAAATTGTTCCAATTGACGATAAATTAGAGTAGTGTTATGATATACCCCAAAAGAAAGGGCGTATTAAAGTGGAATTACCAGTTCGATTTGAATTTCCATTACATCATCAGATTCCATTTGGAACAGAACTAGAAGTAGCTGGATTTGATATTTTAAAACAATATCAAAAAAATAGTTTTAGAGAGCTAGATGTAAACTATCAAATAAATACGAGGTATGAAGAAAACAAAATAAGCGATTATCATAAATGGCTTTTTACACATGATTCATCGATAATGCAAAATACAAGAGGAGTAGAAGTAATTTCTCCAATTAGTTTACTCAATCAAAAGTTTATTTTAGAATTAATGAAACTTTGCAATTTTTTAACAAAATACGACGGGTTTATAACAGAAGAATGTTCGCAGCATATTCACGTTGGGTTCCACATATTCCCTAATTTAGATTCTGTAAAAACTTTTTTCTTACTATATTCCTTAACCGAGCCAGAATTAAATCGCTTTTTTGCTGGGGAACAAGAAACACTACGAGCACCAGCAGAATTTTGTTTTGCTCAAAATATCACAAAATTATTGCATAAAATAGATAAAGTTACCAAACTATTTCAAGAAAATGATCCGGCAATGTTTATTCAGCGTCTTCATATAATGGAGAAAAGATGCGCCCTAAATGGTCGGAATATCAAATCATTTTCAAGAGAAAATCGTAATACAATAGAACTTCGTAGTCCAAATGGTTCATTAAATCCTATAATTTTAGAAAATAATGTTTATTTCCTTCTAAAAATGATCGAATATTGTATCGAAAATCCAAAATGGCAAAATTTATATGAAGTATGGAAACTGCAAGACGAAGAAAAAAATCGTTTGCCAGATCAAAATACAGCCCTTAAGCTATCAAGAATGATCCTAAAGGATCGTACAGATTTAAAATACTTTGACTGGCAGTATGAGAAACATTTTAAATAGTGAGAATACTTGTAAAGCAGAGAATAGTTTGATAAAATATCTTTGAACTAAAGAGGTGAAGTATGAGCGAAAATACTGGCTTATTTAATTTATCAGTTGTAAAAAAAACAATGATAAAAGAAACAGTAAAAGAAATCTATGATAGCTTAAAAGAAAAGGGCTATAACCCTATCAATCAAATAGTAGGATATCTAATGAGTGGGGATGAAAATTATATCTCAAATTATCAAAATGCCCGTGAAAAAATATTAGAATTAGATCGAGCTCAAATCATAGAATTTCTATTAACAGAAAGCTTAAAATAATGAGATTTTTAGGATTAGATTTAGGAACTAGAACACTTGGAATAGCCATTAGCGATCGAACGAACACCATTGCAAGTCCTCTTCAAACCATGCGCTTTTCCTGTGAAAAATATGAAGAATTAATCAAACCATTAAAAAAGATCATTGCAGAAAAAGAGATTACTGATTTAGTTTTAGGATTACCTAAAAATATGGACAATTCTTGTGGCTTTGCTGCCAAGAGGTCTTTAAATTTTCAAAAATTATTAGCAGAATATATTCAATTACCCATTCATTTAATCGATGAACGGTTATCTACCAAAGAAGCAGAAAACCTTTTGATCGCGAGTGATATGAAAAGAATAAAAAGGAAAAAGGTCATTGATAATGTTGCCGCCGCAATCATATTAGAAACGTACCTAAAAGAAAGAAGGAATCAAAATGAATCCCAAAAATAATAGTGTGTTTACCATCAAAAATGAAAATGGAATGGAAATAGAATGTGAAGTATTATTTACGTTCGATTCGGAAGAAACCAAAAAAAGTTATTTAGTTTATACCGATAATACAAAAGATGAAACTGGAGCCTTAAAAGTTTACGCGAATATTTATGATCCAAGTGGAAATAATACCAACTTAATGCCGATTACGAAAGAAGAAGAATGGAATACAGTGGAAGCAATTTTAAGTAAACTAGAAACCAAAGGGGAAGAACATGAATAAGAAAAAAATTATTCTTTGGGTGTTTTTGGGAGTCGTGTTAACATCTTTACTTGGTACAGCGGCATTTTATTATTATGGAATGTCTCCCAAAGACCAAAATAGCGAATTAAGAGAGTTTGTCCTTTCAAAAGGAACTTCCAAATTAAGTTTGGTCGAAAAATTAGAACAAGAAGGCTTTATTTCGAATGCACTGGTGTTAAAAGCATATTTATTTTTTCATAGTGAACTAAATTTACAAGCTGGAACATATGAATTAAGTAGCAATATGGCCCCAAAAGATATCTTAAAGAAAATGAGTCAAGGAGAGATCAAAAATGACAGCACAAGTGTTATGTTAGTCCCTGGCCGTAGATTAAAAGAATATGTAGAGCAAATCGCATCTAAAATAGAAATTACAGAAAATGAATTATGGAATCAAATGAGTGATCAAACTTACTTAAGAGAATTAATCACAAAATATTGGTTTTTAGAAGATTCTATTTTAAATACAGATATTTATTATCCATTAGAAGGGTACTTTACCCCAGATACCTATACATTTTATGAACATAGTACCGCCAAAGAAGTAATTGAGAAAATTTTAAATCAGACTGAAAATAAATTGGAACCTCTAAAAGACCAAATTCAAAGTTCTAATTTTTCTGTTCATGAAATTCTTTCAATGGCGTCTATTATCGAATTAGAAGCGGTGAATGAAAATGATCGGAAAACGGTAAGTCAAGTGATTCAAAAACGCTTATCTATGAAAAAAGGACTAGGGATGGATGTAACCACTTATTATGCTGTAAAAAAAGACATGAAAGAAGGATTAACATTAAGCGATTTAAAAACTGTAAGCCCATATAATACTAGTGAAATGAATAGTAGTATGGCGGGAAAACTTCCAATTGGTCCAATTTGTAATATCTCAGTTATGAGCATTCGTGCTGCACTAGAACCGACAGATACAGATTACTTATTCTTCTATGCAGATGTAAAGACAGGAAAAGTATATTTTTCCAAAACGTATGAAGAACATGTTGCAGTTCAAAAAGAAATAGGGTGAAAGAAATGAAAGAATTAATTGTAGAAATGGAAACATATGCCAAAGAAAAAAATGTTCCCATTATTGAAAAAGATAGTATTGCTTTCATTATGAAATATATAAAAGCAAATAATATAAAGAATATTTTAGAAATTGGGAGTGCAATCGGTTACTCAGCTATTTTAATGGCTTCTAGTAATCAAGAAACCAAAGTAACTACCATCGAACGAGACGAAGAAAGATATATGGAATGCTTAAAAAATGTTAAAAAATCTGGTTTAGAAAAAAAGATAAATGTCGTATTCCAAGATGCATTAGATGTAAACTTAAGTGATGTTTCTTATGATTTGATTTTTATCGATGCTGCTAAAGGGCAATATACGAAATTTTTTGAAAAATTTAAATACTTTTTAGCTCCCAATGGAGTTATTATTACCGATAATTTAAAATTTCATGGTTATGTAGGAAAAAGTGAAAAAATTGAAAGTAAAAATCTTCGTAGTTTAGTGGAAAAAATTGAAAGCTACATTACCTTTTTAAAGGAGAATGAAGAATTTGAAACCGAATTTTATGATTTAGGAGATGGCATTTCTGTCAGTAAAAGAAAAAATGAATCCCAATAAAATATTAGTAATCATTACCAATGAAAATCAAATTTCAATTTGTAAGAAAGCTAGTGTCCCTAACTTTCTTTTTCCATTAAAAGATTTTGCTGTGGGGTTTGAAACAACTTTTTCCTTAAATGAAATAGAAGAAGGATATCTTTTGATCAATCGTATATTAGATACGAAAGCATATCAAGAATTAAAAATGTTGCTAAAAAATTTAAAGGATCAAATAAAAGGAATTGTTTTTGAAGATTTTGGCATAATAAAATTAGCGCAAGAATTAAACTTAAAACAAGAATTGATTTTATACCAAACTCATTTTGGAACCAACAGCAAAAGTATCAATGCCAATTTAAAGTTTGTAGATAGTCAGGTAATTAGTACCGATATTACAAGAGAAGAAATCAATGATATTTTAAATGCGGCGATAAAACCTCTCGTTTATGTTTTATATGGACTCATTCCTGTAATGTACTCAAGAAGAACCCTTCTAACCAATTTTGAAGAGACTTTTAAAACCGATAAAGAGACGCAAGTAATGCTAGAAGAAGTTGTATCAAAAAAAAGATTTCAAGCAATTGAAAATGAATATGGAACCATTTTATACCATGATAAATTTTTAAATGGTCAAATAGAAGCTCATACCGCCAAAATTAAATTTTATTTATTGAATACCCTAGGATTATCGAGTGAAGATTTCGAAAAAGTATTAAACGATTATTTGAACCAAGAAAAAAAATTAGAAGCCCAAGAAGACCAAGGTTTTTTAGAAACAAAAACGATTTATCGTTTAAAGGAGGAAAGTCGTGACTAAAGTAGAGCTTTTATCTCCAGCAGGGGATTTTGAAAAATTAAAGATTGCCTTATTATATGGTGCCGATGCTGTCTACTTTGGAGGTCAAGAGTTTAGTTTACGTGCCAATGCGAAAAATTTTTCCCTAGACGAAATAAAAAAAGCAACAGAATATGCGCATCAAAGAAACAAAAGAGTTTACGTAACAGTAAATATTGTATTTCATGAAAGTGATTTAATTGGCTTAAAAGAATATCTTCAAAAATTAGATGAAATCGGAATTGATGCGATTATTGCAAGTGACATTGTGGTTTTAGAATTAGCCAAAGAAATAAAAGCAACCTACGAACTGCATTTATCTACTCAAAGTAGTGTCTTAAATGAAGGTGCTGCTACCTTTTACAAAGAGTTAGGAGTGAAGCGAATTGTCTTAGCAAGAGAAGCCAGTAAAGAAGATATCAAACAGATAAAAGAAAGAACAAAACTCGATCTAGAATGTTTTATTCATGGTGCTATGTGCACTAGTTTCAGTGGAAAGTGCGTTTTATCAAACTATACTACCAATCGAGACGCAAACCGGGGAGGATGTGCTCAAATATGTCGCTGGCAATTTAATACCACATTAAGTGAAACTCCATTTTCCATGACAAGTAAAGATTTAAATATGATTCCCTATATTGAAGATATGATAGATATTGGAGTAAATTCTTTTAAAGTAGAAGGAAGAATGCGAGGAATTTATTATGTTGCAACTGTCATTCATACCTATCGACATTTAATCGATAAGATTGTAAGTCATACGTTGCAAAATAAAGATGTCAATTATGCGAAAGATATATTAAATCGCTGTGCCAATCGAGAATCAACCCCTCAATTCTATAACGGGCTTCCAACTGCCAACGAACAATATTTTTTAGGACGAGATGAAGTATCCAATCAAGATTTCTTAGGTCTTGTAAAGGGATATGATAAAGAAAATAAAATGGCCATAATCGAAGAGCGAAATATCTTTCGTTTACAAGATGAAATAGAATTTTTTGGCCCAAATTTGGAAACTTTTTCCATCTCTTTGAGTAAAATATATGACGAAGAGAATACCCCAATCGAAGTAGCAAATCATCCAGGCATGATAGTAAAAATACCAGTTCCTTATCCCGTAAGTGAATTTGATATGATGCGCTTAAAAGTGTTTGACAAAGATGATTATGTGTAGTATTCTTGATAAGTAAATTTTTAGGATGTGATAAAATGAATGAAGAAAAAATAATGTTAACTGCTGAAGGTTACTTAGAATTAGAAACGGAATTGAACGAATTAAAAACCGTTACACGCCCTCAAATTATTAAAGAGTTAAAAGAAGCAAGAGCTCAAGGCGATTTGTCTGAAAATTCAGATTACGATGCAGCTAGAGATGCTCAAGCAAAATTAGAAGGACGTATTAAAGAATTAGAATATAAATTGGAACATTGTGTCATTGCAGAACAAACAGCAAAAGATATTGTAAATATAGGCTCAACTGTAACCCTAGTATATGATGATGGAGAAGAAGATACCTATAAAATTGTCGGCTCTTTGGAAGCTGATCCTTTCGATAATAAAGTATCTAATGAATCTCCAATTGGGAAAGCAATTCTTGGCCGTAAAGTAGGAGAAGTAATTGAAGTAGAAAGTCCAAATGGATCTTATAAGGTAGAGATTAAAGCCCTAGCATAAATAGAAATTTAGAAATGCCCTCTAAGTTTCTTTTTTAAAGAAAGAAATCCAAATAAAAATAGGATGAATGCTTGCATTGTTTGTGCGGGTTCGATATAATAAACGTGATTGAAAGGAAGAATTTATGAAAAACGTACATGAAATAGAAATAACAATAGATGGAAAAGAATGGGAAACTAGTTTAGATAAAGCATTTAAAAAGAAAAATAAAGAAGTCAAAATAGATGGATTTCGAAAAGGAACTGCTTCCAAAGAAGTTTACTTAAAAAAATTTGGAATCGAATCTCTATATATGGACGCAATTGATATGACAATGGATCAAGCTTATCAAAAATGTTTAAAAGAGAATAAGCTAGTTCCCGTAATAGAGCCAAAAGTAGATGTGAAAACCATTGATGAGCAAAAAGTTATATTTCAATTTACAATTATTACGAAACCAGAAGTAAAATTAGGAGAATATAAAAATTTAAATATTCCGAAAGAAAAAGCTCAGGTAAATAAAGAAGAGATTGCTACTGAAATAGAGAATCTTCGCAACAAATTTGCTGAAATAACAGTCAAAAATGACGGAGAAGCCATCGCTATAAAAGATACCGCAATCATTAACTTTAAAGGTTATGTAGATGGAAAGGAATTAGAAGGAGGAAGTGGAGAAAACTTTCCACTTGAAATTGGATCAAATACCTTCATTCCAGGATTTGAAACAGGCCTAGTTGGCTTAAAAAAAGGTGATAAAAAAACATTGGATTTAAAATTTCCAGAAGGATATGCAAATGACCTAGGAAATAAAGATGTAAAATTTGATGTAGAAGTAATGGAAATTAAAACCCGTGTTCTTCCTGAAGTAAATAAAGACTTTTTTGAAGATCTTGGATATGACAAAGTAACTAATCAAGAAGAATTAGAACAAGAAGTAGAAAAAGTTTTAAAAGAGCAAAAAGAAAAAGAAATAGATGATCTTTATTTAGAAAAATGTTTAGAAAAAGCAGCAGATAATATGACAATAGAATTAAATGAAGAGATTATTTCAGATGAAGTACATCGCATGATTCATCAATTTGAAAGTCAATTACAAATGCAAGGTATTACTTTAGAACAATATAGCCAATTTACTGGATTAGACCATGAAAAATTACATGAACAAATGGCACCTGAAGCTACGAAAAGAGTAAAATATCGTTATCTATTAGAAGAAGTTGCTGAACAAGAAAAAATTGATTTTACAGAAAAAGAAGTGGAAGAAAAAAGCCAAGAAATGGCTGAAAATTATGGAATCAGTAAAGAAGAATTATTAGAAGCATATGGTTCATTAGAAGTTGTAAAATATGACATGAAAATGCGCGAAGCAATGGAGATTATAAGAGCTAGTAAATAACTAGCCTTTTTTCATAAATGTCAAAAATTACCACGAAAAAAACGTCAAGAAGTTGTAAAAATAATTTACTTTCAAAGCATTCCTCTTTATAATAAAACACGACAAAGAAACGAGGAGTAAGAAGTGAACGAAATACTGCCAGTTATATTATTAAAAAAATTAATTCTGTTACCAAATCAAGAAGTCAAATTAGAATTAACCAATGATTTAACGCGAGAAGTAATTTTAGTAGCAAATGAAATATATAATCAAGAAGTTATTATTGTTTGTCCGAAAAATGAATTAGAAGAAATACCAGATGTAGATGATTTACCGCTTATCGGAGTAGTAGGTAAAATTCAAAGTAAAATTGATTTACCGAATGGGCATCTAAGAATAAAAATACTAGGACTACGACGCATTAAAATTGCCAAATATTTTAGTGAACCAACGGAAGAATTTTTAAAATGTCATTTTAAAGAAATAGTCTTGCCAAAAATATCCGAAGCAGAAAATTTAGCCTATCGTCGTAAATTAATCAATAATGTAAAAAAATATATAAAAGCAGTTCCAAATATTTCAAATAGTATATTAAATGCTCTTAATGAAGTGCACTCTTTAAGTATTTTAACCGATATGATTTCTTCGTTTTTACCGCTAACCTTAGAAAAAAAAATATCCTATATGGAAGAAATTAGTCCCATAAAAAGAGCCGAGCAACTAATGAAAGATTTTGAACTCGAATTACAATCCATTAAAATTGATAAAATGATCGATCAAACGCTTCGAGAAGAATTAGAAAAGAACCAACGTGAATATCTATTACGTGAAAAAATAAAAGAAATTGAACATGAATTAGGAGAAGAAGATTTAAAGAAGAAAGAAGTAGAAGGATATCTTGCCAAATTAGATTCCTTCATTATTTCAGAAAAAACCAAAGAAAAAATTGCGCATGAAATCAAAAAATATGATCTCACCCCAGAGATGAGTCCGGATTCATCCATAATCCGTAATTATTTAGACTGGATCTTATCTCTTCCTTGGAATAATCTTCGAAAAGAAAATGAAGATTTAGATAAAATTCAAACAGAATTAAATCAAAGTCATTATGGATTAAATGAACTAAAAGAACGAATTATGGAATACGCTGCCATCCGAAAAAGAAATCCAAAATTACGCAGTCCCATTTTGTGCTTAGTAGGACCACCTGGAGTTGGAAAAACATCCATTGCCTTTTCGATTGCGAAAAGTTTAGAAAAAGATTTCTATAAAATTAGTGTTGGGGGATTAAATGATAGTACAGAATTAAATGGCCACCGTCGAACTTATATTGGAGCTTCACCAGGCAAAATCATTCAAGGACTAAAAAAATGTGGCAGTAAAAATCCTATTTTTTTAATAGATGAAATCGATAAAATGGTGAATGATTATAAAGGTGATCCAGCAAGTGTTTTGTTAGAGATATTAGATCCAGAACAAAATAAATTATTTACTGACAATTACATCGAAGAACCCTTTGATTTATCGGAAGTATTTTTCATTTTAACTGCCAATAATAAATATAATATTCCCTTAGAGTTAAGAGATCGGTTAGAGATCATAGAATTATCTAGTTATACTTTATTTGAAAAATTAGATATTGCCAAGAAATATTTAATACCAAAAGTATTAAAAGAGCATGTCTTAAAAGAAAATGAAATTAAAATTTCGGATAGTGTATTAGAAAATATTATTTTAAATTATACCAAAGAAGCTGGAGTTCGTGATTTAGAACGAGTTTTGACTGCATTAATTCGAAAAATTCTTACGGAAAGTATAAAAGAATCCAAAGAAATCAAAAAGACCATTACCAAAAAAGATGTAATCACTTATTTAGGTGAAAAAAAATATATTGAAGAAAATGTAGTGAAAAATATGGTACCTGGATTAGTATATGGACTAGCCTACACGCCGTTAGGGGGAGCTGTACTGCCAATTGAATCTTGTCTTTATGAGGGGAATGGAAAAGTAATCTACACGGGGTCACTTGGAAAAGTAATGCAAGAAAGTATTGATGTAGCTATTAGTTATATGAAATCTCATCGTGATGATTTAAAATTAAATGACTATTATTTTAAAACGAAAGATATTCATATCCATGCTCTAGAAGGTGCCATTCCAAAAGACGGTCCCAGTGCTGGAGTAACAATTGTCACATCTCTAATCAGTTTAATTCGTAATTTAAAAGTACCATCCCACGTAGCTATGACGGGAGAAGTTTCCCTGCGAGGAGATATATTACCAATTGGAGGATTAAAAGAAAAACTCATTGGAGCTTACAATGAAAAAATAAAAACGGTTTTTATCCCTCAAAAAAACCATTCTGATTTAAAAGATATTCCTGAATTTTTAAAAGAGAATATAGAGATTCTAGAAGTAGGAAACTACAAAGAAATATATCAATATTTATTTGAAGAAGAAACGAAAAAAAGTTGACTTTTAAAAATGTCAATTTTATAATGAATAATAGAAAAAGCAAAGAACAAGCCGGTTAATAAGATATTTTAAAAGAGAGTCTATGGTTGGTGAAAATAGGCAAAATTCTTTTTAACAAATCACTTGGGAGCTGCAAAGCTAAAAATAAGTAAGCTTTGATCGCAGAGTGCTGCGTTATCAAAAAGAGTTAAAAAAAGGTGGTACCACGGGTTCTCTCGTCCTTTCGCCATCTTTTTTTATGGGAAAGGAAAATTATGAAAAAGTTTAAATTATTAGAAAATAAGCCAATTGCTTCAGTTGAACAAGACATCTTAAATTCATGGGGAAGTGTCAATACAATTTTAAATGAAACTATAAAGAATCGAAAAAATGCTCCATATTGGGTCTTCTATGATGGACCTGCTACAGCAAACGGACATCCTGGTTTACATCATATGTTAGCTAAATTCTTAAAAGATACTTTTTGTAAATATAAAACAATGCAAGGTTATCAAGTAATTCGAAAAATTGGATGGGATACTCATGGACTTCCTGTTGAATTACAAGTGGAAAAAAAATTAGGATTTAATAGTAAAAATGATATTGAAAAATATGGAATTGAAGCATTCAATCAAAAATGTCGTGAGAGTGTTTTTGAAAATGAAAAAACATTTACAGATTTAACAAGTAAAATGGGCCAATTTATTGATTTAGAAGATCCCTATATAACATATGATAATAACTATATCGAAACCGAATGGTGGATTTTAAAAAAGTTTTACGAAGAAGGGTATTTCTATTCAGGAAGTAAAATTTTACCATACTGTCCCCGTTGTGGAACTGGATTAGCTTCTCATGAAGTAGCCCAAGGATATAAAGAAGTAGGTGTCGATACCGTAATTGTACCGATGAAGAAAAAAGATAGTGATACATACTTTCTAGTTTGGACGACAACCCCTTGGACACTCATTTCTAATGTTGCTCTTTGTGTAAATCCAAATGAGACTTATATTGAAGTTGAAAAACAAGGTCTTCAGTTCATTTTAGCGGAAAAATTAGCACACTCTATTTTAGGAGAAGAAGACTATCTAATAAAAAATAAATTTCAAGGCAAAGAATTAGAATTTCAAGAATATGAACAATTAATTCCATCATTAAGTGTCGATAGAAAAGCGTTTTACATTACTTGTGATGATTATGTAACTATGGATGCAGGAACTGGAATTGTCCATATTGCACCAGCTTTTGGAGAAGACGATGCTAAAGTGGGAAAAAAATATAACCTTCCATATTTAAATCCAGTAGGAGAAGATGGAAAATATCAAGAAGGACCTTGGAAGGGACAGCTAGTTTTTGATGCCGACTTAGAAATTATCAAGTATCTAAAAGCAAATGATAAATTATTTAAAAAACAAAAAATAACGCATAACTATCCACACTGCTGGAGATGTAATACGCCTTTAATTTATTATTCCAAACCAAGTTATTATTTAGAAATTACGAAATTAAAAGATCAAATTATTGCTGCCAATCAATCAGTTCATTGGTATCCATCTTATGTTGGAGAAAAACGTTTTGGTAATTGGTTAGAAGATCTAAAAGACTGGGCAATTTCAAGAAATCGCTATTGGGGGACACCACTTCCATTATGGATCTGCTCTTGTCATCACGAAGAGATGATCGGTAGTCGAAAAGAATTAATAGAAAAATCTATCACCCCGATTGATGAAAAAACAATCGAATTACATCGTCCTTATGTAGATGATATTAAATTAAAATGTCCAAAATGTGGTAAAGAAATGACACGAGTAAAAGATGTCATTGACTGTTGGTTTGACTCTGGATCCATGCCTTTTGCGCAATATCATTATCCATTTGAACATCAAGATTTATTTGAAACCCAATTTCCTGCCGATTTTATTTGTGAAGGAATTGACCAAACAAGAGGCTGGTTTTATACCTTATTAGTTATCTCAACCTTCCTAAAAGGATGTGCTCCTTACAAAAATGTACTCGTAAATGAGCTAGTTCAAGACGCCGAGGGAAAGAAAATGAGCAAAAGTAAGGGAAACATTGTTGAACCATTTAGCACCATGGCAGAATTTGGTGCAGACGTAACGCGCTTTTATTTACCCTATGTTTCTCCCGTTTGGACTCCTTTGCGTTTTGATCTAAAAGGTTTAAAAGAAGTATATTCGAAATTTATGAATCCATTAAAAAATACTTACAATTTCTTTGCCATGTACGCCAACACAGATGAAATTGAAATAGAATCTTGTCAAATTCCATATCAAGAACGAGAAGAAATTGATCGGTGGTTATTATCCAAATATAATCATTTAGTAAGCGAAGTAACGATACATTTTGAAGAATTTGATTTAAATAAAGTCGTAAGAGCTATCGCAAACTTTGTTTCCGAAGATTTATCGAATTGGTACATTCGTCGCAATCGAAAACGTTTTTGGGAATCTAAACTTACGAATTCGAAAAAATCAGTCTATAAAACAACCTATGAAGTATTAGTAGGGCTTTCAAAATTAATTGCTCCGATCACGCCGTTTGTCAGTGAAGAAATTTATCGAAATTTAACCCATGAAAAAAGCGTTCATTTAAGTGATTATCCAACGATTCAAACAGAACATTTAGATGAATCATTAGAAGAACGAATGGATTTAGTGAGAAATTTAATTAGTATTGGTAGAAATATTCGAGAAGAAGTAAAAATAAAAGTAAGAGAGCCCCTTAGCGAATGTCTTTTAGATCAAAAATTAGAATCGTCATTAAAAGAATTAATTCCTTTAATTGAAGAAGAATTAAATGTAAAAAAAGTATCATTTATTCAAGACTTATCCCCATATATGAATTTTTTCATTAAACCAAATTTCAAAGAAGCTGGTAAAATAATGGGATCAAAAATGAAAGAATTTCAAACTGCTTTAGAAAATTTGACAGACCAAGAAAAAACAGCATTTCAAAAAGGGAAAAATATAATCATGAACTTGCAGTCAGAAGAATACGAAATTACTCCGAATTTAGTAGATATACGCATTACAGCGAAAGACGGCTTTGATGTTGCCATGGAGAATAATCTTTTTGTGATTTTAAATACAGAGCAAACGGAAGAATTAATATTAGAAGGATTAGCTCGAGAATTTGTATCAAAAGTTCAAAACATTCGAAAAAATAACAATTTAGAAGTAACCGATCGAATTCAAATAAACTATTATGGTACTGAAAAAATAAAAAAAGCCGTTACAACTTTTCTAGATTATATTAAAGAAGAAACATTAGCAGAAAAAATCATCGAAGAAAAAGGAAAAGAATCTTATGAACTTAATGGAGAAATGACGGAATTGGATATTATCAAAATTACTGAAAAGGAAAGATAAAATGAAAGAGATATATGTGAGAGGATTTGAAGTAGTAAAGGGATATGAACAGAAAGAAATTCATTTACCCATTCGTTCAACATTATATTCAGCAGGATATGATATAGAAGCTGCAGAAAATGTTAAAATTCCACCATTTCAACCAGCCAATAAGCCAACATTAATTCCTACTGGCTTAAAAGCTTATTTTCCAAAAGATGAATATATGATGCTAGTAAACCGTAGTTCTGGACCAAAAAAAGGACTTGTATTGGCAAATGGAATTGGAATAGTCGATGCTGATTATTATCAAAATGAAGAGAATGATGGCCATTTTTACTTTCAATATTACAATATTTCCGATCATGAAATTGAAATAAAAAAAGGGGAGAAAATAGGCCAAGCTATTTTTCAAAAATTTTTATTAATTGATCAAGATAACGCTTTTAATATTCGCAAAGGTGGTTTGGGATCCACAGATAAAATTTAAAAAAAAGAACAATTTGGTTCTTTTTTCAAATATAAAAATAAATGATGGGCATTGAACATTAAAAAAATTATAAAACTTAATTAAATTGATTGTATTTTAACCTTACTTATAATAGAATAACATTAGAAGGAGGTTCTTATGGAATTGTGGATTACTTGGTTAATTGTCATCATTATTCTTTCTTTTATAGAAGCTTGTACTGTTAATTTAGTATCAATTTGGTTTATCGTAAGTGCCTTGATATCTCTTGCTATGTCATTTTTTGATATTCCATTTGTTTGGCAATTTGCGACTTTCGTACTACTAGGAATTTTGTTAATGATTATTACAAAGCCACTTTTAAAAAAGTATATTCATCCGAAAAGCGTGAAAACAAACATCGATCGAGTAATAGGAATGACAGGAATTGTAACAGAAGAAATCACCAAAAATACCATTGGAGAAATAAAAGTAGATGGGAAACGGTGGAGTGCGATGAGTAAAGAAAGTATTACCGTTGGTGAAAATGTCATCATAGATGAAATTGATGGCGTAAAATTAAAAGTACATAAACACGAAGAAAAATAAGGAGGTCAGGTTTATGGCTATATTAATAGCAATTTTAATTATTGTGGCAATTATCTTAATTCCATGTATTAAGGTAGTTCCCCAAGCAAAAACATATGTAATAGAACGGTTAGGATCTTATTACGTTACATGGAATAATGGACTTCATTTTAAAGTTCCATTTATCGACCGCGTTGCAAGTATTGTTTCTTTAAAAGAAACGGTGAAAGATTTTGCTCCGCAACCAGTTATAACAAAAGATAATGTAACTATGCAAATTGATACAGTAGTTTATTTTCAAATTACAGATGCTAAATTATATACCTATGGGGTAGATTATCCAATTAGTGCGATTGAAAACTTAACTGCTACAACCTTACGAAATTTAATTGGTGAATTGGAGTTAGATCAAACTTTAACGTCAAGAGACATTATTAATTCTAAGATGCGTTCCATTTTAGATGAAGCAACGGATCCATGGGGAATTAAAGTGAATCGTGTAGAAGTAAAAAATATTCTTCCCCCAAAAGATATTCAAGAAGCTATGGAAAAACAAATGCGTGCTGAAAGAGAGCGTCGGGAAAAAATATTACAAGCCGAAGGAGAAAAGAAATCAAGCATTTTAATTGCCGAGGGTGAAAAAGAAAGTGCAATCTTAAGAGCAGAAGCGGATAAAGAATCGAGAATTAAAAGAGCAGAAGGAGAAGCAGAAGCTTTACTAAAAATAAAGCAGGCAGAGGCAGATGGTATGAAATTATTAAAAGATGCAAAAGCTGATGAGTCCGTTCTTCGATTAAAGAGTTTTGAAACATTATCAAAAATAGCAGATGGACAATCTACAAAAATTATCTTACCTGCAGAATTACAAAACATTGCTTCTTTTGGGACAGTGTTAAAAGAAACATTAAATGATTCTAAGAAAAAATAAAAGAAAAAAAGATTATAGAAAAAATAGTCTTTTTTTTGTAAAATAATCCATAATAAAAATGAAAGGAGATTTATATGGAACATGTATCTCATGATCAAATTCCACCCTTTTTTGATTCTAATTCCAAAATATTAATTCTTGGATCTATGCCGAGTCGTAAATCGCGTGAAGCAAAATTTTATTATATGCATCCCCAAAATCGCTTTTGGAAAATATTAGAAAATGTTTTTGAAGAAAAAATTATAAATAAAAAAGCATTTTTAAAAAAACATCACATAGCATTATGGGATACCATATCTTCTTGTGATATAAAAGGAGCTAGTGACGCTTCCATTAAAAATGTAGTTCCCAATGATATTACAAGTCTTTTAGCTAAAACTCAAATTAAAGTGATTTTTACTGCTGGGAAAACAGCTGAGAAATACTATCAAAAATACACTTATCCAAAAACAAAAAGAAATACAATTTGTCTTCCAAGTACTTCTCCTGCCAATTGTCGGATTACGATGGAAGAAATTTGTGAAAGTTGGAAACAGATTCGAGAATATACAAAATAGATGAAAAAAGCTGAAATTTTTGGTATAGTAATATCGAAGTGATTTAATGATAGCGAGCGTACTAGTAGAAATAAAATCGAAATGTTTAGATAAAAATTTTGAATATATGATTCCCGATTTAATGCGGGATACTTTACAAGTCGGAATGCGTGTATTAGTTCCCTTTGGACAGCAGAAATTAGAAGGATATGTCTTAAAAATTGCCTCAGAACAGACTGGAGAATATGAATTAAAAGAAATATTGGAACAAATAGATGACCGCCCCGTTTTAAATCAAGAATTATTAGAAATAGGAAAATATGTGAAAGATATTACCTTATCAAGTTTAAGCAGTGCCTATAGTACAATGCTACCAAGAGCCTTAAAAGCAAAACGAAATAATACGATTTCTAAAAAGTATGAAACTCAATTAACTTGTTCGATAGAAATGGAAAAAGCTTATCTGCGTTGTAAAAGTGAAGCCCAAAAAAAGATTATTTCCTTAATAGAGGAAACGGGAATCATATCCAAAAAAATAGCCAACCAAATCTCTTCTTCGGCTGTTAAAACCTTAATCAAACAAGGAATTTTGAAAGAAGAAATAAAAGAGATATATCGTTATCAAATTGGACTTTTAGAGCAAGAGTCCAAAAAAGAATTAAATAAAGAACAAAAGATAGCCTTTGAAAAAATAAAAGCTTCTTTAGAAAAAGATAAAACAATCTTATTACATGGTGTAACAGGATCTGGCAAAACAGAAATATATATGCAAGTAATCGAAAAAGTACTAATGGAAAAGAAACAAGCCCTTGTTTTGGTTCCAGAAATCAGTTTAACGCCTCAATTTATTCAAAACTTTGCAAAACGATTTTCAAGTGAAATAGCAGTATTGCATTCAGGGCTTAGTGATGGTGAAAAATACGATGAATGGCGTAAAATTATGAGAGGAGAAACCAAAATTGTAATAGGTGCACGAAGTGCAATCTTTGCTCCATTAAACCATCTTGGCGTGATTATCATGGATGAATGTCATTCAGATTCCTACAAACAAGAAAATTCTCCAAAATATCATGTTTTAGATATTGCCCTTTTTCGCAGTCAGTATCACAAATGTCCAGTTATTTTAGGAAGTGCAACACCTAGTTTAGAAGAAATGGCTCGTGCTCAGAAAGGTGTTTTTGAATTAATAACATTACAACAGCGGGTGAATCAAAATCCACTACCGAATTGCTTCTTAGTTGATATGAAAGAAGAAATCCAAAAGAAACATCCGATTCTCAGTCGAATGTTAGAAAAAAAAATAGAAGAACGATTACAAAAAAAAGAACAAATTATGATTTTGCTAAATCGCCGTGGACATTCCACATTTATTCAATGTTCTGCTTGTGGATTTACCTATAAATGTCCTCATTGTGATATTTCTTTAACTTATCATAAGACAAATGGAAACTTACGTTGTCATTATTGTGGTTATACAATTTATCAAACAGAAAAGTGTCCAAAATGTTATGAAAAATCCTTAAATTATTATGGTTTAGGAACCGAAAAATTAGAGCAAATCTTAAAAGAAAGGTTTCAAAATGCCCGTATTGTTCGAATGGATACAGATACAACAAAAAAGAAAGAAGCTTTAGATAAAATTATAAATGGCTTTCAAAATAAACAATATGATATTTTAATTGGAACCCAAATGATAAGCAAAGGACTTGATTTCCCGTTCGTTACCTTGGTTGGAATTATAAATGCCGATTTAAGCTTGAACATTCCAGATTTTCGAAGTGGTGAAAAAACCTTTGCTTTATTATGTCAAGCCAGTGGTCGAGCAGGTCGTAAAGATTTAAAAGGTGAAGTAGTGATTCAAACCTTTAATCCAGACAATAAAATTTTAGATTGTGTAGTTCATCAAGATTACGAAAAATTTTATCGATATGAAATGCAAATCCGAAAACAATTAAAATATCCTCCTTACTATTTTTTAGCCCAATTAAAATTGAAAGGAAAAAATTACGAAGAAGTAAAAAAAGAAGCAACAAAAGCTGCAAATTATTTAAAAAAGAAATTAGATCCTACATCCATCCTTTTAGGACCAACTACTGCTAGTATGTTTCGTATAAATAACATATTCCATTTTGAAATCATAATCAAATATCGATTTGATTCAAATGTAAAAATCGCCATAAAAGAATTAGATCAAATATTTTTACTAAATAGAAATGTTACTTTTGAAAGCGATTTAAATTATTAATTCAGTTTATAACACTATTTTAAAATAACCGAAAAGAAAACCATGATACATTTTTATCATAGGAAGTGAATTATGAAAAAG
>JAAVZT010000035.1 GCA_022791775.1 Bacilli bacterium
AGCTCCTCCACTCATATCATATATTCCACTAATATTTCCTGTGGTACTTGCTAGATATCCTATATTTGTATTATATGGCTTGGTTACATTTTCTGTATTTCCTGTTTGATTACAAGTTTCATCATTTATGTCACAGGTAGGTTCTAAGACAGCAGCATATCCTGTTTTATAATCTGAATTATTATTTATTCGAATGCGTCCTAAATTGCCATAAATACTATGGGATAAATAAGCAACGGCTCCCCATTCGGTATTCTTCATCATATGAGAATCATAATCTCTTTGATAGTTATAACTATTTTCATGCATATTTGCTAAAGTGATTCCTCGCCAGCTGTATGTATTTGGTTTAATCTGAATTTGTGAAGTATCTTTTACATTTTGTATTCCTTCTTTTGTAGTCGTGGCGTCTTTATAACCTGTTTCAAATTTTCCCACCCACATTCCATTGGTGTCAAATACAGTAAAGGCAGGGTGCGTTAACCATTCATCTTTTTTCGTTCCACTTTTAGCTTGCGTGTTTTTATTTTCAAATACTATTTCTATAGCTTGCATGTTATTTGTAATTTCTGAACCTAACTCATAATAAAGACCATCATTAAAAATCTTATAACGATATCTTGGTACCCATACAAAATATGATTCAATATTGCCTTCTGGAATTTGTTCTCCATTTTGATAAGTTATTGTTTCGTTTTCTAAAATAACAGCATTCGCCCAATTCTTTTTCCGATAGCTATACCATTCTCTTTGTACATCTGCTTTGTACACACTTCCATCATCGGCAATCGTAACTGGTATTAATCCATCCTTTAATATAGGATCTGCTCCATTTAAAATATCTTCAGTATAAGTTCCGCGATAATTATTATAGCTGCCTGTAATGCTTACCTTGCTTATAAATTCTTTTCGCATCGTATTCTCATCTGTTATTTCTATATCCCCGTCAAGCCACAAACGTAATTCAAATTCTTTAGTTGAATTTCCTTCAATGATTCCATTTTCTAGTTGATAAGATTTTAGGGAACCATTTACTAATTTTTCTGCTATTGGCAATTGATTTAACAGTGTAATATTATTTTGATTCATTTTTAATTTTACATATTTTTCATTTAAGCTGGTGCCATTTAATAATTCTAAATTCACTTGATAATTTAAACTGTTACTGCACTTATTGGTTAAACGAGCAATATAAGGAGCTAATTTTAAGCCCTCTTCGTCGCTAATAGGGTATGTTTTTAGTAACATAATATCTGAATTTTGATTTTCTTCGAAATTTAAATCGAAACATTTGCTTGTAATGACATTAGCATTTAAACTTGCTTTTTCTATTTTCCAGTATGCATATGAACCACTGATAAAAATGACTATTGTTATGAAAAGCACGATCATTAAAGTGATTATATTTTTCTTTTTCATAATTCACCCCTTATATTGAGAAGACTACTCGAAAGCTTGTCATGCCTTCTTGAGCTCCCGTTCCTGAAGAAAAAGCAAATATTCCAGCTCCTTGTCCAAACATAACTGATGAACCTCGAAGCATCCAAGGGGCATTATTGGTTATAGCCCAAATTTCATCTGCATACCAAGACCCAATGTGACGCGTATAATTTGAATTGGTGGAATATAATTTTGACCCAAACGGCCCCATTTCTCCTGTCGCATCTCCTAATATTCGAATGCTGGCATTGTTCATATTATTTTCTAAGTAGCCATATGTGTCGTAATATTTAGAGTTCGGAAAAGCTTTTCCTGCTGATAAGTTTCCGACTTCGTTTCCATATGTTCCATTAAATCCAGAATTTTCACTACTGCTTTTTCCGCTTAATGGCTTTCCTTCTTTATCTGTCATCACGCTCATAACATATTCATAACTTCCCCCACTCATGTCATAAATTCCACTAATGTTTCCTGTCGTACTCGCTAAATATCCTACTTCTGTGTTGTATGGTTTTGTTATTTCTGCTGTGTTGTTATATTGATTACATTCTTCATTGGTTCCTGTATATCCACAAGTTGGCTCAGTTACAGAAGCATAGCCAGTAATATAATCAGAATTGTTATTGATACGAATGGAAGCCATTTGTCCATATTTACTATGGGATAAAAAGGCTACTGCTCCCCATTCGGTATTCTTCATCATATGAGAATCATATTCTCTTTTATATTGATAACTATTTTCAAAAGCATTTATGATTTGAATTCCTCGCCAGCTATGTACATTTGGTTTAATTGTTATTTTAGAGGCATCTATTATATTTTGTTTACAATCTTCCGAATTCGTGGCACCTAGAAAACTTGTTTCAAATTTTCCCACCCACATTCCATTAGTGTCAAATGCGGTAAAGGCAGGATGTGTTAACCAGTCTCCTTCTTTTGTTCCTTTTTTAATCTGTTGTTCTTTAGATTCAAACTCAATTTTAATTTCTTGTTCTTTTTGTTCGACGTTAGTTAAATTCGCATATAATCCTTTATCAAATATTTGATAACGATATCTTGGTATCCACACAAAATATGATTCTATATTGGTTTCTGGAATAATTTCATTTTCTTGATAAGAAACACTTTCGTCTGTTAAAATGACTGCATTCGCCCAATTTTTCTTTTCATAGCTATACCATTCACTATTTTCATCAGCTTTTCGTACTTCTCCATTTGCGGCGATGGTTACTGGAATTAATCCATCTTTGATGACAGGGTCTGTTCCATTTAAAATGTTTTCGGTGTACTTTGTATCATAATCAGCTTCGATGGTTACTTTTCCTTCAAAAGTTTTATTCATTACTTCTGTATTTTCACTATTTACTCCTCCATCGATCCATAAACGCAGTTCATAGTTTTTTTCCTCATTTGCATTAATGGTAAGTTCTTCTAAAATATAGCTTTTCTTAGCTTGTTTAAGGCTAGGAGTTGTCTCTTTTAATTCACTTACTTTTTTTATTAAGTTTGTATTTAATAAACTTTTTATATATTTTTCGTTCATGGTGCTAATTTGGTCTATTTCTAAACGAATTGTATATTTTGCCTTCTGCGCACATTCATTACGAATCGTAAACGTATAAGGTGTTAACTTCTTTCCATCTTCATCACTAATGGGATATGCTTCTAATAACTGAATATTACTATTTGCTTGTTCTTCAAAGATGAAACGAAAGCAGCCAGTTGTTACTAAATTGGTTGTAGTTTGTGCTTGAATATAAAGCCAATAAGCATAGCTAAAACCTACTATTCCAAGGATTATCACAATGATGCTTATCGTTCCAATCATCCACATTTTTTGTTTTTTTTCCATTGTTATCATCCTCTAATCAATATTTTCTATTCTACAATCAAATTGTATCACATTCTATTTCTTTATTGAAGAAAAAATCAAAAAAAAGAATAGTACTTTTCTATTCTTCATTTTCTTCTGACATTAATTTTTCTTCCAAAAACTCGCTTGGCTCATCATCCATAAATTCTTTTTCTAAAATCATATCAATGTCACTATATTGTTTCGCACCAGTTCCAGCTGGAATTAGTTTTCCAATGATAACATTCTCTTTTAAACCTCTTAAGTAGTCTACTTTTCCTTTGATTGCTGCATCTGTTAAAACTCTTGTTGTTTCTTGGAATGAAGCTGCAGAAAGGAAAGAATCAGTTTCTAAAGAGCTTTTGGTAATACCTAGCATAATTGGACGTCCTTTAGCAGGAACTCCACCTTTTAAAATAACTGGTTTATTTGCTTCCGTAAAGTCATGTAATGACACGGTTAATCCTTCAACTAATTCTGTATCTCCCGCATCTACAATTCGAACTTTGCTAATCATTCGTTTTACAATTAATTCAATGTGTTTATCAGAAATGTCTACACCTTGTAATTTATATACCATTTGAATTTCTTTTAAAATGTATTCTTGCGCTGTAATTGGATCTGTAACAGCTAATAATTCTTTTGGACTAATGGCTCCTTCTGTTAATTTGTCTCCAGCACTAACCATATCGCCTTCATGAACACGTAACTTCATATTGTAATTTGTTACATGATCTCTTGCTTCTACTTCATTTTCAACAACAATTTTATATTTTCCATTATCTTCTTTAATACTTGCTACTTTACCATTGATTTCAGAAATAGTTGCTTTACCTTTTGGATTACGCGCTTCAAATAATTCTTCTACACGTGGAAGACCTTGGGTAATATCATCTCCACCCGCAACACCACCAGTATGGAATGTACGCATGGTTAACTGTGTTCCTGGTTCTCCGATAGATTGAGCAGCCATAATTCCAACAGCTTCACCTGTTTCTACCAAGTTTCCAGTTGCAAGGTTTCTTCCATAACATTTTTGACAAACTCCAGTTGGGGTTTTACAAGTAAGTGCGCTACGAATTTCAATACTTTTTAATCCAGCATCTTCAATTTTCTTAACGATGTTTTCAGTGATCATTTCACCTTTTTCTAAAATTAATTCTTTTGTTTCTGGATTTATTATTTTTTGAGCACTATAACGTCCTAAAATACGTTCTCCTAATGATTCAATGATGGAACCATCTTTATCATTAATTAAATCATGAACTTCTACACCATGGATTGAACCACAATCAAATTCTTTGACGATTATATCTTGAGCAACGTCTACCAAACGTCGTGTTAAGTATCCTGAATCGGCTGTACGAAGAGCTGTATCAGCAGATCCCTTTCTAGAACCATGACTCGATAAGAAGAATTCGGATACATCCAATCCTTCACTAAAGTTAGAAGTGATTGGAATTTCTACTGTCGATCCGTCTGGTTTTGCCATTAATCCACGCATTCCTGCTAATTGAGAGAAGTTTGAAATAGATCCACGTGCTCCTGAGTTCATCATCATGAATAGTGGATTCTCATAATCATTATTTGATAATTCTTCCAATTCTTTTTGAATTTTTTTGTTGGCTTTTGTCCAAACATCTATGACATTATTATAACGTTCTTCTTCGGTAATTAAACCTCTTTTATATTGTTTATTGATTTTTTCAACTAAAGCATTTCCTTCATCAATTACTTGATGTTTGGTTTTACTTGGAACAATATCTGCTGCTGATACTGTAATACCTGCTATTGTAGAGTATTTAAAACCTAAATCTTTTAATTTATCTAACATGATACTTGTTTCGGTTGTTTTATATCGTTTAAATACTTGTGCAATAATTTGTCCCAATGTTTTTTTCACGAATGGTTTTGTAACTTCCATTTCAGATATTGCTTTTTCGATATCTGTTCCCATACTCAAGAAATATTTGCTTGGTGTAATTCCTTCAATATTTTCTTTTGTTCCTTCATTAATATAAGGATAGCTATCTGGTAAAATTTCATTAAATATTATTTTACCACACGTCGTTACTAAATATTTATCTTTTTGTTCTTCTGTAAATAATTTGTGTTTAAAGGAACGAACTGGAACAGCAATTCTTGCATGAAGAGTGATTTCTTTTCGTTCGTAAGCCATTAATACTTCATTTGGATCTTTGTACACTTTTCCTTCATGATTTTCTCCAGCTTTTTCCATCGTAATATAGCAATTTCCAAGAACCATGTCCTGTGATGGTGTAACAATTGGTTTTCCATCTTTCGGATTTAAGATATTATTCGCCCCCAGCATTAATAATCTAGCTTCAGCTTTTGCTTCTTCAGATAAAGGGATGTGAATAGCCATTTGATCCCCATCAAAATCGGCATTAAATCCTGTACAAACAAGTGGATGTAAGCGGATTGCTTTTCCACCAACTAATTTCGGTTCAAAAGCTTGAATTCCTAAACGATGCAAAGTTGGAGCACGATTTAACATAACTGGATGTTCTGTTATTACATCTTCTACTACATCCCACACCACGTCATCACGTGTTTCAATTAATTTCTTGGCACCTTTGATATTATGGGCAAGTCCTCGTTCTACTAAACCATGAATTACATGTGGTTTGAATAATTCTAAGGCCATTTCCTTTGGAATTCCGCATTGATACATTTTTAAATTAGGACCAACAACAATAACAGAGCGTCCGGAATAATCTACTCGTTTTCCTAATAAGTTTTGACGAAATCTTCCCTGTTTTCCTTTTAACATGCTAGAAAGACTTTTTAATGGACGATTTCCAGCTGCCGTTACGCTTCTGCCACGACGACCATTATCTAATAAAGAATCAACAGCTTCTTGAAGCATTCTCTTTTCATTTTGAACAATAATAGATGGAGCGCCCAATTCTAATAATTTTTTTAAACGATTGTTTCGATTAATAATTCTTCGATATAAATCATTTAAATCACTCGTAGCAAATCGACCACCATCTAATTGAATCATAGGTCTTAAATCAGGAGGAATTACAGGTAATACATCAATAATCATCCATTCTGGTCGATTTCCAGATTCTTCAAAAGATACAAGGCATTCTAAACGTTTACCTAATCGAATTCTTTTTTGACCAGTAGCTCCTTCTAATTCATGACGCAAATCATCTATTTCCTTGGCAATATCTACTTCACTTAATAATTTTTTGATTGCTTCTGCTCCCATGCCAACTTGGAAACTACTTCCATATTTTTCGTAATATGCCCGATATTCTTTATCGGATAATGTTTGTTTTTTGGCAAGTGGAGCACTTCCTGGATCTAATACAACATAACTGACAAAATATAAAACTTCTTCTAAATCTCTTGGAGACATGTCAAGAACAAGTCCCATTTTAGAAGGAACTCCTTTAAAAAACCAAATGTGAGAACAAGGAGCAGCAAGTTCAATATGCCCCATCCGCTCTCTTCGCACTTTGCTTTTCGTTACTTCTACACCACAACGATCACAGATCACATTTTTGTAACGTAATCTTTTATATTTTCCACAAGAACATTCATAATCTTTAGTTGGTCCAAATATTTTTTCACAAAATAGCCCATCGCGTTCTGGTTTTAGTGTACGATAATTAATTGTTTCTGGCTTTTTTACTTCTCCAAATGACCATTCCCGTATCTTTTCTGGGGAAGCGATTCCAATTTTTATTCCTTTAAAATTATTAACGGCTATCATAGAATCTCACCACTTTCCATATCTTCATCGTCCAGCTTTATATCTTCTGGAAACTCTAAATCATCAAGATCTTGTTCTTCAAATTCTTCTTCCTCAGGATCTTCCATTTCTGGTTCTTCTCTTGACTCTAAATCTGAAATATCTATTTCATCTATCTTAATGGTTTCCTCTTTTTCTTCTTCTTCTTCTATTTCTTTTAAATCTAATAAATTGTCTTTATTATCTAGTATTTGAACATCTAATCCTAAAGCTTGGAATTCTTTTATTAAAACACGGAATGATTCTGGAACTCCAGCTTGATTTACGGTTTTTCCTTTTACTAAGGCTTCATATACTTTTACACGACCAATAATGTCATCGGATTTAATGGTTAAAATTTCTTGAAGAACATGGGCTGCACCATATGCATATAATGCCCAAACTTCCATCTCTCCAAATCTTTGACCACCAAATTGAGCTTTTCCTCCAAGTGGTTGTTGTGTTACTAATGAGTATGGTCCTGTGGCTCTAGCATGAAGTTTATCGTCAACCATGTGGTGTAGTTTTACCATGTACATTACACCCACATTTACTTTATTTTCAAAAGGTTCTCCTGTACGGCCATTAATTAGTTCAACTTTTCCATCTTCGCTCATGCCTGCTTCTAACATTTCTTCGCGAATATCCTCTAGGTTAGCTCCATCAAATACTGGGGTTGCATAATGGACACCCATTTTCTTTCCTGCCATTCCTAGATGAACTTCTAAAATTTGGCCAATATTCATTCTGGAAGGTACTCCAAGTGGATTTAACATGATATCAACAGGCCGTCCATCTGGCAAGTATGGCATGTCTTCTTCTGGTAACACAAGAGAAATAACACCTTTATTTCCGTGGCGACCACTCATTTTGTCTCCTACTTGAATTTTTCTTTTTTGAATAATATAAACACGAATTATTTTAAAGACACCAGCTGGTAATTCATCAGAATTTTCTTTTGTATAAACTTTAACATCGTGAACGATTCCACCTGCACCATGTTCTACTTTTAAAGATGTGTCACGTACTTCACGGGTCTTTTCACCAAATATAGCATGTAATAGTTTTTCTTCACTCGTTAATTCTTGTACTCCTTTTGGTGTAACTTTTCCAACTAAGATATCTCCTTCTTTTACTTCGGTTCCGATTCTCACAATACCTTCTGAGTCTAGGTTTCGTCTTGCTTCTTCTCCTACATTTGGAATATCTCGCGTGATTTCCTCTGGTCCTAATTTTGTATCACGGCATTCAATATCATAATGTTCAATATGAAGTGATGTATAAACATCATCTTTTACTAGTTTTTCATTTAAAATGACGGCGTCTTCGTAGTTATATCCATTATATGTCATAAAGGCTACAGTCATATTTTTTCCTAAGGCCAATTCACCTTTGTCACAACTTGGACCATCTGCAATGACTTGCCCCATATGAATCGAATCACCTTTTTTAACAATTGGGCGATGATTAAAACTAGAAGAGGCATTACTGCGCTCAAAGTTTGCAAGATAATAAATATCTTTGCCTTTTGCATTTTTAATAATTATTTTTTTAGAATCGGCATAGTCTACTACACCATCGGCTTTTGCTACAACACATGATCCAGAATATTTGGCAGCAACACATTCCACTCCAGTTCCAACAATCGGAGCTTCTGCTTTTAATAATGGAACAGCTTGACGTTGCATGTTAGAACCCATTAGGGTACGATTCGCATCATCGTAGTTTAAGAATGGAATACAGCTTGTTGTTACTGATACAACTTGACTTGGAGCTACGTCAACGAAGTCAACTTCTTCTCTTTTAATCATGACGTTATCTCCATTAATTCGAACGATAATTTCATTTTCTATAATGCGATTTTGGTCATCGATTTTTACCGTTGCTTGTGAAATATAATAATCGGCTTCTTCATCGGCAGTCATATAAACAATATCATCCATTTGAACAACGCCATCTATTACGCGACGATATGGGGTCATAATGAAACCATATTCATTTATTTTGGCATATCCTGCTAAAGAGGTAATTAATCCAATATTTTGTCCTTCTGGAGATTCAATTGGACAAATTCTTCCATAATGCGATGCATTTACATCTCGAACATCCATTCCAGCACGATCCCTTGAAAGTCCTCCAGGTCCTAAAGAAGAAAGACGTCTTTTATCAGTTAATTCAGCGATAGGGTTAATTTGATCCATGAATTTAGATAACTGAGAACTTCCAAAAAATTCTTTTAAGACAGCTGTTACTGGTCGAATATTAATTAGAGATTTTGGTGTTACATCTTCAATTTCTTGTGTTGTCATACGTTCTCTTATTACACGTTCCATCCGTGACATACCAACACGAAATTGATTTTGAATTAATTCACCGACTTGTCTTACACGACGATTTCCTAAATGGTCGATTTCATCCGTATTTCCAATACTATTTTGAAGATTTAAATAGTAGGAAATAGAAGCAAAAATGTCTGGAATGGTTAATCTTCTCTCAGTAATATTTTGATCATTTCCAATTACTTTAATTATTTTATCAGGATTATTCTTATCAAATATTTTAATTTCTTGAATCGTATCATAATTATCTAATTCTTCATTAATCATGACTTTATGAAGTCCAAAACCATCTTTTAAAATTGGCTTAATTGTTTCTAATATATCTTTAGTAATAATGGTTCCTTTTTTCACAATGATATCTTTTCCATTTTTAATATCTTCTGCTAATGTTTGGTTTAATAAACGATCACTTACATTTAGTTTCTTATTGAATTTATAACGCCCTACTTTTGCTAAATCATAACGAAAACGATCAAAGAATCTTGTTACTAATTGGTTCTTTGAAGAATCTAGGGTTGCAGGTTCTCCAGGTCTTAATTTTTCATAAATTTCAATTAAAGCTTCATCACTATTTTTGGTACTATCTTTTTCAAAAGTGTTCAATAAATAGTCATTTTCTCCGAATACTTGAATAATATCTTCATTGCTAGAAAGTCCTAGTGCACGTAAGAACGTTGTAACTGGTACTTTTCTAGTTCGATCAATTCGAACATACATAATGTCTCTAGCATCTAGTTCAAATTCCAACCAAGTTCCTTTGTTTGGAATCATTTCTCCACTAATAATACGACGGCCATTTTTATCTATTTCACGCTTAAAATATACGCTTGGAGAACGTACTAATTGTGATACAATAACTCGCTCTGCTCCATTAATAATAAACGTTCCAGCATCTGTCATTAAAGGCATATCTCCCAAGAAAATTTCTTGTTCTTTTACTTCTCCTGTTTCATGAATAAATACTCTTGCTTGAACTTTTAATGGTGCAGCATAATTGACCATTCTTTCTTTGGCTTCTTTGATTGAATATCTAGGTTCATCAAATGAATAATCGCCAAAATCGATTGTGACATTTCCAGTGAAGCTTTCTACTGGAAATAAATCTTCAAATACCTCTTTAATGCCTTGCTCTAAAAAGTTATTATAGGACTTTTTTTGGATTTCTAAAAGATCGGTTAATTCCATTGTATTTTTACTTTTAGAAAAACTTCTTCTTTCACGATAATCTCCGAATTTTTTTAATGTGTAAGCCACGATTTCACCCCATCTAATATAATTTATTTTTTGATTTTTTTGCGCAAAAAATCTACACGTCACCAATTTCTAATTCTAACAGTCGATAATATCAATGTCAACTAAATTCTGACGTCATAACATAAAACCCTTTTTCTTTTTTTATAATTTGACATTTGGCTACTTTTTCGACTTCTTTTAAAATTGTTTTGGCACCTTGATCTTTTCGGATTACAAACCATAATCTTCCCTTTTCTTTTAAATGATTTTTAGCATTTAGTAAAATATCTAATACGACTTTTTTTCCTGCTCGTATAGGAGGATTGGTTAAAATAATATCGTATTGCTGTTCTATTTTTTCGTAGGTATTGGAAACAAAGGCTACCCCTTTTACTTGATTTCGGGTGATATTTTGTTCAGTCAAATGGATCGCTCTTTTATTGACATCACACATGGTGATATTTGATTTTTTAAAAAAACCTGCAACAATTCCTAAAAAACCATATCCACATCCAACGTCTAATATTTCTAAATTTGTTCTATTTTCATATTCTAAAAATGTTTCGATTAATAAGCGACTACCAAAATCTATTTTATCTTTTGAAAATACACCATTATCACTCAAAAAAGATAATTTATGATTTTGATATGTATAAAAAATCGTTCGAATTTCACTCTTTTGAAATTCGTTATTGGTAAAATAATGTTCCAAAAAATCACCATTCAATCTTAAAAGAATACTTGTGACAAAATTTTATCAAAATTTCGTGCTACTGTCAAATTATTATTCCATTTCTTTTCAAAATTTTACAAAAAAAAGAAGGACTTACTCTTCCTCTTTCGTTTCTAATTTGATTAAAACTTCACGTGGTTTCGAACCATTTTGTGGTCCAATAATTCCACGTTCTTCTAATAAATCTACAATTCTAGCTGCTCGGTTATAGCCTAAACGGAAACGTCGTTGTAATAAAGAAGCGCTTATTTTTCCTGTTTTTACTGCAAATTCTACTACTTCATTGTAAAGTGGATCATCATATTCTTCTGGTTCGCTTGTTGCTCCAGCTAAATGTGAATCATTTAAATTAGTTGTTAAGTTTTCATCATATTTGGCTTGTTGTTCTTTGCATACATGTTCAATCACTCTTCGAATTTCATCATCAGAAATAAAGCAACCTTGAACACGAATTGGCGTATTTTCTCCCATTGGCAAATAAAGCATATCTCCTTTTCCCAAGAGTTTCTCGCCACCAGGCATATCTAAAATGGTTCTAGAGTCGATTTGACTGGATACTGCAAAGGAAATACGAGATGGAATATTTGCTTTTACTACTCCTGTAATAACGTCGGTAGATGGCCTTTGGGTCGCAACAATTAAATGAATCCCAGCGGCTCTAGCCATTTGTGTGATTCGCATAATGGATTCTTCTACTTCTTTACTTGCTACTAACATTAAATCAGCAAGTTCGTCAATTACAACTAAAATATAGTGCATTTTGGGAAGTGGTGCAGAAGCATTTCCACGGTTTTGCTCATCTACCCAATCATTATATCCCCCAATATTTTTGACGCCTTTTTCAGCGAATGTATCATATCTTCGCTCCATTTCTACTACTATTTTCTGTAAAGCTAAAGAGGCTTTTTTAGGGTCTGTCACAACGGGACACAATAAATGAGGCACGCCATTATAATTTGATAATTCTACTTTTTTAGGATCTACTAACATAATTTTGACTTGATCTGGGCGATATAACATTAGTAAAGAAGCTAACATACTGTTTACGCAAACAGATTTACCACTTCCTGTCGATCCAGCTACCAATAAATGAGGCATTTTGGAAAGATCGGCAGTTTGAGGACGACCCATGATATCTTTTCCAAGTGCCACTAACATTTTGGCATTTTCTTGACTTTTCGGAATATTTCCTAGAATTTCTTTAATTTTAACTGGACTAATGACAGGATTCGGTATTTCTATTCCGATCGTACTTTTGCCAGGAATCGGAGCTTGAATTCGAACATCTTTTGCTGCAAGAGCTAATGCAATCTCTTTATTAATGCCGACAATACGACTTACTTTGGTTCCTGAAGGAACTACTACTTCATATTGCGTTACACTTGGCCCCATATGAACATCAACTACTCGTCCAGCAATTTGAAAATCTTTTAATACTCTTTCCAAATTTTGTTTATTACTAATTATAAATTGATTTGAATTTACTTTTTTGGGTTTATCTGGATTATCTAAAATATTAATACTAGGTAATTTATAATCAGCATTTACAAAGCTAATATTTCCTTCCCCATCATCAGATGCTACTGTATTTGGTAAAATTGGGTCTTCTTTCATAACTGGTTCTGTTATTTTAGGAGAAGCAGACTCTTTTTCATAATTTCGCAATTCTTCCATACTTTGAACAACAATTCGCTCTTCTTCTTTTGATTCTTCAAATTCTTGGTCTTCTTCATAATCATATAAGATAGGCTTTTCTGGTTTTACTCTAGGAATTCTTTCATGAGATTTTATTTTTTTGATTCCTCCACCCATATTATTTAATACATTGCCTAGATTTAAGTTAAAGATTAAAATGAACCCAAAAATAGCCATAAATGCTAATACAATATAAGTCCCTGTACTTCCAAATAAAGAAGAAGAACAAAATGCAAAGACTGCTCCAATAATTCCTCCTCCAATTACAATAGAGGTCTGTCCAGAAGAAGCTAACGCATTATTGTTACCAATTGAAGCTACCCGAGACATATAATTATCTAGTGTAGATTGAAAGATATCAGAAGCATTTTGACATTCATAAATAAACTTAAAATGACTCACAATTAAGATTGCAATGATTATAATATATATTCCTAATAATTTAGCGCTAAAAAAATTTGGAAGCTTGCGTTTCAGCAACATATAAAATCCTAAAAATAGAAGTAAAATTAAAATGGCTGGCCACCATTCTCCAAGTAAAAACATAGCAAATTTTTTTAGCATACTCCCCACAGGTCCAAATCCAAAGCCTATTAAACCAATTAGAATTAAAACGAGGCCTGTTAATTCTACAGAATATGTAAATTTTGATGCTTCTGAATCTTTTGTTTTTTTCTTTTTTGCCATACCTTACCACCATATGTATTATAACTTAGTTCGATATTGTTTGCAAAGCATTTTACCCTTTTTTGACGAAAAAAAAGCTAGTGTAGCTTCTTCTTTAAATATTTTAAAAAATGGTGTTTGCTCATTTCTTTTTGATTTGTTATTTCGCGATGAAATAGTAATTTTAATAACAATTTTGGATGCATAATAAAATCCATAGAATCGGCTTTATCCACAAAAGAGATCAACCAACTTTCTTTATAACACGGAAGACTTTTGTTTAAAGGAAACATATGTTTTTTGATAATATCATCAATTTTCTCATTCATGAGCTCAGGAAATATTCTCCATGCATTTTTGCGAGCTTCTTCGGCATGCACAAAGCCATGTTTTTGTAAAAAAGGTTTTTTTTCATGAGCATTTTGCCAAGGGTGATCATAGAAATCATGTAATAATCCACCTATCGCTGCTGCTTTGTCATCCCATTTTAAACGTTTAGCAATTGTATAGGCATCAAAAGATACTCTTAACGTATGTTCATAAACAGATTCCCCTATGTGATGCATATATTCTTTTCGCTTTTGAAATTCTGGGTGAACTAAAATTGGTTTTACGTATTGAAAAAATTCTTTATAATTCTCAATTAGTCTTTTTTTTTTACTTTTCATGCTAAAATAGCTTTTAATATAGGAAAGAAGACTACATATTTGCATAAACAATGTAAAATAGATCAAGTAGTCAATGGGAATATTCCAAGAAGAGAACATTAGATCAAATAAACCTATTACAATGGTACTAAAAATAATCCATGTTTTTATTTTACCAATCATTAAGGAATTGGCAACGCCCTTTCTTAAATAGAAATAAAGATTTAAAAAAGCAATTATACTTTCTAAAATTAATAAATAAAAAAAGGAATGATTTTTACAAATGAGAATGATTAATAAACCTATTACTAATATTTTATCCGAAATGGCATCTAACTTTGCACCAAGTTCGCTTTCTACATGCCATCTTCTAGCAAAAAAGCCATCAAATGTATCTGTTAATGCAATTAAAATAGCTAAAATGATTAGAATTCTAATATGGCCCATTAATCCTAAATAAACTACTAATGGTGTTAAAATAATTCGAGATAATGTTAGCATATTAGGAATATGTTTTTTCAAAATTTTCATTTATTCACCTCATTTTTTTGCTTTTATTATAGCAAATAAATCATTTTTTCGCAAAATAAAAGACACTTTTATTCTATGCATGTGTCTTTATAAATATTTTTTCATTTCGTCTAAATTATGTTGTTCTGTTTTTAAAAAATGTTCCATAAGTTCCATGATTTCTTCATCGGTTCCCTCATATTCATTTTTTAATTTTGCGACTTCAATAATACCTTTATTATTTCCTTCCATCATCATTTTTGCAATTTGACTATCAGAATCATCTATTTTAGTTTTCATTTCACTCATCATTTCACTGCTTTTTTTAGCCATCGTGCCAATATGTTTTTCTTCGCAACCATATTTTTTTAAAATGCTGACTATTTGATCTCCTATTTTATCATACTCTTCTTTTTGCGAATGAAGGGTATTTCGAAATTCTTCTTGATGAGCTTTATCAATTACACTTTCAATTCCTATAGTTCCCATTTCTGCACATTGATATAATTTATTTAATATTTTAATATCATTGTTTTCTTGCATTTCTTTTTCTTTCATATTATCACCATTAATAATATGGCAATTTTGCAATATTTTATACCAATTTATATTTCTTGTACTACAGCAATAATCATGGGTTTACATTCTGTTTCGCTATATAAAAATTTACTTAATTCTGTTCTAATTTCCGTTTTAATTTTATTATATTCTACAAAAGTATCTGTTATATTTCTTGTAATTACTTCTTCTGAAATACGTTTTATTTCACTCATCATTTCTTTAGAATCTTTTACATAAACGAATCCTCTTGTTGTTACTTCAGGACCTACTAAAATTACTTTATCTTTCTTACTGATAGTTGCACTAATTAATACTATTCCATTTTCACTTAACATTTCACGATCTTTTACTACTAACTCGCCGACATCATCACTACTTTTTCCATCAATCAGACAATCTCCTACTTTGATACTTTTAAAATTATCCAATAATTTACCATTTTCTAACTCTACTACATCTCCATTTTGTTTTAATAGGATATTTTCTGTCGGAATACCAAGGCTATTTGCTAAATTTGCATTTCCGACCATATAACGGTATTCTCCTTTCACTGGCATATAATAAGTTGGATTTAATAACCGGATCATTAACATTAAATCTTCACTTGATGGATGATGTAATATATTACTAGTTTTTGGTAAGTTTATGATTTTGCAGCCTGCCATCGCTAAATCATTTTCAATTTTTACTAATAACTTTTCATTTGAATCATAACGCGGTTCAGCAAAACAAATTGCATCTCCCGCTTTTAAATTTATATATTTATCGTAACCATTAATAATTTTACTAATGGAAGCATATGGGTTTTCTTTGTCATCACAAATTAATAAAATCGAATTGCTATCTTTTATATTCGAAAGATCTCCTAATAAATCATCTGAACAGGTTAAATATCCTTCTTTTCTGCCAAATTGGATGACATTTTGAAGTTTTTTTCCCATTACTACAATTTTACGATGGGAATTTTCTGCCCCGCTTAAAATATCTTGAATGGTATATAGATGAGTTGGCAAAACAGAAAACATAATTCTACCCTCTTGTTTATTTATAATATCTTTAAAAAAGTCTTCTAAACGGTGAGTTGGAGAGGTATGGCCAATATGCTCTGAGAAACTTGACTCTGATAACAGACATAAGACGCCCAATTTTCCAATATAAGCGATTTTCCCTAAGTCCATTCCGTATGCTCCTGCCATTTTAGGATCTATGATAAAGTCACCCGTATAGCAAATTGCTCCATCTTTGGTGTTCATAACATACATGACAGCATCAGGACAACTATGACTCATACTGATTGGAAAAATACTTACCCGTCCAAAATTTAATTTTTTATGGGGAACTATCTCCACAATATTTTTTTCTGGTACACCACTTTCTAAAAGTACGTACTTCGTAAATTTTGTTGCATATAGCTTTATGTCTGGTATGATTTTTACTAAATCAGATGCCCCACCCATATTTTCATAATGTCCATGGGTCAAAAATACGCCTTTAATTCTTTTTTTATTTTTTTCTAAATATTCAAAATCAGGAATAATGTAATCTATCCCAAAAGAAGTTCCTGTTGCATATTTTAAACCACAATCAAAAACAAATAAGTCTTTATCTACTTCAATGCAATATGTGTTTTTTCCTGATTCATCTAATCCACCCAAACTAAAAATTTTTATTTTACTCATAATTCAGCTCTTTTCTAATATTCAAAATATAAAGTTTTTTTCATTGGGTTTTATTATAACAAAGAAAAAAAGATTTTTCAATCTTCCTTTCATTTTCTTTTTCGAATATTTAGGACGGTTTCTTTTCTTCTAATATTAATTCACTTAAGAAAACCGGCATTAGTCCTTTGTAATTGATTTGATTTAATAAAATTTTGACATCTTCTAATTTGGCACTTTTTTTAATTAATATAATCGACCCACTATTTATTTTACTTTTTACATTTGCTAAATTGTAAGTTGTTAATTCTAATGATGGTTTTACTAAATAATTTTTATTTTTCTGACATATTTGAGCATTAAAGGTATTAACGATACAAATATTATGATTTTGATTGATGGAATCTAATAAACCATTGGTATCTTTAAAAAATTTAGAATCATGATTAATTTGTTCCAAATAACTATCTCGCTTAAAAGTATCTTTTGTAATTAAAATGGAAGCTTTTATTTCTTTTTGAGCGAAATATTCTTGTACTTCTTTATTATCTTCTATAATTAGACTAATACTTCTTTTTTGAGGATTTCCCTGGGTGATCATTTTATCTTTATGATCTTCTAATGAAATCTCAGGTTTTACTTGATCGAATACTAAATAATATTTATTAAATGCCCCAAATGATTTCATTTTTTGAAAACTTTTATCGACATTTACAGTCAAGCCATTTACTCCTGGGATAATGGTATTTTCATAAATAGTTGCATTTACATAACTCGTATTATTTTCATTGGCAACATCCGATATGGTTTCATAAATTGGGTCTTTTTCTCGCATTAATAAAGCAATTTTTTCTGTATAATAAAAACTAAATAACATGATGGCTGTAATGCCAAAGTATTTATAAAAATTTTTCAAAATTTCTTCACCATTAAACTATATTCTTTAGGATTTCATTTCATTATTCTTTTTTCTCTTCTTTGGTTGATGGAGCTACAAAACTTATGGATTGGGCAATGACTTCTGTAATATATTTTTTATTTCCTTCTTCATCATTATAGCTTCTTGTTTGTAAACGTCCACGTAAAGCGATCGCGTCTCCAATTTTACAATATTTACTCGTATTTTGAGCAATTCCATTCCATAAAACACAGCGAATAAAGTCTGCTTCATACATTCCTTCTGAGTTTCGATAATTTCTTGGTACAGCTATATCAATGATGGTTCTTTTTTTCTCTTCATCAAGTTCTTCTAGAGTGGGAGTTTTTGTTAATCTCCCTACTAAAATGACATTATTCATATTTCCTCCTTTCCGGTTCAATTTAACAATTCTTTTTTATTCCTTCAAATCTCTTTTTTTCATTATTTGAAGTGAAAAAAAATCACAAATTTCTTTTTATTGTGATTTTTTTATCATTTTGATCCTATTAATATTCAAAAAAACATTATTCTTTAAGAAGTCGATTTAATTCGACAGCATATTCCATCGGCAATTCTTTTTTAAAGTCTTCCATAAATCCTAATATAAGTAATTCTTTGGCTTCTTCTTCAGATAACCCTTTGCATTTTAAATAAAACATTTTTTCTTCACTCACTTTTGAGACACTTGCTTCGTGTTCTAAAACAGAGCTATCATTACTTACCATATTTTTAGGATAAGTGTCGCTTTTTGAAATAGAATCCATTAAAATAGTATCGCATTTTACGTGAGCTTCTGAACAAATAGCATTTTTTTGAATTTTCGTTGTTCCCCGATAATTGGCAATCCCGCCTTTTTCGGCAATTGATTTACTTACAATATTACTTTTTGTATACTTTCCCAAATGAATCATTTTTGCACCTGCATCTAAAAATTGAGCTTGTTTCGCATAAGCGATACTTATGGAATTTCCAACTGCATAATCTCCCTTTAAAATACAAGAAGGATATTTCATGGTTACTTTACTTCCAATATTTCCATCTACCCATTCCATTTTCCCCTTTTCATCCACGATTGCACGCTTGGTAACTAAATTATAAACATCTGTGGACCAATTTTGAATGGTTGAATATTTACATTTGGCGTTTTTTCCTACAAAGATTTCTACGACTCCAGCATGTAAAGAATTTTTAGAATAACTTCGAGCGGTACATCCTTCTATGTAAGATAATTCAGCGCCTTCATCGACGATGATAATAGTTCGTTCGAATTGTCCTAAAGCTGCTGTGTCAATCCGAAAATAACTTTGTAAAGGTCTATCTAATTTTGTAAATGGCGGGATATAGATAAATGTTCCTCCACTCCATACAGCTCCATTTAAAGCTGTAAATTTGTTTTCTTTATAATTCACTAAAGAATTAAAATATTTTTGAAACAATTTTGGATGTTTCTGTAATGCCTCATCGGTACTCATAAATATGATATCCTTTGAAATATTTGCATTATGATAGATTACTTCACTTTCATATTGATTACTTGTTCCTGCTAAATATTTTTTTTCGGCATCTATTACACCTAAATCACAAAATAATCCTCTAGTTTTTTCATCGATTTGATTCCAATCATTTGTTACTTCTTGATTTGTACTTTTGTAATATAAAAATTCATCAAAATTAATATCTAAAACGGGGCCAAAAGAAGGAACTTTTAATGTTTGAAAAGCTTCCAATGATTGCAGCCGAAAATCTGTCATCCATTTTGGCTCCTTCTTTTTCTCAGATAAACTGATTATAAATTCTTTGGTTAATTTTTCTTTCATTTCCATCACTTTTTTTATTATATCGCATATCTCTTTTTTTCACCAATTGAATTTTTTGATTTTGATTGATATAATCTTGATAAGATACGGAGGTCTATTCATGAATTTCTTTTCACCTATTATGAACGATAATATCATTTATTTAAATGAATGGATGAGATATAATGAATCTTTTCGAGAAAATCTCCAAATAGTGGGTCCTGATTTAGTGTGTCGGATCAATGGTAACATTGAATCAATTAATATTAGTGATTATTATTTGCCAAATATCCTTTATAATACGAATCTTCGAGAGGCTTTAAAGAATACGAATCAACTTACTGCAGAAGATTTATTTCGTATTATTCGCGTCAATGTGCTCGCAGAAGTTTTAGCAAATCCACCAAGTAATTCTTTTCATGATTTGTATATTACGAACATGGATTTAAGGAATGATGAACAGGGTACTCCATTTATCTCTTTTACTGACAATTATGGGCATAAATTTAAAATATCTCAAAACTTGGAACAAGTTCTTTCCATGTTTCAAAGATTGCAAGAGCAAGATGGGCAAGTTCGTTTTTCAAAATTAAAAATGGAATTGGAGCGATTAAAAAATGAAACATCAGAAAATATGTGATTTTAATGTTTATCTAGATGGAGAAGGAACGTTAGAAGAACGGAAAAATTTGGAACAATTTATGCTAGATGGTAATCAGTATTTTGATTATTTAAGTGAAAATGCGCAAACACAAATTCAGAATTATAATACACAGTTAGCAAAAATGTCTTCTGATGAGAAAATTTCTGTCTTAAAAGATAAGCTTACCCGTATTGCCGAAAAGAAAGTACAACAATTTCACAGAGTTCAAAAGGAAGAACAGAAAAGTAAAACATTAAAACGCGGTTTTGAACGTCGAGCAGGGTTTATTAATGCTTCGATTCTTCTTTATGCTATTTTAAATTTAGGGATTATGATAGCAGTTCTATTTATTATTTTATAATTGTTGGAATTTTTCTTCTTTATTGCCATATATTTAATTAGAATGAAGGAGGAATTATGGAAATATTAAAAGTATCTAGTAAGTCAAATCCTAGTAAAGTTGCGGGAGCGATTGCTAATATTTATCGAGAGCAAAAAGAAGTAGAAATTCAAACGATCGGGGCTGGAAGCTTAAATCAAGCCATTAAAGCCATTGCAATTGCTAGAGGATTTGTTGCTCCAAGTGGAGAAAATCTTGTTGTTGTACCCGCTTTTAATGACATTGTTATTAATGATGAGCAAAAAACAGCCATTAAATTAATCGTCTTAAATAAATAGAGATATCTTCTAATCAGATATCTCTTTTTTCTTTTTTTCCCATCGAGCATAGAGACCACATGGCAAAATCATATTACTATCTTTCATTCTAATTCCTAATTCATCACTTTCAATTTGACCATTCTGTTTTTGATTTACTGTTAAATTTAAAATATTTTCTAAAATCGTTTTCGATAAACCAGTACTATAAGAATTAATTACAAAAAGTAGCGGATCTTCACTTAATAATTCAGTTGTAAGTTCTACTAATGAAAATAAGTCTTTTTCAATATTCCATATTTCATTTTTACTACCGCGGCCAAAACTTGGGGGATCCATTAATATAATATCATAGTGATTGCCTCGTCTTATTTCACGACGGACAAACTTTAATACATCATCAACAAAAAAGCGTATTGGTTTATTTTCTAAATGATTACTTTTCACATTTTCTTTGGCCCAATCGATCATTCCTCTAGAAGAATCTACATGTACTACTTCTGCTCCTTCTTTTAGGGCTGCAATGGATGCTCCACCAGTATAAGCAAATAAATTTAAGACTTTAACTTTTCGGTCGGCTTCCTTAATTGTTTTTCGAATTAAATTCCAATTATAAGCCTGTTCTGGAAATAAGCCAGTATGTTTAAATCCCATTAATTTTAAATTAAATACTAGGTCTTGATAAGTTATTTGCCAAGTGTTTGGTAACTTGGAATTTTTAATTTTCCAGTTTCCTCCACCTGTGTTACTGCGATTATAAACAGCATCTGCTTTGCTCCATAAATTTGTATTTCTATTTTTTTCCCATATAATCTGAGGATCTGGTCGAATTAAAATAATTTGGTTCCATTTTTCTAACTTTTGACCATTTTGCATATCTAATAGTTGATAATCTTTAAAATCATTTACCGTTTTCATATTTTTCTTCTTTCTAATTTTATCTTATAATAGATACTCTTTTAAATCAAGAAATTGTAATCATAAAAAAATAGAATATTTTTATTCTATTTCTTCAAACTGGCTATTGTATAAATCTGCATAAAATCCATTTTGATTCATGAGTTCTTCATGATTTCCGATTTCTACAATGTCGCCTTCCTTCATCACTAAAATTAAGTCCGCATTTTTAATTGTTGAAAGACGATGAGCAATAATAAAAGATGTTCTACCTTTCATTAATTCATCCATAGCTTGTTGAATTAATACTTCTGTTCTAGTGTCTACGTTACTTGTTGCTTCATCTAAAATCATTACTTTTGGATCTGCTAAAATGGCTCGCGCAATAGTAAGTAATTGTTTTTGTCCTCCAGAAACATTATTTGTTTCTTCATTTAATATCATATTATATGCATCAGGCAGTGTTTGAATAAAATGATGAACATGGGCCATTTTGGCAGCATCAATTACTTCATCGTCGGTGGCATCCAGTTTTCCATATCGAAGATTTTCCATAATGGTACCATTAAACAGCCAAGTATCTTGCAAAACCATGCCAAATATATTTCTTAGATCACTTCTTTTAAATTCATTTATATTATGGCCATCAATTAAAATTTCGCCTTCTCTAACTGTATAAAAGCGCATTAAAAGTTTGATCATTGTTGTCTTTCCTGCTCCAGTAGGACCAACAATCGCTATTTTTTGACCAGACTTTACTTTTGCATTAAAATCTTTAATAATTATTTTATCAGGATTATATCCAAATCTTACATGTTTAAATTCAATGTTTCCTTTTATTTTATCTAGAGGTACTGGAAGTGTTCCATTATCTTCTTCTTCTTTTTCATCTAGAAAATCAAAGATACGTTCTGCGGAAGCAATCATGGATTGAATTTGATTCATTACCTGTGCTAGTTGCGCAATTGGTTGTGTAAAGTTTTTGGAATATTGAATAAAGGATTGGATATTTCCCACATTAATTCGTCCTTTTGCACAATAATAAGCTCCAACAATCGCAATTATGGCATAATTTAAGTTTCCAATAAAATTCATAATCGGGAACATCATTCCAGAAAAGAATTGACTTTTCCAACCTGACTCATATAATTTTTGATTTTGCTTTTGAAAATCGTCTAATAATTTTTCTTCCGCATTAAACGCTTTTACTACGGTATGTCCACCTAGCATTTCTTCGATCTCACCGTCAACACTTGCTAAGTATTCTTGTTGACTTTGGAAATACTTTTGACTATGTTTCATGATAAACATTACAAATATAGAAGCAATTGGCAATACAAGAGCAGTTAAAATAGCCAAACTGATATTAATCGTACACATCATGATAAATATTCCGATTACTGTTACAATAGAAGTTACAAATTCGGTTGCGCTTTGATTTAAACTTTGTTGAAGTGTATCAATATCATTTGTAATTACAGATAATGTTTCCCCCGTTGTTTTCGAATCAAAGTATCGCATTGGTAATTTTTTTATTTTTTCCGAAATCTCTTTTCTTAAACGGTAAGTCGTTTTTTTGCTAATAGATGACATTACCCAGGTTTCTACATAAGAAAAGAAAGCACTTAAAATATATAATCCTAATAAGAATAATAAAATGGTTGCAATTGCTTCAAAATTAATTCCGCCTGTCCCTGAAATTTTAGCAATCAAACCCGTATATAATTCTTGTGTGGCATTTCCGAGAATTTTTGGGCCTGCTATAGAGAAAATGGTACTTGAAATGGCTACTAAAAAAACAATTATCATTCCAATTTTATATGTACCAATGTATTTGATTAATTTCTTTAGTGTTCCTTTAAAATCTTTTGCTTTTTCGATGTTCGGAGGGCTCATTCTTTTTTTAGCCATGTAATTCATCCTCCTTTAGTTGGGAAAGAGCAATTTCCTTATAAATGTCACATGTTTCTAGTAATTCAGCATGTGTTCCCTTTCCAACAATAGCTCCTTTGTCTAAAACTATAATTTGATCTGCGTGCATGATAGTACTAATTCTTTGTGCGACAATAAATATCGTTGCATTTTGTATTTCTTCTCCTAATGCTTTTCGTAAATTTACATCTGTTTTATAATCGAGAGCTGAAAAGGAATCGTCAAATATATAAATATCTGAATTCGTTGCTAAAGCTCGAGCAATCGAAATTCTTTGACGTTGTCCACCTGAAACATTGGTTCCACCCTGACTAATTTCACTTTCATATTGTTGTTCTTTTTCTTCGATAAAAGCACTTGCTTGGGCAATTTTAGCAGCCCGGTTCATATTTTCATCACTTTGGTCTTCAGCTCCAAATAGAATATTGGAGCGGATGGTTCCACTAAATAATATTCCTTTTTGAGGAACATATCCAATCTTGGAACGCAATTCATGGATATTTGTTTTTCTGATATCTACTCCATCAATTAAAATTTTTCCACCCGTTACATCAAAAAAGCGCGGGATTAAATTAATTAAGGTTGATTTGCCACTTCCTGTGGATCCAATAAAGGCTGTAGTTGTTCCTGGTTTTGCTACGAAATTAATTTCTTCTAAAACGTCTTCTTCTGCATCTGGATATCGAAAATATACATCCTTAAATTCCACAATGCCTTTCTTTGAATCATCAAAATTAACAGGATCTTTTGTTTCAATAATTGAATTTTCTTTTTTCAAAACTTCAGCAATTCTTTTTACTGAAACCCAAGCTCTTGGCAACATAATCGATACCATAGATAACATTAAAAATGACATAATTACTTGCATCGTATAAGTGATAAATGCCATTAATGTTCCAACTTGTAGTGTTCCCATATCGACTTGTTTCGCTCCAACCCAAATAATTAATATGGCTACTCCATTCATGATAAAGTTCATAGTTGGCATCATTATTCCCATTACTCGATTGCAAAACAAATTTGTTTTCGCTAATTCTTGGTTTGCCGCATCAAATCTTTGCTCTTCATGAAGTTCTGTGCTAAATGCTCGAATAACTGGAATTCCTGTCAATATTTCTCTTGATACTAAATTTAATTTATCTACTAGTTTTTGAACTAATTTGAATTTTGGCATCGCAAATATGAATAAAATAATAACAATTAATAAAATCAAACCTATGGCTAATCCTATTACCCAATTCATTGAATTTCCCATTACTTTTAGTAAGGCTCCTATTCCTAGCAAAGGACTGTAAACCACAATTCTTAAAACCATAACAAATAACATTTGCACTTGTTGAATATCATTGGTACTTCTTGTAATTAAACTTGCCGTACTAAATTCATCAAATTCTTTATTAGAAAAACTCATAATTTTTTCAACCAATTTATTACGAAGTAAAAAGGCAAATCTTGCAGCTGTACGGCTTGCTAAAAAACCAATTAATACTGCGACGATCATGATTAAAGCCGCAATACTTATCATAACTATTCCGTTTGAAATAATATATGACATTTGTAAATCATCCAAATTTAATCCAATTTTTAAATATTCATTTTTTATGGACTCAATAGCAATCTGTTTTATCATAGAGTTTTCATAATTTGCAAACGTTTTTTTATATGTTTCATAAATTTCTTTTTTTATTTTTCCATCTAATTTATTAAAAGCTTTTAATGGATTTTCGTCTAGATTAGAAGGTAATTTTAACTGCTCTATTACTTCTTGATTTCCTGAATCAATTGCTTCTACTAAAATCATTAAAAAAGCAAATTCCTCTTCTAACAGTTCTTTTTGATCCTTAGAAATATCTTTTCGAATATAGATACTCTCATTTCGTAAAAGTGGATATTTTTTTCCATACTTTTTTTGATCTCGCTCTGATAATTCGAGATATGATTTTTTTTCATAAATCTGTTCTATTTCTTCTTTTTGATCTGAAAGAGATAGTATTCCTTCATATATATCACTTCGTATTGCAGATGGAATCGTACTATCAATTCCTTTTTCTTGAATTCCTACGTTTATTATACTCGCTGTATAATCTGGTAAAGATAAGTCACAGGTCGCCTGAATCCACAATAATACAATGATACAAAGGATAGGAAAAGTAAATTTTTTTAATATTCCTCCAATTTGTTTCATAATTCCTCCTTTTAGCATAAACTATGCCTAATCATTATATGTTAATTATATTGATAAGTCAATTTAAAAAGAATCATTTTTTAATCTGATTCTTTTTTTTTCGTAATTTTTTTAAATATTCTTTTAAATCTTTTGCCATTTTTTTTTCAATTAATTTCACATCCGTAATTGGAATTTTTATTTCATAATTCTCAATTTCTGATTTTTTTATTTCTCGATAGCAAATTTTATAATCTTCTATTTTTAAACCAAGATAAACTTTTTTTAATTCCAATGGCTCAGTTAATAAATTGGGATAAAATAATTTATATGTATTGTTTTGGAATTCGATTTGAAATAAAGCTAATCTTTCATATGGCATATCTAGTTTAATGGCCGTTAAAATTTTAGGTAATTTGAAGTCAAAGCAAGCTAATGCAAAATCTGGAATACCAGCATAAAAAATGGGTTTTTTAAGACCATATGAAATAAAAGGCTCGGGACTTGAAATCATACTCTCTTCTATTATTTTATCTATGCTTTCTTCATCTTTAATAAAATATATGCCTTTTGTTGCTCGTTTGATAATTTCATTTTTTAAGATACTTTTGACTTTCAAAGTTGGTTGAAGAACAGGATTTACTAAAAAATTTGCCTTCAAATATAATTCTTCAATTATCACAACTATCACTTGTCCAATTCCACTGACGTATTTCTTCCATATCTATTCCATATTCTTTAATATATTGATGATGCTTTTCTAACATTTCATCACAATAAACTATTGTTTTTTCTTTATTTGAAGTTTCTACATGTTCTAATACTAGCTTTGTTAAATGATAACGATCTAACTTATTTAATACTCGCATATCAAAAGGTGTCGTGATCGTACCTTCTTCTATATATCCGCGGACATGCATGTTTTGATTTGCTCTTTTATATGTTAATTCATGAATCACATTTGGATATCCATGAAAAGCAAAAATAATAGGTTTATTTAGAGTAAAAATCATATTGTATTCTTCATCTGTTAATCCATGAGGATGATTTTGTTTGGGTTCTAAACGCATTAAGTCTACAACATTTACTACTCTAATTTTTAATTCTTTACAAAATTTTCGCAAAATGGTTACACATGCTAGTATTTCTAATGTAGGAGTATCCCCAGCACAAGCTAAGACAACATCAGGCTCGCTTCCTTGATCATTACTTGCAAACTCCCATATTCCGATTCCTTGTTTACAATGTTGCATTGCTTGGCGCATTGTGAGCCATTGTGGCCTAGGATGTTTACTGGCAATGATCAAATTAATATAATTTTCAGAACGAATACAGTGATCAAAGCAAGAAAGAAGACAATTTGCATCTGGTGGAAGATAAATTCTTACTGTATCTGCTTTTTTAGTTAATAAATGATTTATAAATCCTGGATCTTGATGAGTATATCCATTATGATCTTGTTGCCATGCATGACTAGAAAGCAGAATATTTAAAGATGGAACTTTTTTTCGCCAAGATATTTCATTAGCCATTTTTAGCCATTTAGCATGTTGGCCTACCATAGAGTCGACAATCCGAATAAATGATTCATAACTGTGAATAAAACCGTATCTCCCAGTCAATATATATCCTTCTAATAATCCCTCGCATACATGTTCGGATAATATAGAATCAATAATTCTTCCTTTATGCGATAAAAATTCATCTGTTTCATATATTTGAGCTAACCATTGGCGATTGGTAACCTCAAAAGCTGAATTTAATCGATTAGACAATGTTTCATCAGGTCCAAAAATACGAAAATTATTTTGATCTTGGTTCTTTGCAATAATTTCTTTTACAAAACTCCCTAGTACTCGCATATCTTCTTTTTGAATACAACCAGGATTTTCAACTTCTACTTTAAAATCCCAATAATTCGGCATATCTAATTGTTTTTTTTCTTTTCCACCATTTGCGTGAGGATTCGCTCCCATTCGAAATTCACCATTTGGCGCTAATTCTTTTAATTCTGATTTTAATTTTCCTTTTTGATCAAAAAGTTCTTCTGGCCGATAACTTTTTAACCAATTTTCTAATCTTGCCAGTGATTCAGGATGTTCTTTTGTTACTTCAATTGGAACTTGATGAGCTCGAAATGAACCTTCAATTATTTTCCCGTCAATCATTTTGGGACCTGTCCAACCTTTTGGAGTACGTAGTACAAGCATCGGCCATAATGGACGCGTAGAATCTTTTCCATTACGGGCATTGGTTTGAATCAATTTTATTTTTTCGACTATTTCATCTAATGCTGAGGCCATTTTTTCATGCATCTCAAATGGGTCCTCACCTTCTACATAAAATGGTATCCAGCCATAACCACGTAAAAGAGCATCTAATTCTTCTTTACTAATTCTAGCTAAAATAGTTGGATTAGCAATTTTATATCCATTTAAATGAAGAATTGGAAGCACTACACCATCTTCTATCGGATTTAAAAATTTATTTATATGCCAGCTGGTTGCTAAAGGCCCGGTTTCTGCTTCGCCATCTCCAATTACACAAGCAGCGATCAAAGTAGGATTATCTAAAACTGCTCCAAAAGCGTGAGATAAACTATAACCTAGTTCTCCTCCCTCATTAATACTTCCTGGCGTTTCTGGTGTGGCATGACTTCCAATACCACCTGGAAAACTAAATTGCTTACAGAGTTTTCTTAAGCCTTCTTCATCTTCTGTAATATCTGGATAAAATTCTGAATAGGAACCTTCCAAATAAGTGTTTGAAACTGGAGCTTGGCCGCCATGTCCTGGACCACATATATAAATCATATTTAGATCAAACTTTTTGATAATTCGATTTAAGTGTACATAAATAAAATTTTGTCCTGGTACTGACCCCCAATGACCAACTAATTTTTTTTTGATATCATCAAATGTCAAAGGTCTTTTTAATAAAGGATTGTCTTTTAAATAAAGTTGCGCACATGATAAATAATTGGCTGCGCGCCAGTAAGCATCCATTTTATATTTTAAATCTTCTGTTAAAATTTTTTCTTTCATATGATTCCCCTATCTTGTTTTATTATACAATATCTTTTCCTGATTGACTAGAATAAAATCTAGGAATATTCTTATATTTTTTCGACTTTTTTCTCTTATAAATTGGCTATCAAATAGACATACAGATTGGGAGCTTTTAGAATAACTTTAGAAATCTTACTTGGTCAACCTGAAAATCTAGATTCTAATCTAATGGTAATGGATTATTGACCTTTAAACATTAAAAGATTTTTAACAAGTGAAGTTATCTAAATAAAATCCTCCTATTTTTTATTCATTTAGGTAGAGATTTCTAGTAATTATAATAAAAACGATGGAAATAAATATTACCATTTACAAATTGATTATCAAGCTATGCTGATTCATTTATTGATTTCGACACTAATTTTCAAGGGCTTGAAAACAATATGTCTTAGTCATTTAAAAAATCAAAATCACGTCAAAACATAAATTAAATTATTTTGCTTTTATTTATACAAAACAATAGTATTTAAATGGAGTTATTTATTATAAATATGTGGATATTCTCCTTTTTAAATTATTTGAAATATTTCTAAAATTATTAAAAGTTAGAATGGCTGAATTATTTTTTAAATTTCCTATATTACAACTAGAACCAAATTATAATCCTGGTACAACATTTGAAATAAAAGAACAAAATTTAAAAAAATTTTTTTACCTATCCCATTAAATCACGAAAATTACTATCATTAATAATTTATCTTTCAGAATATTCATTCGAAAATACTTGAATTTTTTAAATTACTATACTATAATTAGATTGCATTTTATAAAAAAGCACCCATAGCTCAATTGGATAGAGCGTTAGACTACGGATCTAAAGGTTAGGGGTTCGACTCCCTTTGGGTGCACCATATTTTATGTAACACTTTTTATAAAATAGCATAGAAATATAATAAGTCGAGAAGTAGCACAACTTGGTAGTGCACTACATTTGGGATGTAGGGGTTGCAGGTTCAAATCCTGTCTTCTCGACCATTTTGATTTTTACTCCTATTTATAGGAGTTTTTTTTACAAAAAAAAGAGATTTCTCTCTTATTTTTGATACCCTATTTTTTCTAAGAATTCTGATAGATAATCATAGGTATCATAACCAATTATTCCATCTTTCATTTTTCCGTTTTCAAATGCAACTATCATAGGAGTTAACTGAAATTCTCCAAATGTTTTTGTTTCTCCATTTATCGTTTCTTTTTGATCAAGAAAGCTTGCTAATTCTTTATAATCATTAGAATCTACATCAATACTTTTAGCATTTAAATAAATTGTTTTAAAGTTATAATCAGATTGTGCTTTTTGAATGGAAGGTAGCATCTTTTGACAATATGGGCAATCGCTTTTTCCGATGAATAATATAAATTTCTCTTTATTCTTTACCTTTTTTAATATTTCTGAAGGGGTTAAATTTATAAACATGCTTACATCATATATCTCTTGATCAGAAGTGGGTGAATCTATATTATTCTTTTTCATATTTTCCGTTCCCACTTTGGAAAGTATAATAAAATTTAAAAAAGTATTTAGTATTAAAATACCTATCATTATATATATAGCATATAATATTTTATTTTCTTGCTCTTTTTTCACTAGTAATCCTCATTTCAAAGATTATTATACATGGCTTTTATAATATTATCAAATATTTCTAGTAAATTTTTTATAATTTCTTTTTTATCTCTTTATACCTTTTCATTCTTTGAATTGCTTTTTGTTCCTCTTTCAATATTTGAATTTTTTGAAATGGCAGATCATCTATTTCAATGGCTCCGTTTCGTAATGAAATTTGAATTTTATGATGATTTCCTTTTAATGCAGAGATAATAATGATATCATTTTCTTCTAAAATTATTTCTGTTAATGGTCGTTTTATAAATCTCATTAGTCTTCCCTTTCAATGCTTTTGAATACGTCATCTTCAAAAAAATTTTGAAGAGGAATTTTTAGTCCTTCACAAATTCGAATAATGGTTAGCATTTTGGGATTTTTAGATTTTCCAGCGATCAAATTTTGAACTGTACTTTGTGTTAAACAACAAATGCTAGCTAATTTATTTACAGAAATATTTTGTTCTTCACAAATCGATAATATTTTTACCGATACAGCCTCCGATAATTTCACTTTTGACCACCTTAATAAAAAGTATATCAATTAAGATACGAAATCTATTAACCACGGAAGGTTAAATTGTGCCCATTTCTTAATAAAAAATACTTTTTCCTTTCGATGGCTTCATAATACTAATTTTTTCTAGCAGTTTTTGTCGATTAAAAAATTTTTCAATAAAAAAATCTCATTTTTTGAGATTTTTTTATAAATGGTGGCTCGTTTGGGATTTGAACCCAAGACCCTTTGATTAAAAGTCACATTGACTATCCTATTATTATTAGTCTTTTTTAGGATATTTTGTGTATGCTAATGTAATTTTATATAGTTTTGTATTAATTATTATAATTTTCTAAACATGAAAAAAACACCGAATTATCGATGTTTCCTAACATTTTAATGGTGCCTCTAGTTGTCAGATACCGAACCCCTAGAAGATTATTTACCCTACCTCAAGTACAACTAGATTATACCGCAAACTTTTAAACATTGAAACAAGTTTTTAATTCAGTTCTTTAATATCAAGAATATAAGCAAATTTACTATCAGTGTATTGTTCTAATCTATCATAAAAATCTTGTGCCTTACTTGAACAATCTAAAATTCTTTTTGCTTCAGCAAAATATTTTACTAAAGGAACAGTATTTCTTTTTTTAGTATCAAAAGATATATAAAATGTATCGAGTGGCTTCTCTTCTAACCTAATTAATAAATTAGAATTATTGAACTTTCTCCATGAAGAAAAATTTTGATAAAATATTTTGCAAATGTCTGTTTCCTTTTTAGTATATAAATCTTCTAGGGTGATAAGTCCTTTTTCAACAGATAGCTTTACAATTTCTGATACAAATTTCATAACATACTTATCAACATTTCCTTGTAGTTCTTTGGCATAATTATAAACCATCGATACAAATTTTTCTGCCATTTCAATACTTTTAAATCCTATTTCATCATTTCCATCCTCATTTTTTAAAACCGTTATATCATAGTATACTTCTTTAATCTGTTCTAATGTATGAGTATGTAACCAAATGTAACACGTATGCAACACTCCATCTAGTCTATCAGTACAAAGTTTAGGAGATTTATTTTCTAATATATGATAGTTAGAAATATCTTCTAATTCAACTAAACTGATATCATCCTCTTTTAAGTAGGATAATAAAACTTTATCTTTCTTTGCCATATCACTTAGTTTTTTTTCTGATGATTCCTGATTAATATAATCTCCAAAAACATAATCGATGCAGTGAGCAAAACAAGGAGTTCCGATATCATGTAATAAAGCAGCTATAGTCTCTTTTTTATTATGAGTAAAATGCCATGTCATATGAGCGACTACTATACTATGATCATATCTAGTATAGAAAAATAAAGGACTATATAATTTTGTATAATCACAGCCACAAAATTGAGTAATAAATTTTAATCTATTTAGGGTATCAGTAGTTAAATATTTATCTATAAAACTAGGATAATCTTTATCAATAAATATATTTAAATAATCTTTCATCATTACTTCACCAATAATATTTTATCATTTTTTCATAATGATTAATATAAAAAAATCTCAAAATATTTGAGGTAATTACTTGAAGATTTAGCCCCATCTCAAGTACATACTCAAAGTGAGGATAAAGCAAACCGAATCTCAAGAGTTGGGATATATACTTCATGGTAGCTCGTTTGGGATTCGATCCCAAGACCCTTTGATTAAAAGTCACATTGACTATCCT
>JAAVZT010000005.1 GCA_022791775.1 Bacilli bacterium
ACATGACTCACTTGAAAAGATATCTTATTGATATTTCCAACATCATCTTTAGCATAGATATAATACGTTCCATTTGCATTGTATTTCTTTTGAAATGTATAACGATTCGTTTTGTTTACTCCTACCCATTCACTTACTTGATTTTCGTTTCCAAATCCATATGCAATAAACCCACTTTCATTATCTGTTATAGTAAAGTCTACTGTATTCTCTCTTCCCCATGTTTGGGATACATTCGCATTTATCTGCGGTCCTTTATTATCGATCTTATCTATTGTGACTGCATAACTACTTATATCTTCACTATAATTCCCTGCATTGTCTCTTGCACATATATAGTAGGTTCCTGCTCCTAATTCTCTTGTTATACTTAACTTATTTGTCTTTGTATAACTCATATTAGCACAACGATTCGTTTGCGCTATTCCATATCCATAAACTCCTGATCCACTTCCATCACTCATCGTAAAGTAGACTTTTTTCTTACTGGCACTCCATTCTCCATTTCCTTCTACTCCCACTTCTTCTCGGTACAATACTGGTCTTTGATGATCAATTTTGACTTGTGCTTTTGCTCGGTAGGTGATTTTCTTTCCTCCATGTTGGAATGTCACTTGTACTTCATATTCCGTATTTAATAATAAACTTGCACTTATTACTTTATTTTGTTTACTCGTAAAATCCTGATTTACTTTTACTATTTCTTCTTGGCCATTTCCGATCCATTTTATTTGTTCTACTTCATTGGGATAAGAAAATTCTTCTTTTAATCTTACTTGCAACTTAACATTTCCATTAGTCCAACCCTTTGTTGGTCCATCTTCGCTAATTTCTCTTCCATTTCCATCTAATCTAACTAACTCTATCATACTATGATTTAATAATAAGTCATTATAATCACAGTTCTCTTCTTCTGTAACTTCCGCGATATATCCTCCATTTTCTTCTTTTATTTGGATTACTTTACATCTCATCGAACTATCATCTAATGGATTTTTATAATCTCCTTCTTCATTATCTGGTTCTAATTTTCCTTCATCGATTAAATGACCAATATTGACACTACCAAGTCCTGTTTCACTTGCCCAGTCTTCTGCTGCTATTTCAACTAATCTCAGTTTATTTTCATACATATTTTTATCAATACTACCTTTAATCATTCCATAACCTGGAACTGCCAGTAATATTATAATTGTCATTATTGCAATCGTAGCTAAAATTTCTATTAATGTAAATCCTTTTTTAGTTAAATGAATCATATACATCTCCTCAAGAATTATTGTTTATAACTTCATTATCCCATAAAAAAATAGTTAACAAAAGATTTATTAACCATTTTCACATTCAATTAACGATTTTTCCGAAAACGCATTTTTGGATCCAATATAGCTTTTCGAAGACGAATATCAGAAGGCGTAACCTCTACATACTCATCGTCTTCTATAAATTCTAAAGCTTCTTCTAACGTAAACTTTTTAGCTTTCACTAGATTAATAGCTTCATCTGCTCCACTAGAGCGCGTATTCGTTAAATTTTTATTTTTACAAGGGTTTACATCTAAATCATTATCACGATTATGAATTCCAATTATCATTCCAATATATACTTCGACTGCTGGATCAATAATCATCACTCCGCGATCTTGTAAATTCCAAAGAGAATAACCTAAAGATTTACCGTTTTCCATTGAAACCATAACGCCATTTTTTCTGCCACTAATTGGTCCGACATAAGGTTTATAATTTTCAAAACTTCGAACCATGATTCCTTCCCCTTTGGTATTAGTAATAAACGCACTTCGATACCCAATTAAACCTCTAGTTGGAGCTAAAAATTCTAAATGTGCATATCCTTCATTGGAAGTAGATAATACTTCTAATGTAGCTTTTCTTTCCTGTAAATCATTAATAATAGTTCCTTGATAATCCGAAGGACAATTAATAATAACCCGTTCAAACGGTTCACATTTTTTTCCATCGACTTCTTCCATTAAAACTTCTGGTTTTGATACACAAAGTTCATAACCTTCTCGTCTCATATTTTCAAGTAAAATAGACAAATGAAGCTCACCACGGCCGCTTACTTTATATCCATCCGAATCAGGCAGTTCTTCCACATGAAGTCCCACATTTGTTTGCAATTCACGTTCCAATCTTTCTCTAATATGACGCGTTGTTAAAAATTTACCACTTTTACCAGCAAAAGGACCATCATTAACCAAAAAATTCATAGATAATGTTGGCTTTTCAATAACAATCGGATCCAAAGGATGAATTGCTTCTACTGCACAGATTGTATCCCCAATCGATATATCTGCACATCCAGCTACGGTTACAATATCTCCAAAATAAGCTTCTGATTTCTCAACCCGATGAATTCCTTCCGTAACAAATAACTTGGAAATTCGAAAGCGAACAACAGAACCATCATTCTTCGCTACAGCTACAGTTTCTCCACTTTTTATTTTTCCTTTATTTACTCTTCCAATTCCCAAACGTCCAATATAATCATCATAATCCAAATTAGAAACTTGTAATTGCAATGGATCCGTTTCATTTCCTGTAAAAGGAGATACTTGCTTTAAAATGGTTTCTAAAAGGGGCTCAATACTTGTCCCAGTTTCATTTACAGAATATTGAGCAATTCCATCTTTTGCAATTCCATAAATAATAGGAAAATCTAACTGTTCATCACTCGCATTTAGTTCCATAAATAAATTAAAAGTCATATCCACAACTTCTTCTGGACGAGCATCCTTTTTATCAATTTTATTAATAAATAAAATAGGACGTAAATTTTGTTCCAATGCTTTTTTTAATACAAAGCGTGTTTGGGGCATAGGTCCTTCTGCAGAATCCACAATTAAAACTACGGTATCAACCGTCTTAATTACTCGTTCTACTTCACTTGAAAAATCAGCATGCCCTGGAGTATCCACAATATTAATTTTATAATCTTTATAATGAATAGAACAATTTTTAGAATAAATTGTTATTCCTCTTTCTTTTTCAATTGCATCATTATCCATAACGCGTTCTGCTACTGCTTCATGACTTTGAAAAGCACCATTTTGTTCCAATAAGGCATCTACTAAAGTACTTTTTCCTGCATCTACATGAGCTACGACCGCCACATTTATAATTTTATCCATAAACTCCAACCCTTTCGCTTTCGCCAAATCAAATAATATCGCAAAAAAAAGGTCTTTGCAACAAAAACCATTTTAAGACCTCATAGATTTATTTTAAAATTCGGTAATTCTTGAAACCATTTACGGAAAATACGAACAAAAAATAACACAGCTACGAATAGATAAACTAACTCAAACCCAAAGTACCATAAGCGTTCTAAAATGGGACTCGAAAGAAATGTTAAAAATGACATTCCAAGACTTCTAACAAAAATAAAAGGAATTTTTAAAATACAAGTAAATAGAATCAATAATAATAAATCAAATAATATTTTTCCATTCTCTTTAAGCGTATTATGACTCATTACATCCACAACCTGATAAATCGTATGAACGAAATTATCTAAGAGAGAATTCTTTTCTACTTTCTGTCTATCTTTTTGATATTTCACATGGTTTTCTTGATAAACCTGTTGAATAACTTCTTCCACACTTCCAAGTTGCTTTAAAGCCTCTTCTTCAGTCTTTTTCTTCTTTAATAATTGATTGATCTTCTCATCCAATTCTAATACTTTTTGTTGTTGATAAGCTTCTTCAAAAATATGAATTCCCCTTTTAAATTGCTGCAAATATTGATTGCGATCCATATATCCTCCTTATTTTGTAACAATAATATGTCGATAACTATCGCTTCGTTCTTCTTCCATGTGAATCATAACACGACAATCATCTAACTTTTGTTCCACTCCATGAAATCGTACTACTCTTATTATATCAGATTGTTCCATTTTTACATGATAATTTTGTAATAGCAATAAAACTTCTTCAGAATCTTTTTTTTCTTCTATTGTATAATCTTGAAAATACGGATCCTTAACTTTTAAATAAATAGGCAAAAATAAGAGAGAAACCCCCGCTTTTAATTCAAAAATATCATGAACATCAAATAATCCTTTTTGTTGCATCGGCGCACCAATACTTTTTAAAGCTCCATGATAAATTCCTAAACTAGACTCCTTACAACTTTTTCCAAAAACATAACACGTTCCCTTAACAGAAAAGCCTTTCATTTGCAAAAGCTGTTTACAAATAACGATTAAACTTTCAATAAACGCAGAAGAATTTAAAAGTACTAATGATTTCATATATTTCATTCTTAAAAAAACATTTTCTGCTTCCCCAAGTGTAATCATTGCTTGTTCAATTTCTTTTGCATAAGTGTTTTGAACATTCATTATAATCTGTTCTGTTTTTATATTAGATACCAAAGAATTTAAAATCATATCACAAAGTGGTTGTAAAAAAGAGTGATAAATTCCCAAAGCTTGCTGCTCTTCTTTAGACATTTTTAAAAATTCTTCCTGCCATACCGAAAGCAATTCTTCGCGAGTATAGACACGTTCCTGAACTCGATCTAACATATCAAGTGTAGTTACAATCCCCATATTATCAAATTCATTTAAATAATCTCCTAGAGTAACATAATCCATATCATCAATAATAGCATATTTTTCATCGAGACGTTGCCTTTCATTTTCAACAAAATCTTTCACTTTTACTATTTTATTAGTTTCACTAGAAGCATTAATTTTCTCTAATTCTTCTTCCACATGATCCTTTTTCGAAAAAAGTCCCTTCTTTTTATTAAATACTTTTTCCATATAATCTTTCTTTTTTCGTATATCTTCTAAATCAATAGGCAATTTAAATAGTAAATATTTATTTTGTAAATAACCCGACTCACTTTCTAACGAATATAAAGTGCGCCACAACTGATCAATAAATTGAATTAATTCTTCAATATCCGTTTGAAATGATATATCTTGCCATAAATTCTGAAACATCTGAATTTCTTGCTCCATATTTAAAGCTTCTTCCATTGACTCATCAATTTTATTTAACTTTTTATTTGTTTTATAATATCGATTATATAATTGTAAAAATTCATTTTCTTGCTTTTGAAATTCTAAATGTAATTCTTTCACATTTTGATAAGTATCTTTTTGCAATTTAACTTTTTCTTCCAATATTTCAATTAAAATTTTAGCAGTTCGTAAATATCGTTGATATAATTTTTTTTGTTTATCAGCCTTAGGAAGTATAGAAGGATCCTCTAACAAATTTCGCATATCATTTCGGAAAAGAGATTTTCCATTCATAACAAAAAAAGGTTTTGGAAACAACTGATCATAATGATCTAATTCTAATGTAACAGAAAACTGTTCTCGATAATTTTTATACCACCAATACTGATAAATAAAATCTTCAGCATCTTGTTTTGTTTGAAATAGAATCACCCGATGTAACAATCCATAAAAAACATGAGCAAAAGAATACATTAACCCTATTTCTCCATTTGCTTCGTATAAATAAGGGGCATGATTTTTAGAATCCATTCCATATTTTCTTAAGATAGATAACAAATCGTCTTTTTGAAGCATTATACCAACCCTATTCTTCTAAAAATTATATCATAAAAACATTTGGATTTCTACTTGATAAATAAAAAAATTAAGTTATAATGTGATTAGAAAGTAGGTAATTATGAACGGGAAAATTATTACCCCCAATAAAGCAAATAAAAGCAAAAATATTCTCTCTATATTAATCACTTTAATTTTAGGGGTCATTTTAGTTACAAACTCCAATAAAATTGTCATTATCACTTTTCAACTAATTGGAGCCACTATCTTAATCTTTGGCATTTACAAAACCCTTCGCTATTTCAGTATGAGAAAACAATTTCAAGTAGAAGACAGCAACGCCTTATTAAGCGGAATTATGGGAATTACCATTGGACTTTTAACCATCTTTTTATCAAGTGCAATTGAAATAAGTTTAAGATATTTACTCGGATTTTTCTTAGTTTTAAACGGAATCAGCAAAATTGCTACTAGCTTAACTTGGAAAGAAAAATCTCATCTCTTTCTTTCGTTATTAATTGAAGGAATCATTTTACTAGCATTTGGATTATATTCTATATTCTTCCAAAATGCAGCACTAATGATTATAGGTCTACTCTTAATTGCTTCTGCCATCATGGATTTTATTACATATTTACAATTAAAATAAGCTATCTACGAAATATAGATAGCTTTTTTAACTAAAATTAATTACTTATTTTTTTTCTGCTCAGAAGCTTTTTTTCCTTTTGTACTTGTTGTTTTCTTTTTCGCTTGCGTTGTTTTTTTAGTAGTAGTAGTAGTAGTTTTTTTTGCTACTTTTTTTGGTTCATCCTTAACTGGTTCTAGCACTTTTGTTTCAAGTTCTTCTTCTTTTTTTAGCGCTGGTTCTTCCTCTGTCTTCTGACGAGCTAAATAAATAAAATATCCACCACCTACAAAGAATACACCTAAAATTACAAAAATCATCACAGCATCAAAACTTGAGCCTTTTAGCGTTCCATTCTGAATTCCTGCCACAATATCTTCACATTGTGATTGATAACAAGTTTCTATTTCTTTTTTTATTTGAGAAGACATACTAGAAGCAAAGCCTTCATACCTTTCTTCTCCAATAACAATCAAAGGGACTCCTTCAAAAACAGTACCAAAGTGTTTTGCAACCTTTTCTGCTAAACTTACATTTTCCTTAATTTCTGAACTCGTACCATTGGTTTCAAAAGGAACTAAATTAAAATAACTTCCATATTGACTATCTTCCTTTAGTTCACTAAAAAAACTCATTGCATCTTGACAATGTGGACAAGTAGAACTTTTAAAGATATAAACGTTAATCGGTTCTTTCTCAGCTGCAAAAACAAACATAGGCATAAAAATCAAACTTAACAAAGCACAAAATAAATACTTCATTTTTTTCATAACTTCATCTCCTTTTTTCATTATAACAATAAGATATTGCTTTGGCTAGAACTTTTTATTCTTTGAAGTAATTCAATTCCTTTATCGATATTACGGATCATAAAAAAAATGAGAAAAAAAATAGCTAACCCAGCACAAACCAAAACCCGAACTACTTTTAACCAATTTTTCACAGAATCACCCCCAAAATTTTATCTAAAAAATAAGAAATTACCGTGAACAAATTATGAAAAAAGAGAAATTATTCATTTCCCTCTATTAATTTTTGAAATTTATTTTTCGCTTGATTTAATTTCGTCTGTTCAACCGCTTCTGTTGTATACCATCCTTCTGCACTCATAAAATTATAAATTTCATTTTGCATGGTCAAAATATCTTTTAAAGCCATTTGAAACATATGATGATTTTCTTCTGTCGCAGATTCAATTGTACCATGTAAACATAAATCAGCTAATACCTTTGTATCCCATAAAATACCTTCCATTAACATTTTATCTTCCATATAAAACATCCTTTCTATAATAAACCATAAAATTTTGTAATTAAGTCCTGATTTTTCTTTTCCAGTTTAGATAACATTTTTATCATTTTCTCATCATCTAAACATTCTTTTGTTTCACATAAATGACTCAAAAAATATTCCTCATGGGATAAAAAATCTTCTATGTATAATAATTCTTTTGATGACATACTTCCACCTCCATTATTAATATGAGTCTTTTTTTAACATTTAAAATAGAACAAATTTCCAAATAAAAAAGTGTATAAAACACTTTAAAAAAGACTAATTTGTTCATTCATCGGAATTACTTTTTTATAATCCGCAATAATATCTTCCATTTCCGTTAAAATTCCATTTTGATGACATAAATTTAAAAACAATTCCATTAAATGACGATATTGTAAAGAACTACACAAATATTTTCGTCCATAAACAGCTTCATAATCACTAGAAAGTCCAGGATATAACTCTTCAATTTTTTGATAATAATAATCACGCTGATTGGTTCTTAAATTCATTCCCATTTTTGTATAAATAAATTTAGCATCCGCTTTTTTTCCCTTTTTTATGATTTCTCGAATATTGTCTTCAGTATCGGTTAAAAATGGTAAAACAGGAGTCATCAAAACACCTACATATAATCCGGCTTCACGAAGTTTTTTTAGTACTTCAAACCTTCTTTTACTACTTGGAACAAAAGGCTCCACTCGACGAGCCATCTCATCATCCGCACAGGTAATTGAAATTTTAATAATAACACTATTTTTCTTAGCTATTTCTGTCAATAAATCCAAATCTCTTAAAATCAAATCACTTTTCGTATCGATAGAAACTCCAAAACCATATTTTAAAATAAGTTTTAAAGCATTTCTCGTAATTTCTAAATGTTCTTCTTCTTTATTGTAAGGATCAGAAAGAGTACCAAAATTTACAACACCTTTTAATCCCTTACTTGCCAATTCACCCTCTAAAATTTCTAATACATTTACCTTTGTTTTAACAATATCAAAATTATTAATATGATAACAATCACTACGACTATCACAATAAATACAGCCAAAGGAACAGCCTTTATATAAGTTCATTTGATAATCAATTCCAAACCACTTTTTTCCCTGATCTGATTTTGTCATGATAGTTCTGGTTTTAACATATTCCATATAACCACCCAATTACTAGTATTATATCAAAATTTCTAAGAAATAAAAGAATTATTTCACTTTCCATTATAAAAAATAATTGCTATAATAAAAATGAAAGTAGGAATGAAAAATGAACATAGAAAATGAAAATAAAAGTGCAACTTGGAAATATATTTTATTTATTGGGATACCAGTAATTTTAGTATTGGGACTACTAGGTTATTACTATCATTTGACAAACCCTTTGATCGTCTTTACCAAAGTAATAGACAATGCATATGAGAAAATAGACACTTTTATTACGAATGATGAGTCCGACATCAATATAACTGATTCCCCTTTTATCTTAAAGGGAAATGCAAGCTTTAAAACGGAAAACGATTGGAATGGGCTAGAGGATCTTCAAAAATATAATTATCAATTCCAATTAGGATTAGATTATCAAAAGGAACAAATTAATCTTGAAGTAGGAATAAAAGAGCAGGAAAAAGTTTTACTCATCGCAAATCTTTTTCAAAAGAAAAATCAACTTTATGTAGCATGTGAACAGCTACTAAATAATATTATAAAAATAAATAATGCAGAAAGTCTCAATTTTAAAGACTTAAAAGAACTAGAAAATATCAGCTTTCAAACAAACCAAGAGGATACAAAATATATTTTAAAACGATTAAAAGAAATTTTAATAAAATCCTTGGACAAAAAATATATTAATCGGGAAAAAACAGATATCAACATAAATGGAGAAAACGTAAAAACAACTAAAATAATTTATAATTTGAATCAAGAAAATCAAAAAAGAACTATAAATTATATCGCCGATGAAATTTTAAAAGATGAAACTTTACTAGAAAAAATTGCAAAATTTACGAATAATACAAAAGAAGAAATAAAAAAACAGCTAAAAGATAAGAAACAAATAAATGTAACGGATGACATAAAAATCATCTTATATACCGAAGGATTAAATCAAAATTTAATTCGAGCTACCTTAAATGAAAATACCAAAGATATCATTTCCTATATAGATTATCAAAACAAAAAAACAATTTACACACAAAATGATGTAATCCTAACATTAAAAAATATCCAAAAAGGTCAAATAGAAATAAACTATGAGCTAACTGAAGAACAAGCTACAGGAACCATTAAAATAAAAGAAAATAAGGAACAAAACGATAAGAGAACTGGTACAATTTTCCTAAGTTTAAGTAGTAGCGAATTAACAGGAGAATTCAATTTAGATTATGAATATATTCGAAATCAAGAGCTAAAGCTTCCCAATACAAACCAATCAGTTAACATGGAAGATTTATCATCAGAAGAAATACTAACCATTCTAGAAAAACTACAAAAAATATTTAAAGATACAATCTTTTTTAAACTATTTGAATCAAATATCATGTAACAGGATAATCCTGTTTTTTTTATATAAAAAGTTTAACTACTATATAATAACCTTTATTTCTATGTAAGTATTTAAAAATTTATGGATATTTTACTACTAATTTACTACTTTTTGACTACAATTATTCTACATAGGAAAATATATATATGAGAATCTTGACAAAACATACGATATAACATATAATACAAGGCATTAATTATGGGGGGGAAATGCAAAAAATTGATAATATTATAGAACAAGTAAAACAAGGAATACAACGACAAGAAATGTTTATTGCTAGAGAAAATCCAGAAACAGAAGACGGAAGAAAGAATATTGAATTTTACAGATGTAAAATAGCAGAATTGGAATATCGTATTAAAGAATTAGAAGAAAAGAAAAAAGAAACTTCGTCTATTCTAGTTCCAAAATGGGATATGATGTTTTATGACCCAACCTTATGGATGCCAGTAAATACTTATTTAGTAAAAGGAAAAGTTCCCTTCCAACTTATGCTTAGTGCCAATTATCCTAATTATAAATCTAATAACACAAAATCTATTTCTATTGAATTACCCTTTGACATATTATTAAAAGAAGAAAATGAAGAATATCTAAGATATATGTTAGAACTAATCAAAATATATTCTGGAGATAATGTAAACTTAGTTTTAGGAAATGGTGTAAGTACACGAGGAATGTTATCTTTTATTGCAGATAAAGAACTTTCAGTGTATTCTGCGAAAGAATTAGGTTATTATGATTTTTTTGATAGACTATGCGACAATAATGTTCGAAATATTATTTATGTTGGTGATTCTATGAAAAAAGGAATAAAATCTGAAACAGTAGATAAAGTTCAAAGCGAAATTATTGATTTTCATAAAAAACTTACTGCAAACGAAGTAATGAGCGAAGAAGAACTCGAAAAATCAAATGAAAAAATCAAGCAGCGTATATTATCTATCAGCAAACATTTATAATTTGAAAGAAAAATAACTAACTTTCATTTAATAAAATATAATACTTAAACAATATGAACTTACAAAATTTTTTTGCTACATGCTTCATGCTACATAATAAGGGTAATACTATACCTTATTATGGCGAAGACTTTAGTGGCTACGCCACTAGTCTCGCCTACAAGACTATACTTCGATACTATGACATTGCATAGTATTTTTTTTATATTTTAAATTAATACTTTAAAAACTTTCTGAATTTTAATACTAATTTACTACTTTTGAAAGTAAAAATATGAGAAATTATAAAAATATATATGAATACCTTCCAAAAATAAAACTGCAATAAATACTTATAAATACAGAATATACTGACAATTAAGAACTTATAAAAAGATAATCAAAAATTATATAACTTTTTATTTTAAAAAATAATAATCACCCCTAAGATCCCTTTAATTAAAAGAACAATAGTCTATTTTTAAATATTATTTACTACTTACAAAGTAATTAAAAAAAACGATTTATATTACCGCTATCTAATCGTTTTAATTAATTATTTAATCTTCTTGAATACTTTTAATTTCTTGTAATGCAAATCTATATTTTTGACCATTTTTATTAACTTCGTCTAAAAACATATCATAAGGTCTACACCATAATTTATTATCTCCATACAAAGCTCTATATGCTACCATTTTTTCGCCAGTTTCACTATGATAAATTATATCTTCTACAATATATAGATCGCCTTTATAGTGTCTATAAACACCTTTAATTTTTACTTCTCTCACTTTTATTCCTCCAATTTAAAATAATTTTACCCTTACTTATTTACTCATTAAATATATTATATCAAATAGAAAGAAATTTAAAATATTGAAAATGAAATTTTATAAGAAGCATAATAATATTATGCAATAGCATATTAAAAATAATTATTTTAATACACCTATTTGCTTCATGCTACATAATAGTTTTTAAAAATATATTTTTAATATCATTTAATACTATAAAAATGAGTAAAAAATGAATTTACAATAAATAGTTATATATACTTTTAAAATCTTGCTAATTTCTTGGATAGGCCATTTATATAAATTTCTTCCATACATTGTTTTTGAACATTTCCTAATGCATATTCGTCCATTAAGTCGTAGGATTGGCATCCATCATTTACTACATTACCATTTGCTGATATATATTGATATTCAATTATTAAATAAGTAGAACCTTCATATTCTTTTATTTTATAATTTTTTTGATAATTTACTTAAATCTAGTTGCTGTTTACTTAACCCATTTTCATATGCTCTACCATAAGGTAAAATGTCTTCTTCTCTCATTTTATGTTTATCAATAGGTGAAAAATAAGATAAACATTTTAATTTTTCTATTACTTCATTATCGGCCTGTTTATGAAATTGATCTTGAGACACCATAAGAAGTCCAGGACAACATCGTCTTCTGTTGCTTTTTAAAAGAATATAATCTTTTAATTTATTTAAACCACTTACTAACTCTTCACTATAAAATAAACCATTAATACCAAACATAAACATTCCTACAGTAATTTCTTTTTCTATTATTTTATCTACAATATATTCTAGCATTTTACCATTTAGGGTTGGCTCTCCTCCAGAAAATAGCAAAGTCCCTATGTTATAAATGTCATTTTTTCCAAAGAAATTATCAATGATTTCTTTACTTATATCTATATTTTGTGATTCACCCCCTACAACAATGAGCACAATTTTGATTACATCTGCGAGTTAATTCGAATTGTAAATTAGAATAATACAATTTCACTTAAAATCCCCCTTTAATTAGTTAGTTATAATATACTCTTTTTAGAAAAAATCAAGTAACTCTGACTACTTCTAACAAAACCAACTTTATAATAATATTTTAAAAATTTCTGATATAATATTAATGGAGGTTATGTATTATGATTAAAGAAAGTGTTAAATATCCTAAGTTTTCTGAAGTTGATTTTATCAGATTATATTGTGCAATGAATTTTAAAAATGGTCTGTCGCCACTTATAATACATCATGAATTAGAGAAGAAATTATATGAATTTCATTCTTTACCAAAATTCAGAGAATTATTTCAAGGTATATGTCCTAAAAAGGATTATATAAATCCAGAAAACAGTTATCTAGATTTAAGACCTGCAATAAATACAGCTCAATTATTTGGACTACTAATACCAATACATGGTGTTGGAGAAATCAGATCAATTGTTTCTTGTGATGAGAATATAGCCCAAGAGATAATATCAAGTGCTGATAAAGAAATGGTAGATAAAATGAGTGAGTTGTTAAATACTATGCAAAATGTACAAGGGCCAAAACTAGTAAAAAGTAACTTAAGAAATTAAAGTAACAAAAATATACAAAAGCTTTATGCTACATAATAAGGATAATATTATACCTTATTATGGCGAAGACTTTAGTGGCTACGCCAATAGTCTCGCCAATGAAACTATGTTTCGATACTATGACATTGCATAGTATTTTTTTATATTTAAAACAAATAATTTAAAAAAGGTTAAATTTTTACTACTAATTTACTACTTTTGAAAGTAAAAATATAAGAAATTATATCATGACTTGAATATCATCCACAAACAGAGATATTACAACCTTTTATAAATAAAGGTTTTAAAGATATTTAGAAAAATCTATGAAAAGATACTCACAAAACATAATATTTTTAAATAAAAAAACAAATAGTTTATCCTATCTGTTTTAAGCTTTAATTTGATATTCTTCCTTCATCTTTTTTCGATTTTCAGAATTATATCCAATTATCATCTTGTCATTCTTTTGAGCAATAGATTCCATAATTTCTTGATTAACAATTTTACTCTTCTTTGTATAACCAACTAAAGGGGCAACAATATGACGTTTTTTATCATTCGTATATAAAATTATACTTAATTGAGTATTAATTCCATTATAACGATATTCATAACGATACATCCACAAAATATCTTGGTACTTAATTACTTTCATACCATGGGAAAAATCAACTAAATAATTTTTGGTCAAAGCTAATTTGGCATTTTTATAATAAAAAGCTTCTTCTGCATCTAATTCAATATTTAGAGCTTCCCAATCTTCATCACTCATTTTCTTCATCCGTTTTTTTAATTTTACAAAATTAATGATTTGTGCAATTAAACAACAAAAACCAGTAAAATAAGCAATCATTCCAATAATTAAACACAATACAGTAGTAACATCTACCTCAGTTTCATCTAAATATAAATATCCAAAATAATCAGCAAATTCTGAAGATGTAATTTGATATTCCTTGTCAACTGCTTCATTATAAGCATCTAGTGCTAATTTTTTAATATCGCTTGGAATAGTTTTTGTAATTCCAGTAACTTTTAAATGATGATCTTTTATGTCATCTTGATTTAAGCGATTAAACTCTTTTTCGCTTAAGAATGCCACATACATAAATTCTTCATCCCATAAGAAATAAAATTTCCCAGAATTATCATTTGGATAGTATGCAAATACATATGGCTTCTCGCTTACTTCCACACTAACTAATTTATTTTCAGCAGTTTCACCCGCTGCTAATATTTCATGAAAATTCGTACTTTTTCGGATGTCATCCATAAAAAAGCTCAATGCAAAAATTGCTGCCCCACAAATTGTTACAATTGCCCAAATAACCAAATTTGTTTTTGCTTTCTTCACAATACTTTTAATTTGGTTAGATCGAATTTCTCTCATATAAACTCCTCTCTTCAAAAAAAGTATATCACGTTTTAATCAGAAAAGAACAAAAAAATAATCAAAAATCAAGATTTTACTTGTTCTTCTTTTTCTTTTTGATAATATTTTGCTTCAAACTCATCCCAAGATTTACTAAACTCATGATTTTGAAAAGCTTCTTTTAAACCTGTAATTTGTTTTAATCGAATGACTTCATCCATATCCATACCAAGCTCAAAACATATTTTGTCATCACTCCATCCATAAGAAGACAATTCCAAAACAATATTACTCATATCGCGAATTTGATGTGTTCCTCTTGCTCGATTATGCCGAATTGTAGAAGCCATACGATTAGATAGATCTTTTTCAATTACCACCACTGGAATTTCTTTTAAATTAAAATATCTTCTTGCACAATAATAACGGTGAAATCCATCTACAATAATATATTTATCCTCTTCCTCATTATAATAACAAACAATAGGTTGCGTATAACCATCTTGTAAAATAGATAATTTTAATAATTGTAACTCTGGCCTTGCAACTTTATTTGGATTATAATCATTCGCTTCCACTTTTTTTAATGGCACTAATTTTACATTTAAAACTGGATAATCAATTTTTACTCTCATACCTTTTCTCCATATATATAGGTAGCATAACTTCCCTTATTTCCATTTCTTAAAAAACCTAAAGATTGCCACAAATTCATTTCCTCTTGAGAGTTAGTCAAAATGCGAATTTTTTCTGTTTGATACAAATCTAACATGTACTGAGCCATAAAACGTTTATTCTCAAGATTTCGATAACTAGGTAATAGATAAAAGTCTGTGAATGAAGTGCTATTTTGATTCATGACCACACCACAAAACCCCGCTAACACTTTTTTATCAAAAAATAAATACCAAATCTTTTCTGAATCATTTATTAAATAAGGTAACTCCTTACGAAAAATACGCTCAGCAAAAAAGCGGCCCATATAACGATAAAATTCCTCATTATTACAAGAATCCATATATTCTTTTACTTCAAACATTCTTCCACCTCTACTTATTAATTATTTCTTGTAAATCCCTTAAATCCTTATCATTTACTTCTGCATCAATCAATTTTAAATGCTGATATTTCTGCTGTAATTCAAATAATTTTTTAATATCATGTTGATTTTGACTAAAGCTTAATCGTTTCATCCAAAAATCATTATGTTCTAAAGCCCTAGCAATTCTTCTCCAACTTGCTACTTTTTTTGAATTCTCTAACGTTTTGCTTTCTTCATCTCGAACTTCACAAATAGGAATTCCTTTTTTCTGCTCATACCAAGCAAAGAAAGCTTTTATTTTAGAATAATAATGATCACGTAACTCTGGAACATATAATCCCAAACTTTCCAATAAAAACACCGTATATTCTTGCCAAGTCATTCCGACCGGTTTTTCCGTTCGAATCATCCCCAACACACTCGTACGACAATAAATATTTCCAAAATTTACTCCGTGAACGCGCTGTAAAACTCTCTCCCAAGTCTCATATTCTAATGCCCGAAATTGATCCAAACTTTTTCGTTGATCATCCCCATATGGTTGACAAAGACGCTGCTCTGATAAAGGAACTCCATTTTTATATAATTGCTCATAAATCTGATTAAACTTTAAATCAAATTTAGAGACGGCAGTCCAAATATCAGAAGTCTTCCAATCATAAATAGGATAAAAATTATACACATTTGTGTCATTATTTCTTATTTTTACTCTAGTAGTCCAGTGATTTCCACAATAAGTAATTTTGCTAAAATTAGTAATCGTTCGAAATCGATTTAAACTTTCATCCGAACGAATTCCTATTCCACAAGCCGTTATTCCTCCATGCTGTTGATTAAACCAATTTCCAAAAAACAAGATAAATTGTTCAAATTCCATTCCGTACTTAAACCAAGTCCACTCTTTTGGCATATTTCCTTCATGAATTACCCATTCATTTTGAGGCATATCGCGTACCCAAATATCTTTCTCTTGTTGATTCCAACATACCCATTTGGGCTGAATTACACTAACCGCATTTCGTAATGAAATTGGCAAACAAATCCAATACCATCGCTCTAAAACATCACTTACTTCTTGAATTAATGTTTCAATGTGATCAATGGTCATCTGATACTGAGCTTCGAAATCCACATACATGACACTAAATTTTTTTTGATATTTGCGAGCTAATTGTGCAGCTAACTGCAACATAACGCTACTATCTTTCCCCCCACTAACTGAAAAATAATAATTATCAAAATGAGTAAAAACATAATCAAAACGCTCCATTGCAGCTGTATAAACATCTTTATCAATATATACTTTTGGCATAACTTCGCCACCTACTCAAAAAATTGGTAAATTTTTCCATAAAAAGATTATAGCAAAAAAATAATAAGATTTATAGTGATAACAACATAAAATAAATTATTTCCACCAAAAAAGCAAAATCAATGATTTTGCTTTTTTTGAACTTCTAAATAATGATAAGCATCTTTACACATCATATTAATATCTTTTTGAGCTTTCCAATTTAATAACTTTTGTGCCTTTGTCACGTCGGCATAACAGCTCGCAATATCTCCTGGTCTTCTAGGAACAATTTGATAAGGAATAGAAATATGGTTAACACTTTCAAATGAATGAACAAGATCCAACACACTATATCCATGCCCAGTCCCCAAATTTATCGCTTCAACTCCTTGATACCTTTTAACATAATCAATGGCAGCTACATGTCCAAGTGCTAAATCTACGACATGAATATAATCTCTCACACCAGTTCCATCCTTGGTATCATAATCATTACCAAAAACTTGTAACTGCGGTAATTCTTGATTTGCAACCTTTACAATATAAGGCATCAAATTATTTGGAATTCCATTTGGATTTTCTCCAATAAGGCCACTTTCATGAGCACCAATCGGATTAAAATAACGAAGAAGAACAATACTCCATGTCGCATCTGCCACTACCATATCTCTTAAAATTTGTTCAATCATTAATTTAGTTGTACCATATGGATTTGTTGTACTTAAAGAACTATCTTCGAATATAGGTAATTTTGAAGGATTCCCATATACTGTCGCACTACTAGAAAAAACCAATTTTTTAACGTGAAATAAATTCATTACTTCTAAAAGACAAATCGTTGAAAACAAATTATTTTCATAATACTTTAAGGGATTTAAAACAGATTCTCCCACTGCCTTAAACCCTGCAAAGTGAATCACTGCTTCAATTTGTTCTTGTTCAAATATTTTCTTCAATAAATCCTTATCCTGAACATCACCTCTTATAAAGGAAAAAGATTTCTGAGTAATTTGTTCCATGGAATTTAAAACACTTTCATTAGAATTACTAAAATTATCCAAAACAACTACTTCATGACCAGCATTCAAAAGTTCTACTACAGTATGAGAGCCAATATATCCTGCTCCACCAGTTACTAAAATTTTCATATTTTATACCATCCTTCTTTTTATTATATCAAAAGAAAAACAAAAATAAAATTAATTCATTTCAATATCTCGGACTAAACCAAAAGAATAACCTCGACTTTTTAATTCTTTAATAAACGAATCAAGGGCTAAATAATTCCCTTTATTTTGAGGATGGATTAAATAAATTGCTCCATTATGATATCTTTTCATAAGTTCATTATAAGCATACTCTTTTGAAACTTCACCATTCCAATCTAAATAATCAGCACTATAAAAAAATGTTTTATATCCTAAATCTTTTAAAATAGCTAAACTTCTTTCACTCCACTCACCCTTTGGTTCTCGATAAATTTTATCCATATACGCTCCTGTTGTTTGATAAAATGCATCTTCTAAATCCGTTAATTCTTTTAGAAAATCTTCAAATTTATCTTCAGTAGCCAACTCGCTCATCACAACATGATGTGCTGTATGATTACCCACCGAATGACCAGAAGCCACCAATTTTTTCATTAATTCTGGATTTTTTACTACAAACCCTTGGCAAAGAAAAAAAGTCGCTTTAACATCATTTTGATTTAAGACATCAACAATCTCATTCACATACGTATCATTACTTCCTTCATCAAAAGTTAAATAGATCAACTTTTCATCTGGACCTAAAAAAGTTGCATGATATTGTTTCAATTTATTGATATCAAAGCCACCACTTGGTCTTGTTTGATTCTTTTTATTTGCACTCCACCAAGAACGAGATTGATTGCTAATCTTATCATACTCCTTTTTATAAACATGATTAACAGCTTGATCTAAAATAACAAATCGAGAGGCAACGGCTTTTTCTCCACGAGAATTTTTAACAGAATACTGAATTTCATAAGTTCCTGATACACGATAATCAATGTTTTCTTTTACTTCCACCGCATCTGTGATATCTCCATCAATAGAATCTATAACCCGATATCCAGGTTCTTCAAAAGGTTCATCGATATTAATAATCCGACTTCCAAATAATTCAATTTGCAAAAATTGAGCATTCTCTTTCTTTTTGGGCCCCCACCAAACTAAAAGACCCACAAAAACAAAAACGGCCAAAATAATACCCCAAAAATACTTTTTTTTCATAATCATACCTCTATAAAAGATATGTCAAAAAAAGAAGAATTTTCACCAAAAATCTAAGAATTTAAATTATCAGGAATTAACTTATCTAAATAACTAAGCATTTGCTCCTTTGTATAACGCTTCGTTTGCATCCATTCGATTCCAACTTGTAATATAGCCCCTAAATAAAAATGAGCAATAAAAGAAGGTGGCAAAAAATCAGAATGGTGCTCCATCTGCATTCGACCCATAATATCTTCTTTCACAGTTTCATAAATCATATCCATCGCAATTCCATTTCGGTTATTTAAAATCAAAGGAAAATACATATCATGATGTTCTTCTAAATGATTCAATAATAAAGATAAACACTCTAAATAATACTCTTTAGAGTTTGTAATTTTATGGTTTTTTTCCAATTCTTCTTTTAACCCTTCTTTTAAATCTAGAATCAAAGAATTTAATAAGGCATATTTATCTTCAAAATGAGCATAAAATGTAGAACGATTAATCATTGCCTTTTGACAAATATCAGCCACTTTAATTGTTTCAAAAACTTGTTCTTTCATTAAATATAATAAAGATTCATAAAGATTTTTCTTTGTTTTCATAATTCGCAAGTCCATAGTATCACCTTTTTTCATTTTATCATGAAAGCCTTAAAAATCCAACAGATGTTGGTTAACAACACAAACGTTTTTTTAATTATGTCGTTTATCCAACACTTTCTAAAAATCTGTTAATGTTTTTTAAATTTCACCTGAATATAATAAAAAGACGAAAGAGGTGATTTATGAAAAAATGTTCTAATTGGATTTCCAATCATAGTTTTTTTATTGTTATGATATCTTGTTTTCTACTAGTTCCAGCTCTATTTGGATATTTAAATACCAAAATTAATTATGATATATTATCCTACTTACCAAAGGATATTGAAACAATGAAAGGACAAAATATTCTTACCGAAGAATTTGGAATTGGAGCATTTTCGTTCGTTTTTACAGATGAAATAAATAATTATAATCTAATAAAAATAGAAAAACAAATAAAAAAAATAGAAGGAGTAAATCAAGTTTTAAGCATTGCTGATCTTACTGATCAAGCAATACCACTAGAAATACTACCAAAAGAAATATTAGAAAAAGCAATTAAAGAGAATCAAACTGTAATATTTGTAACATTTCAAAATGCCATTTCAGACAGTACTACTGTTGAGGCAATTCAGGAACTTCGAAAAGTAATGGACGATGCCAGTAAAGTGAGTGGTATGACCTCTATGATTTTAGATACCATGAATATTTCGAAGGAAGAAATGAATGCATACATCTTACTTTCAGTATTATTTTGCTTTTTCGTTTTAATATTTGCAACCGACTCTTATCTCATTCCCATTTTTCTCCTTGGTAATATAGGTTTCGCAATTTTATACAACATGGGTTCTAATATTTTTCTAGGTCAAATATCTTATATAACTCAAGCCATAACAGCAGTGCTGCAACTTGGAGTCACTATGGACTTTTCCATTTTTCTATATCATAAATATGAACAGCAAAAAGAAACAGAAAAAAACAAAAAAAGAGCAATGTCTTATGCCATTAGTGAAACATTTCAAAGCGTAATCGGCTCCTCACTCACAACAATTGCTGGATTCTTAGCACTTTGTGCCATGAGTTTAACTTTAGGTACAGATATTGGTATTGTAATGGCAAAAGGGGTTATATGGGGATTAATCTGTGTTTTAACATTATTTCCTGCTCTACTCCTTGTCTTTGATTCTTGGATCGAAAAAACAAAACATAATATATTTTTCCCTAAATTTAACAAAATTCAAAAAAAAGTAGCACAACATCACAAATTAATTTTGATCCTATTTATTATATTAGCAATTCCCGCGTGTTATGGAAATCATTACGTAGAAGTTTATTATAAATTAGATGAATCTCTACCAGAAAATCTCCCCAGTCGAATTGCCAATAAAACATTAGCGGAAAGCTTTAATATTATTTCTCCAGAGATTATTTTAATAAATAATAAACTTCAGTCCAAACAATTAAATCAATTAATTGAAGAAATCAAAAACTTAAATGGTGTAGATTTTGTATTATCCAAAAGTGAAATTGAAAAACGAGGAATTCCAATAGAAATTCTCCCTAATGAAATTAGAAAGGTCTTAGAAAATGAAACATATCAACTTTTGTTTGTAAATTCAATCTACGAAATCGCAAGCAACGAATTAAATGACCAAATTGGAGCCTTAAATTACCTAGTTAAAAAATATGATCCTCAAGCCATTATTGCTGGAGAAGGTGCATTAACGAAAGACTTAGTAGAAATTGCTGATCATGATTTTTTAATGGTAAATTATTTTTCCATTGCGATTATCTTTATATTAATGTTATGTGTACTAAAATCATTCAGCTTACCAATTATTTTAGTAATCGTCATTGAATTTGCAATCTTTTCAAATATGGCAATCGCCTACTTTAGCGGTACGACTCTTCCATTTATTGCATCTATTGTAGTAGGAACTATTCAACTTGGGGCAACGATCGATTATGCCATTTTAATGTCGACTACCTATTTAGAAGAAAGAAAAAAAGACACAAAAGAAAAAGCAATACAAAAAACATTAGAAAAAACTATCCCATCTATCATCGTATCAGCCTTATGTTTCTTTGCAGCTACATTTGGAGTAGCAATGTACTCCCAAATTGACATGATCGGATCAATCTGTGATTTATTATCTAGAGGAGCTTTAATTAGTATGATTACCGTATCATTCTTACTCCCAGCAGCATTATTACAATGCGATAAAATAATTATAAAAACCACTTATGGTATGAAAGAAGGAAAACAATGAAAAAATTTCAAAAATTATGTAATTTAACTATACTCTTAGGACTTGCATTCTATCCTCTCTCTGTATTTGCTCTTCAAAAAAACGAAACAATTTACTCCACTTTGAATTATGACGGAAGCAGTTATAAAACCATCGTTTCAAACCATCTTTCATGGATATCTTATGATAATGTAGAAGATAATTCAGAATTAAAAGAAATATTAAATATCAGTGGTGATGAAACATATGAACGAAAGGAAAATAAATTATCGTGGAAAGCGATGGGAAATGACATTTTTTATCAAGGAACAACCAATAAAAATTTACCCATTCAAAGTGAAATAAAATACTTTTTAAATGAAGAAGAAAAACAATTAGAAGAAATGCTAGGAAAAGAAGGAAAAATAAAAATACAAATTAAATTATCAAATCAATTAAAAAACCATGTAAAAATAAACGGAACAAGTACAGAACTTTATACACCCTTTGTAACTACAGTCGGAACAATGTTAGATAGTAAATATAATAAAAATATTTCAATCAATAACGGAAAAATAATTAGTACAGGAACTAGAAATATGGTAGTTGGACTTGCCGCACCTGGCTTATATGATAGTGTTAAATTAGACAAACTAAAAGAATTAGATGAAATAACCATCACTTATGAAACTACAAACTTTTATCTAAACAGCATTTACCTAGTATCAACTCCTAAATTATTAGAAGAAGTCGATTTAAAAGTATTTCATAAAATGGATGAGCTATATAACAACATGTATGAGCTTCAAAAAAATATGGATAAATTAGAACAAGGAACAAAAGAATTAGAACAAGGCGCGAATGTTTTAACAAAGGGATCATCCGAGTTAAAAAATGGCCTAAAAAGTGCCAATCAAGCAATCAACGAGTTAAAAAATGGAACAATGAATTTAGAAAAAGGGTTAACCAAAGTACTCCTATCTCTAAAAAATGCCGAACAAGAATTTGCCAAAATAAATTTAACGCAATCTGTTGCAGAATTAAATAAACTAAAAACTCAAAATATACAAACCATACAATCATTATTAAAAAAAACAAAATTGACCGAAGAACAACTTTCTAAATTATATATAGAACAAAAATTAAATCTTTATCAAGGCGATGATATAAATCTACAATCCTTAAAATCCACTTATGAATTAGTGACTTTATTAAAGGCAAATAATCATGCCATCGATACAACAATAAAAACGATTCAAACACTAAATCCTAAATTACAAGAATTATTAAATACTTTAAAATCTGCCATATCTCAATTGGATAATGGTAGTAAACAATTAACCAATGGAATAACTAAACTTCAAGCTGGAATCAATGATTTATATAATGGTAGTATTACTTTAAATAACGGAACAAATACTTTAGCAAAAGGAGCAAGTGATTTAAGCAAAGGAGCCACAGCGCTAAATAAACAAGGCATTCAAAAATTAAATAATTATGTTCAAATTTTAAAAAATTATTCTAATAAATTAGAAGCATTAATAAAATTAAGCGAAGAATACAGTGGATTTACTTCAAATAATAGCAATCAAACTACCTTTATATCAGTTATAAAAGGAGCAAAAATAAACTATAAAAAATAGAACGTATAAAAACGTTCTTTTCATTTGGAAATTAAATTTCGTACTAAAGGTTTCGTGATAGGCAATTGAAATAATATAATTAATTCGTGTAAAGCACGTGTCATAGCTACATAAAGATTTTTTAAGTCTGTTTCATTTTCAGAAGAATATGTAGCTTCACTAACTGAAACCAATATAACTGCGTCAAATTCCAATCCTTTCGAACAAGAACTACTAAGAAGACAAATACCTCCACAATACTCTTCAGCATCTAAACCAAGATAAGTTAAAGACATGCCCGTTTCTTTTAAAGTTTCAAAAAGAATTTTTGCTTCTTGATCTGTTCTCGTAATAATCGCAATCGATTGATATGCTTTCTCTTCTAACTTCTTAATTTCTGTAATTAAAAGAGAAATATCGGAATATAAAAGATACTTCACACTTTCTCCATGACGAATAACTGGTATAGATTGTTTCATATTTAAAAAATCTAATATTTGATTCGCATCTTCCATAATTTCAATAGTAGTTCGATAACTTTTTAATAAATAATTCATCTGACATTTATTTTGAAAGCATAAAGTTTTCACTTCATCCCAAGTATCAATACTACGATAGTCATATATAGATTGTGCTAAATCTCCAAAAATGCTAAAAGTTGCATTAGATAAAACTTTTCGTAACACATAAAAATGAAATAATCCATAATCTTGCGCTTCATCTACTACTATATGCTGATATTTTTTAAATTCCCTAGAGCCGTGTAATAAATAATGTAAATAGAGAATACCAGGTAAATCTTCCACAGAAAATTTGCTTTTAGAAACACGAATTTTATCCAAAGAATTTTTTATATCCCGACTCGTAAAGTCTTCTAAATGATCTAAAAACTCTTGATAAATATGGGAAGTTTTTTTCGTATTTATTTTAAAATGACTGCGTAGAGAAGTAATGCAACCATTTTCTAACTCTTTTTTTAAATAAGTATAATCTTTTTGATACTGTTCTTTCGTTAAGTTATTATGTTCAAATAAATCAGATACTTCTTGATGAACTTTAGATATAAAATGATTACAATGTAATTTAATATAATTAGATAAAAGTAAAATGGTACGCTCTATTTTGGATTCTATAGAAGTATAAAATTGTGATTCTACTTCTTGATATGTTTTCAAAACCATTTCTTCTGAAAGAATAGTAATTCCTCGAACAATAAAGTTTCGCTTCGGAACAACTTGATCATGATCCAAATAAGTTACATAATTATCCAGTAAGTCTTTATATGCAAGCGAAACTTTAAAATAATATGGATTTATTTCATCACTTAACGGAGAATTATAACATAATTCTTCTATATTTAAATTTTCACCAATAAATTGACGAACAAATTGTTCAAAAGTAAGTTCTGCCACACGTGTTACATCTAAATCTGGTAATACAGAAGAAATATAATGAATAAAAAACGTATTGGGACCAATTACCATATATTGATCACTTCGAATTTCATCTCGAAAATGATAGGCTAAATAGGCAATTCGATGTAAAGCAACAGTCGTTTTTCCACTCCCAGCTACTCCCTGACAAATTAAATTATTGTGAAGAGATTCTCGAATAATTTGATTTTGTTCCATTTGAATCGAACTGACAATATTTTTCAAACGATTATCTGCATTTACTCCTAAATAAGGTTTTAGAATCTCATCATTCGATACAGTATCTACATCGCGATATAATAACAACTGCCCTTTTTCTATTTCATATTGCCGTTTTAATGTCAAATAACCCTGTATGGTTCCTTCAGGTGCTTCATACGAAACAGGACCAATGTTACTATCATAATATAATGATGCAATCGGTGCTCGCCAATCTACTGTTATAGTTCTTTGTTCAAAATCTTGTATTCCGACCTTACCAAGATAACATATTTCTTTTTTTTCTTGACAATCTGACTCAAAATCAATCCGGGCAAAGTAAGGTTTATGAAAACCACTTTGTAATATATTTAATCGGTTTTCGTATTGACTTAATAGATTACTATACAAATAAGGATCGGAGATCGGTCTTTTTTTTAAAGAAAGTAAAGCCAATTCAGTATCCTCATATACTTCATGAAAAGCAGTAGTAATTTCCTGTAATTTATTTTTCTCTAATTTTAATTCTAAATCTTCCATATAAATCACCACAATAAAATAAATTTTGTAATTTCATTAAATCATCTTTAAGAGAAAAAAACAATTTAGCTTCCCATCTTAAGATTTAAAAGTTTTCAAGTTTTGATCATTTGTATAATCTTTTGCTACCATATAAATAGGATCAAAGCGAGGATCATAACGATTTTCCTCTATATATCCTAAATGTTTTGAAAAAGTCTCATCCATGATTAACATAAGAGTTGTATCAATTAATTTTCCATGACTCGAAATCCAAGTATGAGATCCATCCACACAATTAGCTGTTCCTTTTAAAATAGGTAAAGCTCCTCCACACAAAAAGCAAGAATCAAGTGAATAACTTAATTGTTTAGATGCTACAGTACAATATCCAAGATTTGCTCCTTCTTTAAATACATCTTCAAAACTATTAATACGACGAATATTTTGATTTTGAATTTTATTCCATAATTCTTCATCAAAACCCTGAATTTTACCACTTAATAATCCTTCTTCTAGTATATTTTTAAATTCAGAATTTTCATGATATAACCTTTTTAATTCATTAAAACATTTATAATCTTTTCTTGTTTCACTAATTGCCATATCTAAAATTTTCATATTTCATCACCCTATAATTAAAATAGCGAAAGAATAAAGAAAAATCAACCTTATTAAATGCTTTTTATTAAATTTTAATTGACTTAAAACAATGGCAAATTTTAATCTAAAACTAACTCATATAAAAAAAGTTGACAAATCAAAATAATATGATAAAATAAGCTAATAAAAAAGGGGGATTTTTTATGTTAAATAAAAATGAAATTAGTGAAAGAATAATTCAAATATATGCTATGGTAAAATCATATATACAGGAAAATATGACCGATACATTTAAAATTTATATGTATAATGCGAAAGGTAGCACCGCAACCTTTAAAACAGAAAAAGGAAATTTTATAAGATTTACAGCTCGTAATAATCCTACAGGCCAATTAATAGAAGTTTATTCAAAAGGAAAGATAAACACTAAACCATTCGAGTTTGAATTTAAAAATGCAAAAGATAACCCAGGTAGTGGTAGTTTAATACTTGGAAGTTATAAAATAAACTTTTCTAATATTGAAAATGAAAAAAAAGAAATATCCGTTAATCCAATTAAAAATATTTTAGGATTACAATTAACTAATAGAGAATTACAAGATAAAATAAATAGTTTAACCGAAAGTTTATTAGAAGATATCAAAACAATGACTCCAACAGAAGAAAGTAAAGAATATTTAAAACAGAAATTGAGCTCAAATGATTCTTTAAATCATCAAACTACATCACCTATGTCAAAAAGGGAAAAATTTTATCATCTAAAAGAACAATTGCAACTGCTGAAAAATCAAAGAATAAATAACTTAAATGAAAATGGTTCTCTCAAAAAATAATGTTATAAAAGTTAAAAATCCTCTTAACATTCATCAAGAGGATTTTTTATATGTAGAAAAAATTATATCTATATTCCCTAACTCATTACATAAAAGCGGATTACCTTTACCACAGATCTATTATAATATTTTTTCATTCATAAAAATAATTAAATAAATTTGTTTATAAATACTGAAAATTCTGAATTATATGATTCACTCTAATTATGAATAAATGAAATTTGTAGTTACTTTAAAATCTTTGCAATTATTACCCAAATTATATAGTATGTAACTATGAAGTCTTTTTTTTAATAACGTTTTAATCTCATCATTATTAACTTGAGATTGTTCTAAAAAAATGCTAGCCAGTTACCAATCAAAACCGGATCTTTCTTACTTAGTTCATTATTTGAAAATCTAAAAAGTAAATTCTTTTCCTTATAATCCTCTTTTCTAAATTTAATATTTAGTTTTTAACAATATCATAATTTATTAAATAAAAAAAGGATATTCCCTTATCCTTTTCATCAAGTTCTTTTGAATTTTGTTTTTAATTTCACTAACTAATTCTTTAAACTTATTTTAATTTTTTAATAACAAATATACATATCGCTAATAAACTTACTATTATAGTGATTACAACTAACATTAGTTTATTAATTTTAGAATCTTTTTCAATATTTACTATAGAATCATTATTTTTATTTTCTTCTTTGTTAGTATTTGGTTTTTGTTCTTCATTATCTGCTTCACTATTATTTGGATTTTCTGCTGTTGTATCATCTTCTTCGTTATTATTGTTTATATTATTATTATTATTTGTATTATCCACAGGTTTATTTACATTTGGATCATTTGGCTTATTTGAACTCCCAGGTTTAATTACATTTGTATCAGTTGATTGACTTGGATTTTCTGATTTATTATCATCTGGATCAGTTGGTTTATCTGGATTTTCCGGTTTATTATCATCTGGATCAGTTGGTTTATCCGGATTTTCTGGTTTATTATCATCTGGATCAGTTGGTTTATCCGGATTTTCTGGTTTATTATCATCTGAATCAGTTGGTTTATCCGGATTTTCTGGTTTATTATCATTTGGATCAGTTGGTTTATCCGGATTTTCTGGTTTATTATCATCTGGATCAATTGGCTTATCTAAATTATCTTCAACATCTTTAAATGAATCTATTTTAGCGATTAGCTTTCCAACATTTCCTAATAAATCATAGAATACTATTTCATAATCTCCGTTTTTTGTATATTCGTAAATTCCATTTCCTTCTTTAAATGTAATCTCCTTACTCGGATTGATAACTGTGACAATTACTTTATCTTCTAGTTTTTCGTATTTTAATTCTGCTGTAGGTGCAACTTTATCTATCCAGTCAACGATTGCAGTTATACTTCCTGTATTTCCAGCAGAATCCTGAAATTCAAATGTGAATTCTCCATTCTTCGTAAATACATAATCTGTTTTTCCATCATTATTTGTAACAGTTACATCTTCTTTATCAAATGATATGCTTACTGTTACATCTTCATTTGTTAATGACTTTATATCATATTGAATTGTTGCTTTTGGTGCATTTATATCAATCCAATCTACTTTCGCTGTTGCTGTCCCTTTGTTTCCAGCTGTATCCACAAATTCAAAAGTAAATTCACCATTTGAAATAAATTCATAAGTAAAAGGATTTACATTTGTAACATAATTTCCATCAACATCCCAAACATCACCATTCTCATCTGCTTTTAATCCAGGAATCATAATTCCATCAAGATTAAAAATATTTCCTTCATCATCAACCGTAAAATTTCCATTATTTATTACAGTAACCTTTTCGCTTGGTTTCAATGTAGCAATTACAGAATGATTTGTAACTGAGCTTGACGTATATTCAAATGTAGCAGTAGGAGCTGTTTTATCAATCCAATCTACTCTAGCTACTGATGAACCTTCTAAACCAGTTTCTTTATCAAGAAATTTAAATGTAAATTCACCATTTTCTGTAAATGTATGGGTGTTTCCACCTTCACTTAATATTTCATAATTAGCTGAACTAATATTTAGAAGTCTCGCTACTACCTCTTTGTTCGTTGGTTCAGTAGTGCTATAACCAACTCCAGCTGTTGGTCTTGGATTTTTTGTGACATCCTGGAATATATTAAATGCTCTAGCTGTTAACCAATTTCCATTTGTTCGATCTGCTACTATTTTTACATATTGTACTTCTTTTGGATTATCTACCTCAAATTTTTGAGTAAGTTTGATGGCTTCTTCGATGATATCTGCTTGTGAAGAATAAGTTATACCAGTTCTTTGAGACAGTATTTCCCAATTCACACCATCCATACTACCCCAAACAGTTCCATCCTTTATTTTACCATTACCACCACCTGCTGGAACAAATTCTACTGCTGAAACAAATCTCGGTTTATCTAATTTTATTGTTATAAACCTTTCTGTATCGCTTCCATCCCAAGCACTATGATATCTAGTATTATAATTTCCATCAATTGCATAAATAGCTGCTCCACTATTATTTGTTGCTTCTGTAGATACTGCTTCTATAGTTAAATGCGATACAGATACATATTTTCTTGTATCAGGTTGATTATCTTCTGTAAATGTATAAGTTGCCGATTCACTTGGTAATTGAGTTCCAGTAGCTCCTCTTCTGACATGTAAGGTTTTATTTCCTGTGTTATTTGGAGAAGCTGTTCTATAAGATGTCCAAGAGTCACTTTCGCTATTGCGCCATTCGTAAGTTAAATCGACACCTACAACTCTATTCTCTAAATCATTACCAAACAAATTAGTGCTTAAAGATCCTTTCGTAATATCTATAGTAAATCTATAATCATTCAAGCCCATAAATTCAAAGACTATATCATTTTCAGAAGTAATTTTATCTATTTCTTCCTTTGTTAACTCAAGTGAATCATCATTTATAAATTTTGTAAAAGTTGCTCCACCATCTAAACTATATGACCAAGCAAGTTGATACATTGGATTTTTAATAATTTTGCCAGCATTTTCCCCATCAAATGAGAATGTAATAGGATCAGGTTGAGCTCTATTCAATAACTGTCTTGCATGAGTTCTAACAGCATCTCCTTGAATTGTTTCATTTGCTGTTGCTCTTGTAGCTTTTTCTAATGCATCTTTTTCTAATCTATCAATATGTAATTTCTCACTACCCTCTAAATAAGGTCTTATTACATTTAGTAAGTCAAACATTGCAACTGGATGATAAGTATATGCTTCAATTATTTTATTTGCTAAAGCATACCAATCACTAGAAGTGATTGTTCCACCTTCATTTTTTACACTCATCTTTTTGTAAAGATTTATTATATAATCATAAGTATCCAAATTTATATTGTTAACTTCTAAAGATTTAAAATAGGTTTCTAATTTTTTATTGTCATCACTATAAGAATTAGCAGTTAAATTTAAGTATAAAGATTTTTTGTAATCTTCATATCTATTTAAGTTAGCTTGTCCTAAATATAGATATCCTGTACTTGATGCTACTTTAGAACCACTAATATGCTTATCGGTAAAATATTTATTATTCCAGTTAAATATGTAACGATATGGATTGCCTCCACCCCAAGTACTTCCAGCACCACTCCAGTTACCATATCTTGGTGACCAATAACCATTACCACTCGCATCTTGATAATATTGGATATATAATTCGTGGCCTACTTGGTAAGCACCTGTTGCAGGAACACCATTAACACGGTACATACTTTGTCCAACACGAGAAGCATTCCAACAAATACCACCATTAGCAAATACCATCCA